>DASQQK010000221.1:0-2842 GCA_035643435.1 Nitrososphaeraceae archaeon | reverse complement strand
CCTAGAGTACCTCCTAAGGAAAGGTTAAACGAAAATGAAAATGCTGCACATATTCAGAATGTTTTTTCAGCAATGGACCCATCATTTAACACACAGTGCTGCTTAGTCCTTGCCATCTTACGGTGCTTTTGTGATTTTGTTGGGCAGATTCGAGATAACTCTATCTAATGATTCTATCAGATTGGTTTGCAGTCGTTCATGGATAGTTCTTCGGCGCTTCCAATAACATCTCCACGTTGGAGAGGGATTCCGAACTGAACAGCATGCATCGGTAGTTAGAAATAATATTGATTCATTCAATTACATGACACCACCTGATTTCCCTATCTATTGTTGAACTTTCAAATGGTTTGGTAATGTAGAATAAAAGAATACCTTCACTCATGCTAACATTGCAGAACTATTTGTAGATCTATAACCTTGCTTCATATATGATATTTAATGGTGTTTCCAACGATCCCACTAATAGGAACAGAAGCAGAAGTATGAGAACCTGTCCTTGCTCCCGCAGGATATTCTTGCAGGCCATGATTTATTCAGCCGAGGATCCTATGTTTATAGGAACTGAATCACAATTCAGTTCTGTCTGAATAGACACTACTGCCGATAATGTTGCAAATGTTCGGCTTTCCATTTGGATAATCCTAATTGGGTTATTTCTATTTGGCTTATCTAAATTGAGTGAAAAAAGACTGAGAAAAAAATCGTATATTTGTAAGCAAAGTTTGTTAAATATAACATGATAAGTTTAGTATATTTTTTTATCTATAAACAAAGTACAGTATCATACGTCTGCAAGCGTCAAGTTGATAATGATGGCAAGTATATTGATATTTTCAATTTTCTTTATTGGTGAAAATTTTGCAACTAGTATTCAAGTCTTGCTCTAATTGTGCTCCAATATGGAAAGCCACATCTGAAGCAAATTAAACAATGTGGCCTCCGATCGAAAGCGAGTCATACACCAGAACCACAAAACAGCCAGGCAATTTCTGCAATATATGAATGGATGAATAGCGCACACACAAAGGTGCAGTTAGTTACTTAAATAACAGCACCTAAGAAATAGAATGAATGTGCTTTAGCACACTAACATTGAAGCAGACAAGGGACCATATCAGTAGTCATACCTTCTGTCATGTTTCCTGTCATGTTCCCAGTCATATTGGCTTCATCCATCATAGTGTCATTCTGTCCGTATACGCTTGGGATTTCAGTTCCGCCAAGAGGTCCTATTGTCGTCAAAACCATCATCGGACCAACGAGCGCAATCACTGCGGATAGAACCAAGAAAGATGGGTATTTTTTTAATGACATCTTGAGTTCATTGAAGACTATAACATATATATTCGTTCTTACAGTGTATATCTATAGTTTTGTAGGTTGGATCTTATCATACCGTTTGAGAACTAATATCGCAATGGGAAAAAAGAAGATTCTGCATATAGTAACAGAATACTAACTTAAGCTTCTACTGTTTTTAGTTATATATCAGTCACGCTCTCCATGGTAAGATACAAGGTTATCTTCCCCTCGCCTGTAAATATTTTGATTATCTTCGCCTGTTTTACTAACTGCTACTGTGCAGAAAACAGTCACCGAATGTTAAGTTCTTGGTAAACCTTTTTCAGGTAGCGCAGTAGTTTGTCGTACGGTTGTATACTCTAACGTAGCTCAGTGAATAATGGATGCGTATTCACCCTGAGAATGACCTTATTCGGGTAACCATGTTTCGAGTATAAAAGTCATTACTTTTCCAGCATTTTAAGTGTTGTATTTAGCATCTCCGCCCAGATACGATGGACGAATGCCTCCTGAAGATCTCTATTTTTAGCACATTCTTCAGCAGCGGCAAGTTCCCTATCAAAATGTAAAGCTAAAGAAAACTTGGCACTAGCTTTATGCTCCTGAATTTGTTCATCCAAATTTTGACCTATAGTCTCATCCAGACTTTGCAATCTCTCATTTCTTTCTTCAGGGCTTAACGGCATTATTTGGATGGTTCATGGTTCATTCCATATTTCAAGCTACCTAGCCATTCTTTCTAAATTCTGCTGTTCTCATTCCTCTATCTTGACTCCAGCTGCATTTGCAAGTCCTGTCTATCTCGCTCTCTAGATCTTCTCTAAGCTCCTTTAGGCGTCTGGGAATATCGCTATTATGGATCGCTTTTACTAGCAGCTATTGCTAAACTTAGAACAAGTATGGTTACTATAGATGATATTTCATCATATTCAATGAATTGGTGCATTCATAAAATGAACTGGCGAGCACAACAAGGGATAGAATATTAGTAGACAAGAGTGGTTTATTTGATGAATATCCTGTCTAATTATACCGATAGACGAAATTAAAAATCTGCCAATCATGCTTAGTGGAGTCATAACATCACATCTATTGCAGGAGTCGCTCTACTTCCAAATTTACACTCATATTATAGGCGACCCAGTCTTTAGCTTATGTACTTGACGAGCAAATTTGTTTTCATGGTCACATTAGGGACAGTCATATCTAGTTCAGTTCGGCATAATATAAATCGGATTGTGGTGTACTGAGTGTTACTGCGCACAAGAACTATCCCTACACACAGAAGAGTTGTGCACATCAGAAAAAAATTGAGGTTTCCTAGCCTTACATTCTTGAAATTGCCTTCTTCAAGTCATCCAAATTCATTGCAGGATGGATCTCTACATTGGCTTCGTATTCCTGAAACAATGGCTCGCAGACCGCAGGTATCATATCTGGACTCGATAGATCCAAAACAAATACCATGTTTCTCATTCCGTTCAGTGCAGCAAAATATGCGGCCTCGCAATTGAATTTCTTGGTATAGTCCTCGACG
>DASQQK010000220.1:0-2347 GCA_035643435.1 Nitrososphaeraceae archaeon | reverse complement strand
TTCACATGCAATGGCACATAACTGGCATCCAGTACACTTATCATGAAATAGGATATGTCTCCCTCGATATCCAGCTATACCTACACCACGTTTTGGATCAAACTGATACCCGTCCCCAACAAACTTCAATTTCTCCTCTGGGTACCTAAACGTGAACCTCTTGATCAAAAGATGCTTTGAGCCTGACTCAATAGCCTTGATAAACCCACTAGCTGTACTACTCAATTTGTAGCAGTAATAGCATTTATCACAGCCAGGTATATAAGCGATCCTTTGTCTAGAGAATTTCCTGAAGACAACGTCTTAATAGAATGACAATTCAATTCTAGAGCATCAGAATAAAATGCCTAAAGATCGTCTTGACGAGGGAAAATTTGGAAGATATGGAGGGCGCTATATACCCGAAACTCTGGTCCCACCAATTCAGGAACTAGAAAGGGCGTATTCCAAATTTAAGAAAGATCCTCTGTTTAAAAGTCAACTACACTATTATCTGAATGAGTATGCGGGGCGGCCAACCCCACTTTACTACGCAAAAAACCTGACTCAATACACAGGCGGCGCTAGGATCTACCTGAAGAGAGAAGACCTGTTACATGGAGGTGCTCATAAAATTAACAATACTTTAGGGCAGGGACTATTGGCTAAAAGGATGGGAAAAAAAAGGATTATTGCAGAAACGGGAGCAGGGCAACACGGGGTAGCAACCTCAATTGCTTGTGGAGCACTCAACCTTAGTGCAGAGGTTTACATGGGCCTCAAGGATACAAAGAGGCAAAGCCAAAATGTGCTTAGGATGCAGCTTCTTGGTGCTAGAGTTCACGAAGTTGGTTCGGGAAGTCAAACTTTGAAAGATGCCATTAATGAAGCATTAAGGGATTGGATATCGAATGTCGAAGATACATACTATCTGATAGGATCTGTGGTAGGACCACATCCCTATCCCACAATAGTTCGGGATTTCCAGAGTGTGATAGGAAGTGAAATTAAGAGCCAGGCAAGAAAAAAGTTCGGAGGACTCCCCGATGCGGTAGTTGCTTGTGTTGGAGGGGGCAGCAACGCTATCGGAAGTTTCTATCCTCTCCTTAAGTACAGGGAGGTTTCATTGTACGGAGTCGAAGCCGGGGGCGAAGGGTTAAAAACACTAAAGCACTCCGCCAGTCTAAATGCCGGAACGGTTGGCGTTCTACACGGAATGAAGAGTTACCTTTTGCAGGATGAATTTGGTCAGGTCCTCGGTACCCATAGCATTTCAGCGGGCCTTGACTATCCGGGAGTCGGACCAGAACATGCATATCTCAAGGATACTCAGAGAGTCAAGTATGTAAGCCGTACTGATCGTGAGGCAATCGACGCATTCATGGCATTGTGTAAGTATGAAGGTATCATTCCTGCTCTAGAATCGTCTCATGCATTGGCCTATGCAATGAAGCTTGCTAAGAAAATGGGACGCGACAAGAATATTGTAGTTACCATATCTGGCCGAGGTGACAAAGACATCGGCATTCTTTTTGAACGTAATGAGTTCTCCCGATACGGAGCAAAACTAAGATGATTAGGACCAGGAGGAATGAGGATCGGATCAGCAAGAAGTTTAGTGAGTTGAGAGAACGAAAACAGGCGGCTTTGATCTGTTATGTGGTAGGAGGCTTTCCAGACTTGAGAACTAGCAGATCGATCATCGAAACATTGGTCAAAGCAGGAGCAGACATGATCGAAATAGGAATCCCGTTCTCCGATCCCATAGCTGATGGCCCAATTATCCAGGAAGCATCGCACCATGCCTTAACTCATGGAGTTCGTCCTCAACAGTGTGTAGCATTGGCAGGGTACACGAGAAAGTTATTCCCTGAATTGCCACTTATTTTTATGACTTATAGCAATATCTTGTATCGTACGGGATTTGAAACCTTTATGACTAAAGCCAGAGATTCGGGCATAGATGGTTTTATTTTGCCTGATATGTCAATCGAGGAATCAGAAGCATACATCAAAATTTCTAGGAAGCTTGGTGTATCATCAATTTTTATAGTTTCTCCGAACACCGATGATAAGCGAGTGCGTAGAATTATGAATGTTTCCACAGGCTTCTTGTACACCGTTTCTGTTTATGGTGTTACCGGTGTCAGGAGTACTCTTTATGATCGTTCTGTAAAAAGGATAGCTAAACTTAGAAAGAATTCAAATCCTACACTACCCATCGCTGTGGGTTTTGGAGTGCAAAAACCAGATCACGTATCTATGATGGTTGCAGCTGGTGCGGACGCAATAATCATGGGGAGCGCCCTCATCAAAATTATAAGAACATCAGAAGATAATCCAAATATGTTAAATGATCTCTACAATT
>DASQQK010000219.1:0-3024 GCA_035643435.1 Nitrososphaeraceae archaeon | reverse complement strand
TCTAATAGAGGTAGGTGCAGATGCTCAGGAGGTTGTTTTCGACGAACCAGGTCCAGTGAGGATACGAATTGAGAATATTGGAAATACTCCTGCATATGCGGAATTCAATACATTGGTATACAATAATCCAAACGAAACGCAAGAACAAGAAGTTTCAGCTACCGAGACAGGAATAATTAGTAACCAACCAAATGTTTCAAGGTTTCTATCTCCGCTAACACTCGTTTATGTAACATATGCTGTAATTGCTGGAATACCTGCTGCAGTTGCGGTGATAGTGATTCTTTATCGCAAAGGTAAGATCTGATGTGATAGCCGACATTCCTAATATCCGATATTTCAGCACGTAATTCAACTGAATCGGCATTTATAGGATATCTTAGATAATTGAATGTATATTACAGATATACCCAAAGTATAATGTTACTTTGAAAAAGCCAAAACTAAAAAAATTATGTGATTAATATCTGTGCGAAATCAAATTAAAGTTAAGGGTTCTTTTCTCCTTCATACTGAGTCCCCTGTTCTCCTGGAATGACATCGCCTAATTGTGATTTTTCCATTCCTTCAGCTGTAGTAGTTGGAGCAGAAAGAGAAGGAAGACCCGAAGTTGTTAGATTTTCTACATCAGTCGTGTTGGAAAATCCAGCTGTTGTTTCATTACGTAATCCCTGAATTACATCTCTGGGTGGGATCGCACCACCTCCAGCTGCGCTTTGGTTACCAGTTTGATTCCCCTGTTGCTGAGATGACTGGTTTGTTTGTGCAAAGCCTGAGTTTGCACCTAGTAAAACTACTAGCATACCGACAGTAAAATAGGTGACGATATGCTTCGAATATTCTTTCAATCCTTTAACCTCTGCAATAGATATTCAATATAGTTATTAACCGTTTTAGTTGATGCTCATTATTCTCATGATAATTCACTCATATTTCACAGTAGTGCAATCTATAGTTAAATCATCTGACTTAGGCTACAAAGTATATTTCAATTATGAAGCTACCTCTTGCATCTAGTACTCGCATGGTACCTATAACTAACAGAATTTGGATTTCAATAAATATGATGTCTCATATGATAAAGTATATTGAGTGATAAGAACAGAAGCGAAACCGAAGCAGATGGCAAGTACAATCCCTCAGCGGTATTGAAGAAAATGAAGACAAGATGGAGACTATTCAAGCAATCCATACTTTACCTTCCTATACTATTTGCAATTTGCACAGTGACGCTATTCCTTATGTCGTCAAGATTAGATGAGTTATATTATCAAAAAATTACATTTGACGTACCTTATATTAGATCAATGATATTTGCTGGTAGTACTGATGCTGCTAGAAGTGTTCTGTCTACTATTGCAGCAGGGTGGGCTACCATTCTGGGGGTAGCATTCTCTGTGACACTCATTACGTTACAACTTTCAATTACAAAGTATACGTCCCATCTTGTTAACCGATTTGAAGGTGACAAGATTAACCAATTTACGCTAGGATGGTTCATATCTGTAGTCATATATTCATTATTAGTACTCAAGACGATAAGAGCCTCAGACGGAGAATTCTTTACTCCCATAATCGGAGTTAACATAGCTGTAGTGATGGCCATAATTTCATTATTCATATTTGTTCTTTTCTTGAGAAACATTAGTTCGTATCTTAGGCCTAACATACTGGTAGCGAACGTGATAAATCAAATCCTGTCATCACTAAGAACAAATGAAGAAAGAATACCAGATAAGAAAGCACTATTCGTGAATGAACCAATCGGGACAAAAATCATCGAGATAAGATCTAGGCATGCAGGAGTGCTAAGCAACATAAATTGGAGGACTATTTCTAAAGGCTTGGATGATCTTGGGTTTTATTTTGAGCATCAGGCTCAGGGCGGTGGTAATAATATTGAAGAGATCAATTATGATTCTGTCAGCAATATTGATGCGACTATGAATGATGTTAGTAATAAAGTGATAAGAAATCGAACAGGATTATGGATGGATCTGATAAAATCCGTGGGAGATAGCCTTAGAAAGAATGAAGTAATAGCCACCGTGTACCGCCGCGGTGAATCACCGAGATTTTTGAATCGGGATCAAAAATTGAATGGAGGTAGTGATAATGATACCTCCCATGCGAATCTGACCCATGAGAAAATCAAGAAATGCAAAAATAGGATTATGTCAGCTATGGAGATTACACAAGATCGAAGATACAGTGACGATCCTCTGTTTGGGATCGAATTATTGCGTTCATTGGCTGTCAAATCTGCAGCCATGCATGATACTGATGTCGTAAAATCTACAGTCACAGGATTATTCGAGATTCTTATTTATTCGATTCGCAATGAAGAGATATTTGGTGTTCCCTTTTATATGAAACCCCGAAATATTAAGATTCATAAGTATACGTCTTCAAATAGAAAATATACAAATATTATGGAAAAGAGAGGAAATATTGTAATCAATCCTAAGGAGGGCTTACTAGCAGATATATTAGAAAGTGAATTGTCTATCATATTTAACGAGGCAGTTAGAGGAAATCACATACCGATAATTACTCATTTTGTAGATGAGTATGTCAATCTTGGTTCTGCAATTCTAGAGTTGGAACCTCCCAAATCATCTGAGATATTTACCAGAGCAGCAGATTGGTTTAGCCAACTATTAGGTGGTGGTGCACTTGATAATTTTCCAGATCAATTAAAAAAGTATATCAAGGAGCCCCTTGCTAAATTCGCCGATGATCTTAGCAATAACTCCCCTCAAGCCAGCAGAATTATGAAAATATACTTCAAGAATATTGTTGATAATTCTAACCAAACAAACTCACCAAGCAGCTGAAATGGAGGGTAATATGGGAAGATAATGTTTGTTACTACCTACCACTTTTGTTGCCAAAAGGCCAGGCAACAAAACCTTAGTGATAGCTAGAAAATTTTGGTAGGTTGTAATAATTAAAATATTGTAGATCAGTTCGACAGGGATCCGATTTATTTCAAATTTTCTAAATATGACTTGGCGTTTTCTA
>DASQQK010000218.1:0-3536 GCA_035643435.1 Nitrososphaeraceae archaeon | reverse complement strand
AGACATACGGATTGGGTCGAATAAGTTAACAACAACTATCAGGGATCCCAAATGCATGAAATCAGCTCCATATGGTCCGTCCCAGATTTTCAATACGTTGTCATAAACAAGGTGTAACAGTATATCTCTCGTCGAGTTTTTAACAGCTCAGTCGCAGTACCCCCACAGTACTGAATTACTCGAACTATGATCTTTCTTCGCCAACACTGCACCAATCATCATTAGATTTAGACTTTTAAAAATGATAGTTTGAATTTATAGTAAGGAGGTTATCTAATCCTAATATCTTCCTCTGAGACCCATACCTTATGCACAGTGCGATGCGATATAAGAAAGAACTATGTTTAGTGTTATACATCCTTGCTCTGTATATGGCTACAACAGTAACAGGATTCATTGATACTTTTGCACAGGACAAGAGCACTTCGATTACTTGCACAGGGGTCGGACCGTGTGAAAAGACTGAGTGCGTTAATGGAGATTGTGAAACGAAGTCTACAAACTCTTCGAATATTTCTACGACACAAGGACCAGATGACAAGAATTCAGATATGAGGGAGTCGATTATTGCAGAAAGACTTAGACTTCGTGATGGTTAACTTCTCAGTTTACATATTGAGTATATGAAGGAAGTAGAAATATGAGATACCGCCCCTACGTCGGTGAAGGTAAAAGATTTCTTTCTTTGAGAACTTCATTAAGCAATCTGAGGTCGTAGATATTCGACAAATTTGGTTTATCTCCTCTCCCTATCAGGCCAAGCTCATACGCATCGTCGGCCATCCTGAAAAGTGATTGCTCGACTGGATCACAGGTAAATTCAAGCCTTTGTAATGCGTCCCTTAATTCATCTTCAGGTAAGGTACTACCAGTGATGCGTTCGAGGCCATTATTAAATGCGCGTATGAATGAGTCGATACCAGTGTTGCCATTGCTATTCCGTATGTTCTTAAGTCTATCATTTATCCACATTGTCTCATCAATATTTGCGTTTATCAGGTTTTTTACTATCTCGGGATTATTCTTAAGGAAATCCGTTCTAACAACAATGTTAGTGGTAACGAACTTGCCATCCGGCGGCCACAGATCGCTCTCGTCTACAAGTATCCTACCGTTTGATTCTTTAACGAGGCGTGCTCCCCAGGGTTCAGGAACCCATGCACCATCGATTTCTCTCTTCAGCATTAGAGTAACAATATCAGATGGTTTTACTGGCACCACCGTTACATTGCCACCATTCTCTACGGTCTTGAACCCGTTCAGAGTCAAATATTTTCTCAAAGCTACGTCTTGAGTACTGCCTAATTGGGGAGATGCAAATTTCTTTCCACCTAGGTCGGCTGCTGATAGTATGCCTGAATCATTTCTCACCACGAACGTCGACCCTCCGTTGGCAGAGCCAGAGATTATTCTGAGTCCTTCACCATTAGATGCTAGGTAGCCATTTATTGCGGGGATGGGGCCAACGTATGCGACATCAATTTGACCTGCGTACAGTGCTTCGATAGCTGAAGGACCAGCACTGAATACATATTCTTCTATCCTAGCTCCATCATTCCCACCCTCACTCCTAGTAGTGTAGTTCTCTGATAGCGCCTTTTGCAAATGCCCATTTCCTAAACCAATAATTACTTGGGCGTGATTAAGGTTAGGTAAATAGCCCAACCGTAACACATTCGACCTGGAATCGGCCTCCTGGACTACTTGATTGCCACCCGATAAGGAATTAGTCATGCTTGACCTGAATTCCGAAGTGAATTGTGAGCTATATGCAACTACAAGGATAATTGCTCCAGATATCAAGAATTTAGTCATTATCTTCATAGTTGCTTATCGTCGAAACATTTCATTCTGCTCCTCCAATATTAGTGGTTCTTTTGTTGTGTTACAACAAAAGATGACAACTTCTTAGTGATATGGTGCACAGTTTTGTTCACTTGCTTATTGAGTAATGTGTATGCAATGAATTCGTCTAACAATTGAATTTGTCATATTTGAAGGCAATTATATATATGATTTAGGCTTTTTCTAAGAAATGCCATATCAGATAAAGAGCGAATTACTCCTTGAACCTACATGTAAGTTACCGAATAAAATAACGCAGCCATAACATGGAAAGGGCGAAATATCCTGACTCAAACTCCATGGGTCCCAACGGTTAAACGAAAAAGAAAGCCCAAGGTAGATCTTGAGGATTTTGCTAATGTTACCCTATTTATTGCTGCCTTCTTGGGAATATGGCAGCTGGTGTACGTGTTAGGGATATGGCCTGAAGTTTCGTTACCGTCTCCAATTATGGTTGCAGGATCTTTTCTTGACATGGTTGAAAATATGACCTTGGTCACTAGTATCGCGGTCACAATGTACCGCCTTATTATTGGCTTTACTCTTTCAATAATTATTGGGGTTTCGATCGGGCTGGCTATGGTCAAATTCCCTGGGTTCGGCAAAACCATGAGCTCTTTTGCCGTTGGTTTGCAATCTTTTCCTAGCGTAGCATGGGTACCTTTCGCTATACTACTTATCGGACTTAACGATGCAGGAATACTATTCGTCGTAATTATGAGCTCTGTCTTCTCGGTCATGATGTCTACCTACGGAGGCATAAGAAATATACCACCGATCTATATCCGTGCGGCAAGAAATATGGGATCTGAAGGTTTCTCATTGTTCAGGTACGTCATGATCCCAGCGGCTACTCCGTCGCTAATCGTCGGCTTAAAACAAGCTTGGTCGTTTGCATGGCATGCTCTTATAGGCGCGGAAATCCTGGTCGCTGCTTCGATTGGATTGGGGCACATTCTATTAGTGGGTAGAGAGTTCCAGCTCATGGATCAAATAATTGCCTCTATGATCACAATCTTCGCCATCGGACTTGTCTTTGACCGTGTCATCTTTTCGAAACTGGAGGATAAAATCAGAGAAAGGTGGGGACTAAATCAGGAGGGTGGAAGCTAGAGTGAATATTTTTTTTGAACAACAAATCGCGGCAGGCAGGAAAGGTTATCTACTCCCCGTGCTATGCACTATTTGGTGTCTGCTAGGTGAATAGATAAATTGCAGGATACACAGTCATAATACTGGTATCACGACTAAAAAAAATATGTGTATAACGACTTGAGTGATTATGCTTACGCTCGACAATAATACAAATCAACTCTCATTGCGCACTAAAATGTGTCGGATTACTGACGTCCTTTGGGGGTAACAGCTATTGTGCTACTACTATTTTAACTGGAAGCTTGTTAGCACGTTATCGCATTGCAAAGCGGAGGAAGTGATGATAATGGACTGGTCAAAAATGGTGTGGAACTGACAGATTCTTTTTACTGGTACCTACCATTAATAGCTCCTGCTCTAATGCGTTTTCTATTGCTTTTGAGCGTTTTTGCAATCCAAATGAGTGTTGATATTGTATACACGGGGATGTAATCCCCAACAAAAGGTATAAATTCAATCATGTTCACAGCTGTAGACATCTTACTTCTTGTAATATTATACAGCAAACTGACTAGGAGTGCATCAAATACGTCTCC
>DASQQK010000217.1:0-2985 GCA_035643435.1 Nitrososphaeraceae archaeon | reverse complement strand
CTCAGTAGGAGATTGTCTGACAGGATCATCATTTGATTTGGATATCAAACACTGATCCCCTTATTCTGCAATCTAAAGATACTTGGATATATGGACCCGTATTATCTAACCCATATTATCTACATGTATAGATGTTGCAATCCCATGCTGTGCAGTGAGCTTCATTCGTAACTCGTAAGAAGGACAACTTTATAAATTCAATAATTATTACATCACAAGACCGCATTATTGCCTGGCCCCGATCTGGCTTGTACAGGTTCGTTCGCGACCTTGTGACCGTAGATTTTAGTCCCTTAACTAAAGCTGATATCTATACCGGCCTTAGGCTCTCAATATTAGTACTTGTGGTCGTGGCTATTGGACTGATCACTGACCATGTTAGCGAGTCGGCTTTGGTTATGCTGGGAACTCCATTAGTGTTGGGGGTAGAATTGATTCGTGCAACGGTATTAAAAGATACTGCTCACAGAACGCGTGTCATGCTGTCTATTTCAGTACTGTACGCATCAATTTATGCTATCGGGGTGGTCATAAGCACTAGTGAGTATTTCGTGGCACTTCTCTTGGGTATTGGACTATTCATAGTTTCATACTCATATGTATATCCAAAGGCGAGGTTGCACGGTTACGCTGCCTCCATGATATCTGTTGCCAGTTTAGGGCTGACTGGTAATAGTTCTGTTACCCCAGCATTCCATCATTCCTGCTAATCTTAGCAGGTGGATTGTGGGCAATAATAGGGGGGAAGATCTTTCCATTGCATATTTTTTCAAGTGTTGTGAAGGAAGGTGCAGTCCAGGAACAACATGTTAAAACTAAAGTGACCTGGCGGGATAGAATTACGCCTTTAACAGACAGCCTATCCATACACTCTCAAAATTTCCAGTACGCTTTAGTTGTTGCAATTACAGCCGCAATTGGTATGACAATTTCCCGATGGTTCGAATTACACGAAGGAATTTGGATCGTAGTAACCATAAATGTAGTACTAAACAGGAATTACCATGAGATTTCAACATCTTGGACTGTGTGGAAAGTAGTCCACCGTATCATAGGTACTATTATAGGTGCAGTAATTGCCTTAATCATAATTGATAACATTCAGGATATCTGGTTGTTATCCTTCCTTCTTTTCATTTTTATGACCACTTATCTAATCTTTATAAGGATAAAGAATTACGCCTTCACAGTAATATTTATGACGACCTTCATACTTCTCTTTATTGATATTGGTTATCAAAGTACGAGTACCCTGACTCCCCTAGAAAGGATTGAGAACATTTTCATAGGCAGCATACTCTGCTTGATTGCATCTATTCTTTGGCGATCATCTTCTCGTCGGAAACCTAGTCCACTGCTACACAATAAAACGGAATGAAAATTTTCCTGGATAAGTCTAGACTGAAGACTCTTACTGTTACAGTACTTTTGGTTGGAATTGTCCTATTGGTTTATAACTTGGCAACTCCAGCTGGAAGCGACCCACAACAATTCGAGTCCAAGACCTTCTCTAATACTCTGATAGCATACATAAATGCGTTTATAACAGTATTCTTGTACTGGTCTCTCTTTTCAGCGGTTATAAACTATATCCCTAATCTAGACATCATACTATTATTGCTATTCTTAATTCTTCTGATAACTCTCACGCTCATTCCAGTAGCGAACTTATTGTACCTACAAAACCCAAGTTTGTCTCCAGTTGCTAAGATTATTTCGTTCCTGACCTTCATTAGTAAATGTTCCATCAGGTACAGGACTGCAACTCGCTACTGGCTGAATCGTGTTACATATACCCGTTTATCCCCCCGTTTTGCTGCTTGATTGAGGAGGTGTGTCACTAAGCTGTCGACACTAATACCACCAGAAAAACCACCACTACTATAGAGCTGCAGCAGGTAAAGGGGCACATTACCAATAGCAAAGATATACTATTTAAAAACATTTAAGATTATAGGATCATGTCCTTTGTGGTCAGGTATTTAGAAATAATACAATTCTAATGAGTTTCCATTCTTGTAATTTTTGGTGTCAGATATCATCTCCACGATTTTTGCTGCCACCTTCTGTGGACTAAGCATTTTGTTCTTATTTTTTTCATAATAATCGTAATCATAATCCTGCCACATTTTTGTGGCTACCTGTCCAAGAAATATTGTAAGTACCCTGATGTTATATGGCACAACTTCTAATGCCAGTAATCATATGAGGAAGAACAGCCTTTGTAAAAAGATAGGCTCCTTTTAGGTTGGTATCTATCGTTTGATCCCATTCTTCTTCTGAAGTATCCACTAACTTCTTATCAAATGCAACCCCTGCATTATTGACAAGTATATCTATGGTTTCACTTCCGGATTTGTTCGCTGCTAATTGGACAAGAGAATTCACCTGAGATGACACACGAATATCGCATGTTAAACCCAAAACGTTAATTTTCAATTTCTTTTACTACCGAATCGATTTCACTTTGGGTCCTGGAGCAAACAACGACATTCTCTAGGTGTTCAGCCAATTTAATCGCAGTTTCTTTTCCTATTCCTCTACCACTCCCGGTGATTACTGCGGTCTTGTTATGCGTGTTTCTAACAATATAAGAGCTCTCTAATAGAGCCGCCAAAACTTGCAAGAAAAGGTTAAAAGGTAATGTCTTTATTAAAATAAGGATATTTAGTTGGCCTATAAAGTAAGGATGTTTAGTCGTCCGTTGTTAGTCACAACAAGCATCATTAACAAAAAAACTTATTTGATGGCGTTTATTGTTTGGGCCATAATACTTACCGATGTAATCTTTGGCACCTTTCAAGACGTTTTGGGAAAGCCTCTTACTTCCCCTTTTGGTCTAGTGTTATTTGTAGCAATGACTATCACTGTATTTTTTGCAGGTTTGTATACCCTTAGACATTATATGGTTGCATTACGCAAAGAGCTTGAGGTTACTTCGTTTTTTAACAAGTTGTACAAGGCAACACCTATTTTTATTTATGC
>DASQQK010000216.1:0-7438 GCA_035643435.1 Nitrososphaeraceae archaeon | reverse complement strand
GGTAGTAGTAGGTAGTGATAGTAGTGGACCAACCAACCAGCTATCGCAGCAAAAAATACACAGCCGAGATAACATAGTTAGTCTATCCTTATATACAAAACTCAGCGCTAAATAGTAGTGACGAATAGGTTTGAAGGTCGAAAGCTCAGATACCCTATTTCAGGAGCATCAGCTTTTATGCAAAGATACTGTTACTCAATTGCAAAATCGCGAAGCTAAAAATACGTTATCTCTAATCAATAATCGGGACACAAAGATATTCGGTGACTTTGTCTTTTTGTTGTGCAAGTCTTGCTTCTGGTGTGCGTCACTACTGGATATAGAAGAGGAAGCAGTCTCATGTCCTAAATGCAAAGGTATTAACGTACTAAAAATGACGATGTATCAGCCTATAAAGATAATGAATGGAGGCGTAGTTGGATGAACATATGCAAAACAGAAGCACAAACGCTAATCTCGGCTAGGACATGTGGTTGTAAAGCAAAGGGCGGAAGGACAGTGGCATACACATTAATAGATTCGTACCATGGGCTTTGCCTTGATAAAAAAGATATCATCCTGTCCGAATTAGAGGCTTGCTTAACACTTCTGAAATGCTCGACCGATGATGCTGATTGTGCTGCTATCGAGAAAGAGATATCGCAATTAAACATTCTGTTGGGTCTATTAACATAAGGGCATAGAATTACGAACCTTCGAAGACTACAGTGAGGGATTTACTTGCCTACAATAAAAGCTTGCAAAAGGGGCTAGTCGTTAGAAGGATGGACACAACATGATTTGGAGTAGTAGTGATGGTGGGTATGTCGCCTTTCTACTTTACATTAAGGCGGGATACGCTTACCATATCATATCACTATCCGTGCTTGTGCAATCTATAGCCTTCGCGCCAAATTCTCTTGTCATAACTGCAACGATCTGGTATTACATCTAAAAAATGGGTAACTTAGCAGGCCAACTGAAGAAGTAAATATGGTTTTAAGAAATCAGTGGCACCAGCTGTGTCCTAATGCTATAAGATTCTTCTAGTAGTCATATTAGTCATAAATAAGTATGTATTTCTTTTGTGATAATATAGAGTAAGAGATGCCTCGACAACTAAGACATAGATCCAGATCAGAAATAATCTCTTCTATTTTAGAGGTAACTAACGGGAACAAGGTCAGGATAACGGAAATTCAGTTCAAGACATATCTGTCATACAATCTTCTGAAGGAGTATTTGGTTCATTTACTTCAGTGTGATCTTATTGAGTATATAGATGGAGAAAGGGCGTTCAAGACCACCCCAAAAGGTATGCAGGCTTTAATGACATATAATAGGATGGAAGAACTGTTCGTTAAATCTCATTAATCGACGAATTGGGGGAATAACGGAGGGGAGTTCCTCATTGTTTTATCTCTATATTATATCATCCTCGCCCTTGATGAAACGCAGACCCACCATCGGGCTTTAGATTCATCCACTTACCGTCTTGAATACCAAAATGGAATGATCAAGTCGTATTTCCATTCTGATTCGCGGTGGTTTCGTTAGTCAGCGGTATGGCTCCCAGAGCGGGTTTAGGTGGCTTTTTCTGGTCTAATTGATTACATTCCTCTGGAATCTGTCCTTCACTAGGACATGGTTCACACAAGGGATCCTCATCAATATATGTGCCTGGAGGACATTCCTCCGGCATTACCGCACAAAAACCTGATTCGCCTCTCGTCTCCCCTTCAGGGCATGGGCCTAACGTAGAGTCACACTCTCCGGTAGTGGGATCAAATGCAAAATCTCCAGTACACTGAGCTCCATCTTGGTCGGTCGAACCAGGGACGTTAGTTACTTCTTTAGTGGGTCCGACCGAAGTCCCCTGATCATCCTCGAGTTCTTCCAAATCCCCATTACCTTGCCCATACGCTTGTTGCTGTTTTTGAACAAGCAAAGACATGCTGTCAGTCATATACGTATACGAAAGAAATGTAATAGCGATAACACTAACAGTCACAACTAATGTCAACGAGCTTAGCATGTCGATACATTATGTGAGATATATAAAAGCCTTCAGTAACTTAGCATCACAGGTTAAAAAAAGTGGCTGGAAGAGACATGGTTTGTTTTAGCGCATAATTGTAGAGTATATTTTTTGCGACCACGACTTTTTTTAGCTATATGGCAAACTGAGAGTGAATTCCTGCAGATTTGTTACAATGTCCGGTAAGGTCATACCCGATGTAGCCCATACAACCAGTGTTTGTTCATCTCCTGTTCCGCTCTGACCTCCTCTAAGGTCTTTGAAGTTATGGGTGCTTTCTATTGCGAAACCTCGGTTCTGTAAATCAGTCGTATATGTTTGAATATCTTGAGCGGGTACCATTAGTACGCCGACAGTATCAAAACCATCACTTGATGATGATGGCAAGGACTCGGGTTGGTTGATTACATCTATTGTTCCATTCATTACAAATGCAGGATCGTCTTCATTTACATCCTTTTCAAAATAGGTATACATTCCTGTATCATTAAATGTAACAGGCGCAGTCGCTGTGTTATATTCGAATGTACCGATTTCAGGACCAGTTAAAGATTCAGTGTCAGCTGGTATTGAGTTACCTTGGGCTACCGTTATAGACCTATCATGATCGACGTCACCGTTAAACCAAGTGACTGCGGTCCCGGTATTTACAACAGCGTTCTGGGGGAGGTATGGCTGGTTCGCAAGAGGAAACTGGTTAGCAGCTTGATTTGTTGATTCATGGGCTTCGTTAGGAATGAAAATCACAAGGTTCTTCACATTGTCTCCCAGCACCATTGTGCGCGTGTCAAAAAGTGCTGATGCATTAATGTTGGGTTGTTGTTGTTGATCAGTCGGCAGAGTGGCGAATGATTCGTTATATGTACCAAAATGAACCATTATAATAAACAGAGCAGCAGTACCTATAGCCAAATTCAGCATACGGATATCAGATTGTGTTCTGCTTTCCACCTTAAATCACGTCCTGATTTTCATAAATTGACCATTTAAATGTTGATGGCTAATCAAAATTTATAGATTATTTGATTTCTAGTGACTTGACCTAACAACAATAAACGCTTTTAAGGCAGATTCAATGATCGTGGATAGATGTTGCGTTTTATTATCATCATGATTGCCGTTGCATTGCTTCCAGTCAGCAGTTCAGTTATTTCTGCCCAAGGTTCATCAACATATCAAACCCTTCCCGACCTGAGTGGAATCGCATGGATCGGCAATGATTCCTTTTTAGCAATCCATGACGCTAAGTTTCCTGAAGAAGCCAGTGCTCCAAGGGCAAACCTGCTTACACTGCCTTCAGAGCATGGCGGAACCGTAGTTACTCCATTAAATGTCACTTGGCCAAGTGGAGAAAATCCAGGTAGTGACCTAGGGTGTGTTGCCCGGATTCCTGAGACAACCCATTTTCTACTTGGAGAGAGCGGTGACAATGATAGGGGCTCGAAGCGCATCTTTTTGGCGGATCTCAACAACGACACTCTGCTTGTAAACGATACTGTAGCCTGGCCTATAGAGATTCATAATGTAGAAGGTTGCGCAGTTACGGCTATTGATGATGAACTCGTATTCATTTTTGCTGAACGCGCTCAGGGTTCACCGACTACAGACATCAATTGGGGGGCTCTGCAGCTGGATCCTCTCAGATTTGGACCCGTTAAATCTGTTGAATTTAGGGCACCCATCGAGGAAGAACCTGCAGTTGATCCTGGTTTTCGACCGGTTTCGGCGTTAGAATTCGATCAAGATGGTAATCTCTTTATATCGTCAGCCATCGATCCCGACATCGATAAAGGACCGTTTTGGAGTCAAGTCTGGTTGGCCGGACACATCGAATCAGATCAAGCTCTAGGGCCACAGATATCCCTCTTCGATCCGCCTGAGCGGGTGGCGTCTGTCGATGGCCTTAAGGTTGAAGGATTGGCCACTAGGCCCGCAGTTAATGATTCTGGTACTGAAGTGATTATAGGAACCGATGATGAATTCCACGGCGGAGTTCTGCGCGTTCTTCACAAAGCTGCAATCGGTAACACAAGTGGTCTGGCTAACCAGTAATTTTCTGCTGCGAGTCTGGCAACGACTATGAATGACCAACTCGTTTCTTGATTATTTTTTCCAGATAGATCGTGACCTTGGAATCAACTCAAGGAAAATCGACCACCTCATCATCGGTCTAGGTCTAGCGTCAGATGCTGACGTACTTGAGGTTAATGTCGACTGTTCTAGAGTTATCACTCGATCATTCTTTTATTCCGACAAATATTGAATTAGGGTAAGAAAAGAAAATTATGTCCCCATCATAATAGCTGTTAAGTCCGAGTAAGTCGCTTTCGGTGTCTTCGATAAATAGCTGACGGATCTTGATGATATTTTCTGTATCAGGAAACGAAGTCTGCAGTTGATCCTCTAGCCCGATTTTCATTGTGTAAGATCGTCTTCTTCGTATCGGTATTCGCGCTTCTTCGAACAGGTTTTCAAATTCGTAAGTAGTTAATGCATTCACATGAGAAGGATCGCGAAGCTTCTCCACGTGGTTGTACATCTCTGCTTTATCGACTGCGGGTGTGGGATCAATCACTATAATTTGTCCTCCCACTTTGCATACTCGATTCATTTCAGTTAACACTGTGAATGGTTTCAGTAAATGATGGAAACTGAACCTAGTAATTACTATGGAAAATGAACTGCTTTGGTAAGGTAGTCGATTGGATATATCACCTATTTCCCAAGTTAAGTTGCTTAACATACTCTCTTTTTGAAGGACTTTGGCTTGTTCAATCATTGCTGGAGTGATGTCTATTCCTGTTACATGGCTAGACAACCTTGCAAATTCCTACCACCGATTGAGATCGATCCTGTTCCGCATGCGACGTCTAGGATGTTGTCACTCTTATCCACTTCGACAACTGATAGGATTTTTTCAAATGTTTCATCAATATACTGAGCGGATTTCTTGGCGAATGGTATTGCTTGCCTAGTAAATTGTTCGATGATTAATTTGTTGTGATTATAATCTGCCAGATCCAAATCTCTTCCCCCCTACTTCTTTACGTCAAAAAGATATATTACCTACCGGAAGGGGCAAAAAGTGTCATCACCTACTACTAACCCTTAGTCTAGTATGACAGCACCTGCATATTCTGTCACTAGTCTCCACTCTTATCTGGCATGGCTTACACATTAGCCCATACCTATAGTTGGAATGAGGAGATCTTATATTGTTATACAGTCTGTTACACATGCCTTTACAGAAGGTCATTGTTAGTTGGAAATATGTCTTATCAGGATTTAATCTTATTGAAACATAAATGACACAATTATGTGCACGACATTCATAGCTTAAGAGAGTCTCGTTCATTACTGAATTTTTTTAAGAAACTAACTTGTATTATTCGCAGGCAAACGAAAGGAGAATACTGCTCCCATGCTCTTACCACCTTTGTTATCCTCAACCCATATATTTCCGCCATGTTTTTCGATTATGCTTTTGGAGATAAACAGCCCCAAACCTGTACCCCCATTATCTGATTTAGTAACAAACTTTGTAAACAGCTTCGGCAATATGTCGGGGTGTATCCCAGCTCCTGTATCCTTCACTCTAACTATTATGCTATTGTCACTAACCTGTCGTTCAACGATAACTCCAATGCTTCCCCTGGTTGTGAATTTGAAGGCATTACTTAGTAAGTTATTAAATACTTGACAGAGCCTATTTCTGTCGCCGTCTATAATTATCGTATCATGTCTGTTGCCTTCATAATATAGAGACACATTGTCTCTGTTACTGCCGATTCTTTGACGATACTCGTTCAATAGTTCAAGGATCATCTCATTGAGGTCGAATTTTTCTTTCTTCAATAATAAAGAGCCGCTTTCAATTTTTGTGACATCAAGTATATCCTCAGTAAGTTGCATTAGTCTCTTTGAGTTTCTAAGAATAACGTCCAAAAGCAATTCTTCTTGACCTGCGGCCATTGAAACATTGGTACCATTAGTTCCAACCTTTATGAAGTGCAGATATTCGGTCAGCCCAAGTATTGGTTGTATTGGAGTCCGAAGCTCGTGCGCTGCCACGTTTATGAATTCGTCTTTTAACCTATCTCTATGTTTCAACTCCTCATTTGCCCGTTCTAGTTCCTTTGTTAATTCGTCCTGTCTTATCATATAGCCCTTTAGCGACTTTACCATAGAATTAAATGAATTGCTTAGAGTTGAAAGCTCATCATTTCCTTTGCCTTCAACTGATATATCCAGGTTTCCTTTGCCTATTTCAGATGTCGCAGCAGTTAGAGAAAATATTGGTTTTAGGATTCTCAGAACAAGATATAGTACTACAATAGCGACCGCTATGTTTAGAATCGCAAATATCCCTTGCAAGAGTGTTGAATTCTGCGAACTCGCTCTCGCGTACTCTCCTAATTTTGTTACTAATACATCTGACGCACGTAGCAATGATAACGTACTGGATTCAATCGTAGCTTGCAGAGCTCCAATAGTGGGTAACGTTATTGCAGAAGCCATATTCGTTCCTTCATTAGGTTGTATTATTGAATTTGTCAAGATCCCTTTCACCCTGACCCATGCCTGGTAGATGGTGTTCCAGTCTTCCAAGAATTTCGATGGCAAGGGGCTTAAATCTATAGAAGAAACTATCCCACCCTGTCTTAACGCCAATATGTTTGATTCCAGTTGATTCATTGCGGAGCTTATTTCAGGCACAGAGCTGGAGTTAGAATAAAATTCCGATAGTTCCAGCATTAGGTTAGAAGTAAGAAAGCGATTCTTCCCTGCAATATTTATTGAGTTTCCCAGATGCGTCTCCTGCGATTCGTAATAAGAGAGTATACCAAAGCTGCTTATAACACAAGCAATTTGGATTACAACAAGAACACCTATTTTTAAGCCTATTCTAGACCGTATTGGCCCAATTAAGTTAGCGATGTACTTCAATAGTGGTCGCCATCTCCAGTCAAATATTGTTAATTATGTCAGCTTTAGAACTATTTATTCTTTAATCTCCATATTGAGATACTAGATACCTTCCAGCTGGCATCACCTGTGTCCATCCAATTTGTTCCATGTGTAGTCTGTTGATAATATAGCTAGTGCTTATCGATCCTACTAGACCCGGCCCAGGAAAACCTGCTATAAGGATCGGCGAATCCAATCTTTTCTTTTTTGTATTACTTTTGCTATCGACCTAACAGTTGTCTTTCCTTCTGTTACAAATTTGTCTTTAGAATGTAGAGGATAAGCTGACATCTTTCCTGAAGGTTCAGCTTTTTCATGTGTCTTTGATGATGATAATCGCTGTCTATTACGCTGCGTCGATATAAAATTTTACGTATAGGTGAGACACATAAAGGAGATCAAGAATCTCGTTCATGATGCATTTTTCAGATCTTTACCTGTATGGAGTGATAC
>DASQQK010000215.1:0-5629 GCA_035643435.1 Nitrososphaeraceae archaeon | reverse complement strand
TACAAAGATACAGCTACCAAAAGGTTTCATCTGGAGACTTGCGGACGCAGCTAAATCAAAGATAATGCGTATTACGACTCCAAACCTAAATTTTGACCACTCAGGACAAAGTGCATTCTATGCAGTTGTGGAATACGAAGGACCCTGATCTTAGAAATTATGACACTCTTGGCATCAAAATAACACCTACTTCTAAAAGAAATACTTAATGATACACAGATTTAATGACTATGGCATAGATGGTATTATATCTAGGAAACATACGCATACTCCTCAAGGTTACAGATGATATAGAGCGACAGATTGTTGATATAACTTGTACAAATCCAAGTGTGCTGTGCTCAATTTAGTATATGATGTGCCACTGAAGAAAGCTAATACTGATTGAAAAATGGATTAATATGATTTTTTGCTCGCACGACATCCTCCTCCCTCTTCCCATCAAACACTATACCACAGTTGTTATTTTCATTTGAAGATTCCTTGTACTAATACTATCTGTCCCTCTTCATAATTCTTCAGGAGATTCTGCACCATGGTTTGCCACCTTGGACCGACGATAATTTGTAATCCTAATTGCCAAGAGGCATTTCTTACTTCTTGAAATCTTTCTGTCATCATTTCACGAAACCATTTCAACGCATCTCCTGTTTTGTCATCCCAAATAATCTTCTTAAAGCCTGCATCATGCAAGGCTCCCAGAGCATCTTCCGGATAAACTAGAAAACTCGATGATGTATGTGATGGCCAGGGCACAGGAAGATGAAAAGAACTATCGTCGTAGTTGTTCCCCTTATAAATATCATATACTGCAAGTGTTCCTTGCCTTTTTACATCTTTTGCATTGTCACTTATACACTTTAAAACGCGATGCATCTCACAGTATAATCCTGTTTCGTTGGCAATATTCATTGAAGCATGTTGAGTCCAAACTAGATCAAACATTGCGTTATCAAACGGCATCCTGGTTGCGTCTCCCTGTCGGAACTTCACCAGGGTATCTAAACCAACCTTTTTTGTAAGAATTCTTGCCCAAATTTGAGAATCGGCACTTTTCTTAAATAATCAACATGTTACCTATTTATTAAGCCGTTGCCTAAGGATGTCAGATCATTTCTAAACAAATTAATAATAGCAAAGGATGAGTTTGTATCTGCCAAGTTACATTTTAGATGTCATACGTATCTTAATATCAAAAAATATGGCACTATTTACGATGGATGTAGATATTGCCAAGAAAGGTTAGTAAATCAGGATGGCAAGACAGCCAATACAAACGAGGATGAAACATGAAGTGAAAAGGGTCTCTAATGCCATATCTTCAGTGCACCATGTGCAGCTGCTGCTGCTTCACAATCTTCAGCGCTCGTGATGCATTTCTACGATACGTCGGATCGAAATATGCTCTTTATATCTTGTTCTGATGCCTAGTTAGAATAACTTTATCAGAAAAGTTTCCTACTCGGCCTGGAATTTGGTCAGCCTAACATCAAGAGGTGGAAAGACTATTTATTCTTCTTTTGCTGTCATAGCCGGTAGGGTTTGTAGGTGAGTAGGTTAGATTTTGAATGTTCCAAATGTGACTGTAAACATACAAACATACAGATGCCAATCGCATGTTATTATTATCCAGACTTTTTGCAGTCACCATTTTTTCCCACCTCTTTGATATTAGTCCAGTCTAATTAGGTTCAACTAATATTTATTGAATATGCCGATTCTCCGGACTAAGAATCACCAAATGAGATAAGTATAAGATATGGCAAATTAGGTTCAACTAATATGAGAATACAAAGCAAATCAGAAAGTTTGATTATAAACAAATCATATAAGAATCCTGTTCTTGTTATGGTGTGCCTTGTTGCCTCCACGTCTCTATTGACGTCACTCTCTCTATATCCAGTATTTGCCCAGGAAGAAGCCAGCTCGCTAGTAGATTTTAATTCCGATATAGAGCAGATCAGAGGGCATTTAGATCAAGCAGCCGCAAATAAAGAGACTGGAAATACGACACTGGCAATGGCACATACTCTTCATCCGATCGCAGAGATATATAGTAGCATAGAAGCTCAGATAGCTGCTTCAGATCCTAATCTGAATAGATCGTTATCGTCATCTCTTAACGAGCTCTCAAGAATGGTTGATAATTCCACTATTGAAGAATTCAGGACAAAGGTTATAGACCTCAATGGTTTGCTTAACGACACCGTTAGCAACGTCATTCAGAGTTCACAGCTGAATAATAGTACATTCAATCTTTTGGTGATAGCTAATCTACTCTCTGTAGCAGATAATGAATACAAAGAAGCTATAGAGAATGGCACAATAAAAGAAATAGTGGAATATCAAGATGGTCAGGCATTTATTTCAAGAGCTCAATCAGTCTTTAATGAGATATCACCTACGATTCCACTAGAGCGGTCAGCTGAAGTACAAGAGATAAATGAATTCTTTGAAGACCTGAATAACTCTGTCCAGGAGAGGACTAACCCTGAAGTAGTAAGTAATTCAATTAGATCCATCATACATGAGATTTCTGAGATAACTGGGATTAGTGAAGAAGATATCTCCGGCACAGCTGGTGGTGGCGAACCTCTGGCATTCATCTCTGAGATTCGCAGTTTACTGAATCAGACATTAGAGGCATACGAAAATCGGAATTATGACGAAGCTGATACTCTGGCTGTACGAGCATATCTGGATAATTATGAATTCATAGAGGCTCCATTGGCCGAACAGAATCAGACACTAATGGAGACAACTGAGGTGATGCTCAGAGAAGAATTGAGACAACTAACTCAAAACAATGTGTCACTTCAAGAAATTCAGGACCACATAGATAAAATAAACAGTAACTTGGATCAAGCAGAGACATTATTGAGTGGTACAAGCTAGTCCTAGGAGAATTATTGCAGAGTTTAGTCTAACACCTAGGGCATAACAGATTGATGAGAGCCTCCTCCTTTTCTATATTCTTAATTTTTGTAGGTAGTCTTATTGTTACAGTTATAGTACAACCACCATTGCTGGACTTCAGCTCAGACTCGACTAGAGGTGCATTCGCTCTAAAAGAAGACATAGCACAATCACTTATTATTTTTACAAACCTACAGAGAATAGGGACCCAAATAAACCTCACACAATATAGTCTAAATAGTGATGATCTAAACGATGCTTTTCAACATGCCTTTATACCCCATTCAGTTACCTTCCCAGTACTAAAGCCTATATTAAATGAAATAGATCCTGCTTCTTCCAAGAAACTTGAAGCGTTGCTTATTGATCTACCAATAAAAGTCAGAACAGCCCAGAGTAGTGAGGAAGCATATTCCATTATTAAAGCTGATATTACAGACATCGATAATTTGCTAAACATGATCTCAAATTCAACTATTGGGCAACAGACTTTATTTGAAGATAAAGGGTTTGTTCTTCAGGCATCAGCCGTACTACTAGAGGATGCGATTCAGTCCTATGGGTTATTCAATACTACAACACCCATTCAGGACGACTCCGATATCTTTGACCGTCAGAATGCATTGGGAATGATAAATAGTTCGATGTTGAATTTCGAAAGGATTGCAGATTCTGTAGATGATCGCAGACGAGACGAGATTAGATCATTCTATGATCAACTCCAAGAACGTATAAAAATGACTGCTCCATTTGATACTGTTGCAAGTATTGCTTCTGCGATAGAACGGGACTTTTCAGAGGAATTAACTTTGAGTAGCGGAAGTGAGAGTGGAGCTGAGCAGCTACAGTATTTTTCCACCATCAGAGACCTACTGAATACTGTTATTGATTCTGTGAATAATGGTAATTATGAAGCTGCAGACGCGGCTGCTATTAAAGCATATTTGGATAACTACGAATATTTAGAAGCTCCTATTGAAAAGCATGACCCTGATCTAATGTCAGATATAGAGATAGAGATGAGAGAAGAGCTTCGTAGGATGATCCAAGAGGAGCATTCTCCACAAGAGGTTCATACATTTGTCAGTGTAATATTGAGCAAGCTAAATCAAGCTGAAGAATTGCTAAGAAATGATCCTGAATTCCTTTCAGCAAGTTCTAACACCAATGTTACTGGACCAGTTACCGCTGGATCTTCATTGGCTAATATCGAAGGGTTGAGACAGGGATTCGGTACTTATACTGGGGAAACACGTCAGATGGGAGAGGCAGATGATCCGGCTAAGGAATCTGTCAGAAATAACATTGATCAAATAAGATTAAGACTTAGTGAAATGCAGCGGCTCTATCAGAATAAGAATTATGAAGGTGCACTTATCATTGCTAGATCTGCTTATCTGGATAGCTATGAGATGATAGAGATTCCATTAAGGCCTATAGATCCTGACTTCACACTAGATACCGAGATCAAATTTGCGGAGCTGAGGAATCTCATTCAGGAACAAGTGCCTATTGAAGAAGTAGAGGCTAAAACCATAGAGATAAGAAGGGCACTAGATGAGTCTGAAAGACTCGTATCTGGTGTAGGTATAGTGGCACCTGCTATTGCATTTTCTACCTCATTTTCAATCATATTCAGAGAGGGTCTCGAATCAGCCTTGATAATAGGTGCAATTCTCACCTATTTACAAGCCTCTAGAAATACGCACTTCAAGAAGCATGTCTACTATGGAATTCTATTTGCAGTTGCAGCTACAGCTGCAACATGGTTTGTGGCGCAATATTTGATTGAAATATCTGGAGCAGACAGAGCGCTAATTGAGGCGATTGCAGGACTATCTGCTGTAGCTGTTCTTTTCTGGGTGAGCTTCTGGGTCTTAAACAAGATTGAAACCAAGAAATGGATCGAGTTTGTGAAAGCAAAGGTCTGGAAAGCTACTACAACAGGCAGCGTGATAGTATTTACTGTCCTAGCATTTTTTACAGTTTATAGAGAAGGCTTTGAAACCGTTCTTTTCTATCAGGCAATGTTGTCATTTGCGACGTATATGGAGCTGTACGTTGCGGCAGGTCTGATTGTGGGGCTGGCTGTCATCGTCAGCGTGGCCATCCTAATCAACAGACTCGGAAGAAGATTGCCTCTAAGAGCACTCTTTGCTTTAACCATGGCAATAGGAGCATACATGTCTATAGCATTCATGGGGAACGCAGTTAGAGAACTACAAGAGATAGGGGTGGTCCCTACTACGCCTTTATTCGGCATAGTCCCAAGATTAGATATTAATCTTGCAACAATGACAGGAATTCATCCCACTCTGGAATCTGTTGCAGCTCAGACTATCCTTCTCTCAGTATATCTAGTAGGATCACTGTACATACTTGTTATAAAGCCTAGAAGACAGAAAGCGATTGAAAGTGCAAGGAAATCAATGGCCGACTTGCATGATGATCCGGGAAAAGGAAGATAAATAGAATAGTTAAATGGAACGCCAATTGTCAGTCAGACAAACTATTGCTAAAACATGAATTAAAATGCCAACTTGTAAAAGATGGCTTCTATACTCAGAACGTTGAAATAGTTGACTCCAAGGGATAAGAAAACCGGAGGGATGAGAAATGTACTCTATCTGGGATTAGTCAGTTTCTTTACTGATTTTTCCACTGAAATGGTTTTAGGCATTCTCCCATTCTTTGTGGTCAACAATCTTGGAGC
>DASQQK010000214.1:0-4388 GCA_035643435.1 Nitrososphaeraceae archaeon | reverse complement strand
CTAGAAATACATGAAATGTATGGAAGATTTGACCTAATGTTGAAGATACGGGCTAAGGACCTAGAAGAAATGAGATACATTATTAAGAATAGAATAAGAAACCTGCCTCATATCGTCAATGTAGAGCTCTTGACCGTACTTAAGTCAGCCAAGGAAGAGCAAATTATTCCTCTAGATGCAGAGATTGACGCGTTACAAAAAAATCTTGTGTAATTATGTCTGATGACTCTTGCAGGTCTTTGCTTGATTCGGATATCCCAGGCGTTTTCCAATGTTTCTTCTTGTTCCATTTTTCTACGACACACTACTTAGATAACCCATGTTTTGCTCTCGCACATCTAGCAGACTGACTTCATCTCAACCTTCCCATAGACCCGATTAGTGAAGATACAAGTTCAAATAACTCATATCATAAAGACTGATACACGTAGTAGGTTATGCGGCCATGAAGATTGCACATATTTCCGATACACATCTTGGTCGTCGACCAAAGCAGACACGATCCGGGATTGTAAACCAGGAATTAAGACCATTGGAGGATGACTTCTATTCTGCTTGGATGAAATTCGTCAATGAAGTAGTGGACAAGTCTAGGGATAGACCAGATGTCATACTGCATTGTGGAGACTTTTTTGACACACCCGCTGGCTACGATCCTAGTCCTCCCCCTGAGTATGCACGAAAGGTTGCTGCAACGACATTCAAACGACTACATGATGCAAATATTCCTCTGATTATAATAGATGGCAATCATGGACGATACATGGAATATCGTAGTTCAACTCTCTCTGTATTTCCAGTTGCCTTCAATAATATCCACTTATTCACACATTATAATGCTAGGGATTCATTAAGAACACATCAACCTCTATTTATTGACATTAATAAACTGAATTTGAGAGTGATTACACATCCCTCAATTGAGTCACGTGCGCTATCTACGCTGGGTATGCAATCCATATATAAGAACTGGATTCAACTTCAGAATAATTCCATTTCCTCTGATCTAATAAATATAGCTATGGCACATGGTATGATCGAAAACTCCACGCTACACGAAGATTTTCTAAAAGGTAGTTACCAGTACATTGCACTGGGAGACGATCACAAAATGCGTAAGGTAACAGATCATGCATGGTATTCAGGATCAACTGAATTATGGAATTTTAGCGAAATCAATAATGAAAAAGGGTATCTTATGATCGAACTAGAACAAGGAAGGACACTACCAAGGGTCACTCCCAAGAAAATTCAATCAAGCAGAAGGATCTTCCTAGATATAATTGAAATTTATCCTGAGGATACCAATCCTCAGATAATAAAAAGAGTTACAGATTCCTTTGATGCCCATGGACTTAATTCACGATATGAATATTCAACCGCTGCAAGAGTAAAAATTATTTTGAAAGGTAAGAAAACATATGGATCGTACTTCAATATTGGCGAGGTGGAATCAACCCTAAGAAGTCTAGCCTTAGACTCAGATGATTATAACATTGTTGAGTTCATCCTGGATCGGCCAGATTATCCCGAATATATCAAACAGGAAAACATAGACCAATCCCTAGTTGATACTATAGAATTTTTAATAGAAGATCCTCAAAAAGAATTCAAAGAATATGTTACTGCTATGAGAAATATGGATCTAGAAAAGCAAAATTTGGATCCAAATTTACTTGCAAAGATATTCGCAAAAGTACTTAATCGCAGTTCAAAGAAAATCAACAATACTTCTTCAACAACAACAATAGAAAGAGGTGAAATTGATATTTGAAGATATTGAAAATTGAGATCGAGAACTTTAAACCATATACAAATGTGCTGCTTCCAGATATGTACCAGGATCTAGAGTTTCCTGAGGGCCTATTCCTTATAACAGGTAACAACTCTATGGGTAAAACTAGCTTGATTCAAGCAATGTTATGGGGCCTTCTAGGTGATGAGTTGATTGAAGATCAGCAACGGAAAACTCTTGTTAGAGCAGGTGAATCAGGTTGCAAGGTTGATATCACGTTTGACCTTGGAGGAAACATATATCGAATAGTGAGAAGGCTTACAATCAAAAGGTCAAGAGCTCAAAAAGGTGAAATCGATTTCAACGAAGATGCTGTACTATCAAAAAAAGTGAACGAGCCTCATGTTGATGAGGGAGGTGATGAGGGAGGAGGTGATGACAGATTTATTGTGATAGTTAATAGACCCAGATCGGTTAACGAAGAAGTCGAACGGATGTTAGGAGTTAGTGCTTCCATAATTGAAAAGACAGTATATGTTAGACAGAAGGATGTGGATAGATTAGCTTTAGCAGATCCCGTAGAGTTAAGAAGATTAATCACAACACTCTTTGGGCTTGATGAATTTGATAGAGTCAAAAACGATCTTTCTAAACTTGCCACAGATCTTCAAGACTCTATCAGTTTGCTAAAAGGCGAAGTTGGAGCTCTTGCTATTGAAAAGGCTGAACTCGTCAAAAGAGAAAATGAATTAGGCATAAAACAAAGAGAATGTATTGAATGTGAATCTGACTTAAATAAGACTCTTGAAAGTCTTTCAAGATTGCCATCTGAGGCTATACTGAGAAGGATTAAGAGTACAGAGACGTATATAACTGACAAAAATAATGAGCTTGCGTTAGTCAATAGTTCTTTATTAGAAAAGACGAATTACATGGCAGGTCAGGATGAGAGAATAGACACCTTAAGAACATCCATTAAAAATCTTGGCAATCAGAAAGATATTGCGCAACAGGCCTTAGGGAGTCTTCCAAACGATGAAAACCTACTACAGTTAGATAGACTGCTTATGAGTATAAAAACATGCGAAAATCAAATTCAACAACTTCTTGAGCGTTCTTCTATTATCTTGAATTTTGACCCAGTCTCTCACCCAGAACAGATTAATAATCAATTACAAGAAACATCTAATGAAGAAAAGAGTTTAGATAGACATGAAAATACTTTACACAATAATATTGAGTATTTGAATCAGATTCTAGTATCTAACGAAGTTATTTCTGGCATAAAAAAGAATGGTATAAAGTATATCGAAGAGCAGATGAGATGTCCTGTCTGTAACAAATCAATCGATGATAAAGGCAAGATGGTATCAGAACTGGCTAACGAAATAAGTAAGATAGACTCTGATTATAATAACGTCAATATTCAGATTAACCAGGTAAAAGATGAACATGACCAGGTACGCAAGAGGCAGGATGCTATAAGAAAAACCAAAGTCGTATTACAAGATATGCTTACACTTTGTGACAGTCTTATGAGGCACAGAGAAAAAGTCAATTTCATACTTGATCTGCATCATGCAAAAGTAATCGAGGATCTTCTGACATTTCTGGGTTTTTCCACGGTCGGCGATATTATTTCAGAGAGAACAAGTCTAAGAGTAGAAATAGAGTATTATGAAAAGGAGATATGCCAGATGGAAAAACAGATAGATGAAGAAAGTATACAGTACAAAAAGTACGAAAACGAGGTATCAAGATTAATCGATCAAAAGAAAAGTATAGTTAAGGATGTTAACCAATTAGAGAATACGCTGCGGGGATATCTCCAAGAACTTGTAATTACTGATTTGGACGATTTATTAAAGAATTTACAGTGCAGCAATCTTGATGAAATTATCATTAAAAGGAAAACTATTGAAAATAGCCTCGATGTCAAGAGAGGATTCTTAGACATGCTTACCAAACAATCCTTAACACTAAAAGAGGATATAAAGAATAGGGAATCCAATATAAAGAAACTATCACAAAAAGTAAAAATTTTGGCCGACAAAGAAAATGAATTACGACATGTAAAATATCTGCGAGGTGAGATCGACGGCTTCATTTCAAACTATGTAGTAGAAGGGAAAATGGTAGGGGTATTAAGACACGCTACAAACGATTACCTAGCACAACTTACAGAAGGCCGCTATGCTATAGACAAAATATCTTCGACCATTAGAAGAGTGAGAGGAGGCATGGAATCTCATGGGCTGGAGATAACACTCATGGATAGCAAGGACAACGTAATAAAGAATAAAGATCAGTTAAGTGGAGGCGATGAGACTGCTCTAGGCTTGGCATTAAGAATTGCAATATCTAAGCTGATGGCGAGAATAAAGCCTTTTAAGAACTCAGAAATGAGACCACCAATAATTAATTCTATAATAATGGATGAGCCAATGGCAAGTTTGGACTCGTCCAGAAGGAAAGTCCTAGTTAGTATGCTTACTCAGGCTAAAAGCTTCAAACAGATCTTTCTCGTAACTCATACGGAAACAGAATTTGGCGATTATCATTCGATTGCTCTGAAGGTTGATGAATACGGTAATAGACGGGTTGTTTATACACCTGTCAAACTATGATGACCCGCTATCGGTCATTGGTTATG
>DASQQK010000213.1:0-2899 GCA_035643435.1 Nitrososphaeraceae archaeon | reverse complement strand
CCCTAGTTATCATTTCTATTCTAGTGATTATTTCCGTACTGACATGGCTAGTATCGATATGGCAATACGATGCAATGATGACATCTATGATGGCATTTTACGATCCATCAGCATTATCATTGTTTGTGGTCATATGGACAGCTGGAATGGCTGCTATGATGTTCCCCGCTATAGTACCAATGATTCTTGCTTACAATCGACTTATTGATACCAATAAGTCCGAGAATAATGCTGGTATTGGTACTAGTCAATTAACATACCATGAGAGTAATGATGGCCCTAATGCTAATGACATAGAAGAAGCTGAACATGAGCGTAGTCCTCTTAAAAGTTTGAGATCCAAGTTACGATCCAAACCATATGAAATCATTCTCTTTGCATCAGCGTATCTTGCTATCTGGGCCTTAACAGGATTAGTCCTGCTGGTCGGATGGTCACTTTTGTTTGATACAGTACTTTCGCATCTAGGAGATCAACTTGTGTTAATTCATGCTATTTACGGAATTGTTCTGATCGTATCCGGTGTATATCAATTCAGCTCACTTAAGACAAGATGTCTTGGATACTGCGAATCTCCGCTTAGCTTCTTTATGAGACGATGGCAAAAGGGCAAAGTTGGAGCATTGAAGATGGGAATGTATCACGGTCTTTATTGTCTTGGTTGCTGTTGGCCTTATTTTCTGCTCATGGTAGCGCTAGGTTGGATGAATGTTATCTGGATGGGATTATTTGCTGCAATTATCTTTGCTGAAAAAGTGTGGTCTAGGGGCGGCCTTTGGGTCGCGAGGATAGCAGGTATAGGTTTTATAGTGTTAGGAATAATGTCCTTATCTGGAATCATATCTCTGCCATCTGATTCGATGAGCAGTGACAACAATAGTGATAGCAGAATGATGATGTCAATGGATATGTCTTCTTCATCATCGCCATGGTGAAATAAAGACATTCGGAATAAGCAAGTTTCAACAATATCTGGTTGATGGAAAGATCAGCCATATACTTGGAAGAGTACAACATCCTCAAACTAATGGCAAGATAGAAAGATTCTATGTGACATTCCAGTCAAAGGTAGAACATTTTGATTCAATTGACGAGTTTGTAACATGGTACAATACCAAGAGGCCTCATATGTCATTGACCTGGAATGAATTAGAAACACCAATACAAGCATTCTACAGTAAAGTCGATAGAAGAAGACATTTAACGTTTATGATTAATACTTTAAGGTAATTGAATGACAAATAGAAACATGAGACGGAGCGTTAATAATTTCAGGATACCACACTCCTCTCGAAATACCAAATGACTGTCCGTCAAATCTATTTTGTGATCTGCAATTCGTGTTACTGGTGCGCATCTTTTGTTAGAACTGAACCATTACACGGTCCTGCCTGTCCTGCATGTAATTCACAGACTACTGAATTGCTACCCATATATGGTGACTAATAATTTATGAGAGTGAAATTATAATGGAGCTAATATCTGTTCTCAATTCTATCTAGATAATCTGCTATCTCATCGAAGGTCGCACCAGAATCATTGAGTCGAATGATTAGTTTTTCATTAATACTCTCACGGCCTAATGCAACCAACACGTCCAATAATTGTTTTGGAGCATTAGAATCATCTTTACCATTCCAACCGAAGTAGGACATGATTACGCCCAATGCACATCTTCCGTGATGTCCATCGGAATATTGTTTTCTTATCTGTACAAACTGTCTTCCGTAGGTACGTAGAATTTGTGGGATGGTCAGTTCTTGACTTAACAGTTGTTGTTGTTGTTTCTGCTGACTCATCATACTGTATATTGTACGACAAGATATTTAGATGCTATATAGCTGCCAGTGAGGCTGGGGCTGGCTGGATAAATAGAATTAAAATACTATATACGGAAAGACAGCCAAATGCGTGTCATTTATTTTAACTAAGAAATTCTATTATGATATAATTATACATGCCCGTCTGTATTATGAAGGTGATATCTCGTATGTATTGGTGAATACACAATTACGTGTCTCTCCAGCTTGTATAACTCCGAAGCAACCAACCGAAAAGTCTGGAGGCTGTTCCAGTTCTAGCCCTGGTGGATTATCAGGAACTTCGATTTCAAAAACTTGGTACGGACCAGGATCAAGAAATATCTGGACGGGAAAAAGAGGATGGAATGGTCCACTCGGATCGGGGTTGACGCCATCCATAACTAAGGTAAACTCTGCTGGGCTCGGGCATACATCTTCGAAACCAGCAGGACATATTACCTGTTTAAACACGACAACTAGAGCTTGTTCAAGAGGAGCGGGTGGTTCAGGAGTAGGTCTCTGTGGTAGCGGGTTTATCTTTATCGTCGGATTTGCTGATTGAACAGTAATAGGTGATGAAGATCGCCCTGCATCACCACCAGCCTGCTGTGACACGGTATTGCCGCAGTTTCCTACGTTATTTGCATTATCAATAATATTCGAGTCAAATAGAGGATTTAGACATGAATTACTAATTGACGATGATTGATCGATATGTTTTGCGTACCTCTCATTCTTTGCGTATACTACATCCTGTGCGGTAATACTCAAAATTATAATTAATATCAGAATTATTCCTGTCCCGAAGAATCTTGATCGTTGAGGGTTATATCCATTAGTTAGATGCAAACTCCAGTATTAAGGTACGCTGATTGTTATTTAGCATTGAGTGAGTTATATATGATTTGTCGAATAGATATTTTACCACTACTAATTCTATTCATAAAAATCATATGTATATTCTGTCTGTAATCATTTTTTATTTCTATAGTACGAATTTTGCAGATTCAATGTCTTTCTTTCACGTTGTCCATACAGCCCATCCCACCGATAACGATTCTTCTTCATAGCATACCCAAACTGGAGTAATTGGCCAA
>DASQQK010000212.1:0-2546 GCA_035643435.1 Nitrososphaeraceae archaeon | reverse complement strand
ATAGGTCAAAATATTACTTTCAATGACGCACTAGATGGGCATCCACGTAATATCATAGTACTTGAACGGATAGGACCAACCCGAGTAAGGATAGGACTAGACCACACAGCTTTATTAAATGAGGGTACAAAACTAGAATGTCAGCCAAATGACACGGATGACGATACAAAATGTTCCTTTACCGTAGGAGCTATTAAACCGCAGCCGGTTGAAATAAGTGTAGAAGCTGGAAATGTCTTACGCCTTTACCGAGATACTAGATTGGGCCATATTGGTGGCAGCGATATTAGCGACTCAGCTGATGATCTTGCAGGTATTATTAGTTGCACACATCCACACATACTTGATCAAGTCAAAGTTGGTCATAGAGTGTTCATAGATGACGGAAAGATTGAGGCAGTCGTCAGTTCGTCAAATGAGGAGTATCTCGAGTTAAAGATCACATCACCTCGAGGTGTCACAGCAAAGATCAAATCCAACAAGGGTATGAACTTTCCAGATTCTGCTATTAAAATGTCTGCATTGACATTAGAGGATGTAAAAAATTTAGACTTTGTAGTCAGATACGCAGATATGGTGGGACTAAGTTTTGTTCATGGACCGCAGGACATTTATGATCTTCGTAATGCTTTATCGAAACTTGATCGTGCAGACATGGGTATAATTGCAAAAATCGAGACATCAGATTCGATTCATAATTTGATCAAGATACTCATAGCTGGGCTTGACCTAGAGAAGTTTGCAATATTGATTGCCAGAGGCGATCTCGCTGTCGAAGTGGGATTCGAGAACTTGGCATTTATTCAAGAAGACATACTCTGTTTATGTGAAGCTGCACATGTTCCTGCTATTCTTGCCACACAGATTTTAGAAAGCCTAGCAGAAAGCGGGCTGAGGAGCCGTCCGGAAATAGCAGACGCATTAACGGTGGGAAGGCGTGCTGAATGTGTAATGATAAATAATGGTCCTAACATAGTTGAAGCAGTTGGAACCTTGGCCCATTTATTGGGTACTAACAACAACCGATCCAAAATAAAGTATCACGTTTTTCAGGAATTTCCGGAACAGTGCCGCATATTTGAAGAAGATATTAAGTGACGTATCTCACCTTCACACATTCATTGCGCTAATGGAAATCGATAATTAACGCAAGGTAATTGAATTGCATGCATGTGAGCCTGATATCATTAATTAGGAAAAAACATATAACAGATTGTTAATGGCCGCTATCCAAGAGTTATAGGAGAGAGCACTATAGTTATTATTGTAACTTGAGTTTGCCGTAGCGGCATTACAAGAGCACGGATAATGTCACTTTCTGAGTTTTTGATTACAAAATCGCTACAACCATTCATCTAATTACTATATGAAAGTAGTTCGATTGTCCCGTATGATGCCGTTGTAGTAATCGGTTGGTTCCAAACTCGCTAATAGCATGCCATAGTAGTCGGCTATAATGCGTCTAGAATCATCACCGAGTATGACGTTTATCATAGTTGGTCGATAACCGACGTCGATAATCAACTAGCGTGTACTCTTGTGCTCCTGTGCTGTTTTGTTGAGTAGGTCTATGGGGCTTTCGAACAATCTGGGAGGTACCGACGACGATGGTCTGTCCCTCTGAATTCTGCATCGTCGTGCATGCGCTAGAAAGATTCTAGCTTGAAAATGCCCAACGAAGTTATACAGATATCTAGCAAAAGGCAAAATATGCTTATCTTATCAGTTTGAAGACACAAACATTTATTTTTACCATTGCTTTCTACTCAGATGAAGATTGAGCGCAAAAAACTGATAGTCATTGGCATTATTTCTGTTGCTGCAGTGACCGGGATTGCAGTATCGCTCTACCTTGCGCAGCATGATGGTGCTTTATCCTTAGGCACTCAGGCAAGGCCCATAAGAATAGCCTTTACGCCTTGGGTCGGAAATGCCGCGCTTATATTGGCTGAAGAGACAGGCGAATTCAAGAAAAATAATGTGCCAGTTGAGCTCGTTTTAGTTGATAACGTGACAAAGGCTGAGGAGCTATATTTTGACGGTCTGGTCGACGGCCTATCTTACGTATATACCAATACCATTTTTCACAATTCTGAGGGGGTAGATTCGAAATTAGTTTGGGTGTTCGACTATTCTGGTACTGCTGATGCGATCGTTGGTCCACGAAATACAACCATCGAGGACCTCAAAGGAAAAAAGATTGGTGTGGAGGGCATAAACACCTTCTCTCATATCTTTGTACTTCAAGCCTTGGCCAAGGCAGGACTATACGAAAAGGATGTTCAATTTGAGAGCATACCAGCTCAGGGTGTATTGAAAGCCTTAGATAACGGACAAATAGATGCAGGTCATACATGGGGTCCAACTAAGTTCTCTGCGCTCCAGAGAGGGTACCAAGTAATCACCACGGCTAAAGACGTTGTAGGCATCATAACAGATGTTCTGATCTTTAATTCAAAAGTCGTTAATAGTAGACCTGGGGATATCCAAGCAATAGTAAAATCAATAAATCAGGGAAAGGAATACCTGGACAACAACAACATAGA
>DASQQK010000211.1:0-6692 GCA_035643435.1 Nitrososphaeraceae archaeon | reverse complement strand
CCATCTCCATCTCTGCCTCCGCCATCTCTAGAAGAGAGAGAGCAGCCCGTGCATTACGCACGAGCTGCGGCAGCAGGTATTGCAACAGAAAATGCCTTAAGAACTATGGGTCTGTCAGACGATGTGACGTCAACTGCCCGCGAAGCAGTTGAAAGATCGGTCATTGTTTCGCTCGATCGTGGGGAATCCTCAGCCGAGGCAGCCAAGTCAGCTGTGGCCGCAGCTGCAGATGCTGCTGAAGCGGCTGGCGCGCAATCAGCAATAGCTCCAGATACAGCTGAAGGCAGCGCTGAAGACGTGGCTCGTGCTGTTGCTGCCACTGTGGGCGCAGCAGCAGCGGCTACTGTTGCCAGCAATTCTGCAGATGAAGCTGCTCAAGCAGCAAATGCTGCGGCACAAGCAGCTGCGAGAGGCGAGAACGAGCAAGCCGCCGAGGACGCTGCTCTGAACGATGGTGCAACCGAAAACGTGGTAGAGGTGGCTGGTACAGCCTTAGAAATTGGAACTGACGCTGCTCAGGAATTACAAATTCCATCCAGTCCGTCCTCTGACGACGGTCCACCCTCTGATGGCAGTTCACCTGTAATTGCCTGGAGTAATTCCTCCTCCACCTGATTCATATTTCAGTCCCTACTTGAGCGGATTATCTAGTTCAATCGGAGGTCTTATACTATTCCCCTTAACCAGAGTGTTAAATACTGAATGATAGATAACTATCACGTTCTCTAACACACCGGCCACCTATCCGTCCGCTTTGATTTATCACTATGTTAAATGGGCACTAAGCAGACTCACTCATTGCCCGTCTCTTCGCGTGAGAAGAGCAGGAAAACATCACTCTAGAGCGTGACATTTTACGTCACAGGAAAGAGTTTAGTATGATGTACTGACGTTATAAGAAAAAGTTTAGTAAAACTATTACTATGGTATTTAAGTGGAGGAAGTTTGACTATTAATGAAAATAAGAAGTGTTTTCGTATTGACTGCAGCCAAAATACTGAATTAATACCGGTTAAATTTGATCGACGTATTATCTTTAATTCGAATCCTGATACATCTAATCCAGGCCAAGAGGATGCAGATGGTGATGGAATAGGAGATGCATGTGATGAAGAGACCTGTGATGGTGTAGACAACAACGGAGATGGAGTGATAGATGAAGGCTGTCCAGCCACGCTAAATGTAGCTAAAGAGGTCATATGCGACCCTGAATTAACTGCTAATGGCCGATGTCCGGCGCCAGAAGATTTCACACTTAGTGTAGGTAGCAGCACATTTCAGGGTTCATCCACTGGAACAACTGTATCTCCTGACCCTGGGGAGTATGAAGTAACCGAGATGTACGTGGGACGTCCGCTCGACCCACCTATAGTCGCTTTGGATCCTGTATTCTCCGCTGACTGTAGGGGGGATATAGACGCTGGACAGCAGCTGACCTGTACAGTAACTAATGAATTCACTATAGAGCGCTGATCCGTTCGTAGGAGAAATAAGAGCAGCACAGATATTTGTTATCCCAGCAAGCCAGGATCTGATTTTTAATCACTATTCGAAGCCCATTTACTGAATGTCTTTGCTGTGGAAAAATGTGTTAAACCCATTGTAAAAACAGAAAGCTGTCAAGCTCCATTATTATACACTGCTGCAAGAAGTAATAAAAGGAATATAAATAGTCCAGAAAAAAAGGTAGACGACCATAATAAGCTTGACAGGCCTTGCAGAGTAATAATTGTTGGTCGCCTACCTCAACACTGCTTGGTCTTCTGACGTTGATGTATAGCTACTGTACTTCAGTGTACTGCAACTAATTTTTTCACAAACATAATATAAAAAAGGTTCTAGGTCATGGGTACATTCTTCAGCATGTAGTTCTTCCTATAATACCGGGACTGATACAGGATTTAATGACCTTCATCTGATCCATCGAGACCAGCAATTTTTTATTTTATGTCTTTTCTTTTTCAATGTGCTTCTGGTAATAATACGTGCGTAAAATTAGAAATTTTTTTATGCAGCTCCAACTTGACTAGGTTTACCGTACAGGATGTTTGGAGAAGAAATCTGCCAGACCCTCGGCAACTGGTTTAGGATTCATCATATGTAGCATGTGAGTTGTTTTTGGAATAATTAATTCCTTCATACGAGGAAACCAAGAATATAAAAGTGCTCGAACCTCTTGGAAATACTCTGCACTATCTTCGCCCCCAACATATAAAATTGGTTGACGAATACGTTTTGCATCATCAACTGTAAAGGTCCAAGTTTGGAACGCTGGAGCTTCAAGTCTAAAAATAATATCTAGATCGCTTACAGCTGATTCAAATGCACCATGAGGCAGCTGTCTGTCAATTATTTCACGATATTGTGGACTTCCCTCAAAAACCGTCCTCAAAAAGGTATCTAACGCCTGAGGCTTATTTCCCTCTTGAAGCAATCGCTTTACTATTTCTAGCTGGTATGCAAATTGTGAACCACTTGGAACAAATCCTATCAATGCTGGCTCTAAAAGAGAGAGTGAATGTACTATTTCACTAGCATCAATTGCAAGTTGTAAGGCAATTAGTCCAGCGTTAGAATGAGCTACAAGATGTGCACGATCAATATTGAGAATTTGCATAAGCTCTCTACAATCTGCAGCTTGCTGTTGAATGCTCACATTATCTAATGTGTTATGACTACTGCCTGGATATCCTCGTCTGTGATAGGTTACTAGGCGATAATTATCAGCCAGAACAGGTTGAGACATGAGAGGTACGTACATATCTGCAAACATGCCTCCATGAATCAAGATTACTGGCTCTCCTTCACTAGGTCCATGGGTACTACATTCCAGATCCTCACCGTTAATCCTTACATGTTGCATAAACATATCTGGTTTATTGTGTAATATATTCGCTGATTAGCACCTGTCACACCTTTGAACAAGTGAAAATAACTGAAGACAATCTAACAGAAATTGCCATGAATATGTGTGCCTATACGTAGTTATAGTCACACTAACTTATAGCCACACAATAACATAATGGATGGGTCAAACTTCACTGACTACATAAAAGAGAGTGACAACGATAAGGACAGCAACCAAGAAGCCAAGGCGCAGTATCACACTTGGCGTGTATTACCGAACTAGACTATCACTACTATTGGAACACAGGGTCAGCTATATGGAAGAGTAGGAGTTATCTCCTCTAGTTGGGAAAAAATATTCTCAGGAGACAGCCTGCCAGATGAAGTTCCCCAAGTTATGAGTGTCTGCTGATCCTCACCTCTTATGTCATTGAAGTTATGAGTACTGAGAACAGAAATTCCTCCATTTTCTAGGTCGGATGTATAAGTAGTGAGGTCTTCTGTTGGAACCATCAATGTTCCAATTGTATCTATACCAGTGATATTACCTGTGGTGGTGATGGTGTTAGGTTGATCTACTACATTTATTGTTCCGTTCATAACATAGTCTGGATCTTCATTGTTCACGTCTGCTTCATAATAAACGAAGGATCCTGTATCATTCATTACTACTGGCTGAGATACGGTATTATACACAAAAACATCACTGTCGAATATCGTATTGTTCGAGTTGCTGCCTTGTCCGGTAAGGGTAATTTTATGATCATGGTCGACATCACCGTTAAACCATACGATACTAGTTCCTTTTGGCACTGTAGCAGTTTGCGGAATATATGGTTGATTGATATGCCGCTGGTCTGAACTCTGATCTCCTATATTCTGCGATTCATGAGCCTCATTTGGAATCAGGATTACAAGATTCTTAATATCATTTCCTAAACTCATAGATTTGGTCTCGTAGAGATTGGATGCATCGATGTCTGAACTTTGAGCTTCTCTTCCTTCTTGTACCGTGCTTGTTGTTGTAGCATATAATGAATATTGTGTTGTAGCATATAATGAATATTGTGTTGCAGAAACAATCCCTAATACAACAGATATGCTGAAAACAACCACTTTTATAGCGCTAGAAAAACAACCATCCATTAACAAGTATTTACCACTCATTATCATGTGTGACTATACGAATTTAAAGTATAACAGGATTCTATAGGTGGAGAATCAAAATCAAGCTACAGAAGACTAACCTAGCAATAGGAGAGGTAGCAGCAGCAGCAGCAGGAACAGGCTTAATACTACTACTCTTTGGATCGGCCGGCTGGTTCGTACTGATAAATTCTGTGGTTTTTGCAGGTCGTTCGTGTACTACTACCACTAGTTCTTTAGGGGTAAAGTATAAAAATACAAGTGTACCAGCAAGTCTTGCAGCCTAGATAGTGCAATATAATGCCATTAACAACCGACCGCAATACAAAGGTAGTAGTCAACCAGAACTTGAGCGTTGGAAAGGAAAAGACTGGTCAACTACTACCTTGCCATGATGGTATTATATTGATTAACATTAAGGCTATATAGAATTTTGTAGTAGAGAAAAGAGAGGATGACCAGTGTGCAGAAGCCAGAGCCTGGACATTTCCTACCCTATAGAGATCAATGAGCGGCCTGAACCTGTAGGTTTCACCTCCAATTATTGCAACCATCAATAGAAGTCCAAGCAAACCAGCACGAACAAACGATTCCGGAGTTCCATCAACACCTATCCATATAGGCAAAGGATTTTGCAAGGGTCGTGGATAAACTCCCTGACCACTGAGTCTAGGACGATATTTTCCAGACCAATGTACATACTCATCTTCACGAATCTTTAGCAGTAAGTCGAGCTTCTCTGCAGAGAATCATAGTCTTCCAACCTCAATCCAAATAGAGGAAACGCTTCAATGAAAGAGCCGCCGGCCAACAACCATTTCAGCTCGTTCTATCTAGGATTCATTCGATAATGACAAACAAATGTCTAATCAGTGTGAAAATAATTCTTTTAATAGAGACAATAATAAGTAATATAGTTGCTCTGAAGTTTCGGATGCACTATTCAGTCAACTCCTAGAACGGAATCTGGAAATACAGAGACAGAGCATGTCCTTCCTAGCAGTGTAGTAAATTATAGCGGCGTAATTCTGATTGCCATTCATCAAACAGACCATTAATGGGTTAGTCCAAGAGCTTCTCTAAATTCCCTTCGCTCACTTTGAAAAGACCAAAATGAAGCTTTCACAAGATATACTAGACGTGAGTAAAAAAGTGGTTGGTATATCGGTGGATTCGCATTAACTGATTCTTTGTTATGCTCCTCTGTTGCCAATGATTTCTACGAATCTACTTTCTGGTCCGAAGACAATAGTCAATACCCTGTCGTCGCCTGATTCAGCAGTTTGTTTGAAACTATTAAAGATATTGGGGCAGTCTCCGATGCAAATTCCAGTAGGCTCACCGCTTATTCGATCACCATCCATTACAACAACATATGGCTTATCCGTGTTTTCGCTAGTTTTGGAGTCTATAAAATTTCTGGGCAACTGAACCTCCACTGCTCCCCCATCGGATTGGGAAACAGGATTAAGAGCCAAGTACAGAGCATGTCTGTCTGGATTTGCCAACATTCCAACAAGTTGCCCGCCTATGATATTATAATTTATAGGAGTAGATTCTCCGTTGGCGAGTACATCGTATTTGCTAGCCCAGCCTGGAGCTGCAAGAGTACTAAGCACATCGCTACTAACCTGATCTATTGCCGTGGCATTTTCTATTTGCATAGTAATATTCTGTCCCGTAGCATTCTGTCCATTTACTTCTTGACTTGGCTGTAGGATAGTGCCTGTCATCACAACACTGGCTGCGATGAGAACTACAAGTGAGGCAAAGATCTTGCTACTGTTTTTTAAATTTGTACAATACATTTTTGTCAACCTAGTAAACTATCTACGAGGAGATTTATATAAGCATTTTTTTCTGAAACTTGTTCTATACGTACGGGATCCTTCATTAGTAACTTATTGAGTTTTGTTTGTCCCAACTTAAGCACAGGCAGTGCAGTATGTTTTTGTGAAATGAAGTTACCTATAGCTTCCTTATTCTGTGAATCTGTTAGAAAAAGGTAAGACGACCAGAAGGTCCTTAGGGCCGTCCATACCTACCCTTTTCCAATATGGTTGTGATTTACCACAACCGGGTAGAGATATAAAAAGAAACCTGAACCTGGTTAACTATTATCATATTATACCAAAATAACAAAAGGTATGACGACCAGTACAACACCCTCCCCAGTATCTACCACTAAAATGGACTGTCCAAACTCACATGAGATTTGGAAGCGCCGTAATGCTATAACAAATGAAGAGGCAGCCCGTGTAGTAGGGGCTGTTAGGGAGAAACTGTATTAATGTGTGACCTTAATACTGCTTGGTCTTCTGAAGTTGATGTATAGACCAATTAACATAAGTTTCATAACATATTTCTAGTAAGATAATTTCTCATATTCAGGTTGAAACGTTTGGTCCTGAAGTACTTTCCTAGCCTTGTTCTGAATTCTGTAAATGACTTGAAGTATGTCAATACTAGAAGGTCATTCTTGGATATATTCCAGCGTTCTTCCAGTACCATGAATTCTGGTGATGCCGTTGGAAGATAGACTGGTATTAAACTATCCTTATGCTCTTCAAAATACTTTCTTATCTTGCGAGATCTGTAATGCTGAGGTGCCTTATCCAGGAATAAATAACATTTTGGGAATTTGTAATGTATCTCCCTTAGGAATTTGTAGAATGTATCTTCATCGAAATGATCGTACT
>DASQQK010000210.1:0-2837 GCA_035643435.1 Nitrososphaeraceae archaeon | reverse complement strand
CCTATTACTGTACAATCAGCAAATCCGAGAATAGAGGTAAACCCGCCACCACAGAGACCCACTCCTGAACCACCTGCTCCTCTTGAACAAGCTCTAGTTGTCGTGTTTAAACAGGTAATATGTCCTGCTGGTTTCGAAGATGTATGCCCGAGCCCAGCAGAGTTTACCCTAGTTATGGATGGCGTCAACCCAGATCCGAGTGGACCCTTTCACCCACTTTTTCCCGTCCAGGTATTTCTCGATCCTGGTCCGTACCAAGTTTTTGAAATCGAAGTTCCTGATAATCCACCAGGGCTAGAACTGGAACTACCTCCAGATTTTTCAGTTGGTTGTTTTGGAGTTATACAAGCTGGAGAGACACGTAATTGTGTATTCACCAATACATACGAGATATCGTCTTCATAATACAGACGTGCATGTATAATTATATCCTAGTAGAATTTCTTAGTTAAAATAAATTGCATGCATTTGGCTGTCTTTCCATATATAGTATTTTAATTCTATTTATCCAGCCAGCCCCAGCCGCACTGGCAGCTAATATAGCATCTAAATATCTTGTCGTGCAATATACAGTATGATGAGTCAGCAGAAACAACAACTACTACTGTTAAATCAAGAACTGACCATCCCACAGATTCTACGTACCTACGGAAAACAGTTTGTACAGATAAGAAAACAATATTCCGACGGACATCACGGAAGGTGTGCATTAGGCGTAATCATGTCCTATTTCGGTTGGAATGGTAAAGATGATTCTAATGCTCCAAAACAATTATTGGATGTGTTAGTTGCATTAGGACGTGAGAGTATTAGCGAAAAATTAATCATCCCAGGATGTCAAAACACTGATTCTCAGATCCAAGGGGATGAGAACGGAGTAGCGCAAACAGCACAACAGACATTCCCAGAAGTTGACAACGGATACCACGGAGGACACGACGGCAAGCGCGGCGACGACGACGACGCACCTAGATTCTAATTAGAATCCACAATATCCATTTTTTTATTATTTTATAGTCAGTTTATGAAAGATTTTTTCTATAGTGTAAATATGTGATTTCTGTTTGCTATTGTTTTTTCTTAACTGACAAATGCGGTCAACGAGAGATTACATCTTAGATGCTCGTGAACATTAGAGTATATCCTGTTACAGTATTCATCTTCTTAGCCGCGGTATCATATGTGGGTATAAACAGCGTATATGCTGCGGATTATGAAAGAAGCCAAACCATAGTACAGACAAATGAATGCGGCAACTACTGGTTTCCATTGGATGTATTATGCTCTAACTTAGGTTCACAGACAAATGGCGATGAAAATAGTATTTCAGTCGCATCTGCTCAACAGCAAGAAGAAGATAAATCTAGTAAAACAAGCTACGGCCCGCCATTTCCATAGAAATGTCTAATGGTGTTTAATGGGTAGCAATCGTGAAGCTACTGTCTATACATAGTGCTCTCATAAATCTACAACCAATATCATAAATCATAAATGGTCTGGCGAAATTACTGCAGAAGGTAATTTTGACCTTGAAAGAAGAATGTTTGTACTAGTTGGTTGTCACAGTTACAATTTGCGGTCGCATTTTCTCTTCAGTTAGTTATCGAAAAGATATAACATAAATCAGAATTAACCAAGATAAGATTTGTAACCGTAACCAAATACCGATTGAAGAAGAAATTGATTAACATCCATAATATCAGAATCAGTGTAATATCAGTGGTTCTAATGCTGTCCATGGTCATGCTAACAACCACTACTGATGTAAGCCAACATTCTGTACAAGCTCAGAATATTTCCTCTGATGTTCTCCCGTCACAGCTACCTGTGGATGATAGCACCTCCACATCTACTACGCCTGCTCTAGAACCTTCTGATAGCGATGAATCACCTGGAACTGCTGACGATGACAATGGTAACTCGCAACAAGATACATCATCATCAAACGACGCCATAACGCCAGCTTCTGACACATCGGACAGCAATAATGATGAATCATCAAGCGGTGATGAAACTTCTAACTCGTCTGGATCTGACAATGACGACGATGATGGGAGCGGCGGCGACGATAGTGACTCGCAACAAGATACATCACCTAGCGAAGATGAAGATGATTCTGATCAGACCAATCCGCTTCTGGAACAAATTAGAAACAGAGTCAATGCAGCACTATCTTCTGCTGGAATTCCCATTCCGTGATCCCCTATCTTTATTTTTGTCAGTTTCTAGAGTTCTAAATACATTAAAACATAAGGGCTTTTCGTGCATCCTAGTGAAGTTACTCTAACTTTCCCTGTATCAACGGCTTTATTGGAACTTGGTCTTTACGTATCTTCAATCTAGTAAATATGTCAGCTGAATGATCATTCTGACTTTCATTTTCATTTTCGATAGTTATTCCTAATTCTTGAGTTAGTATATTTTTCCCCTCCATTGCACCAATTAATATTATTTGTGCATTCTGATAGTCTATGAATTTCAGATTTCTAGACAGTGGTACAAAATTCTCATCGTCACTAAAATCATTAAGAACAGAATCTGGATATTTTGGAAGGTCTTCTGTTGTCGGCAGGCGATCATTATCATCTCTTCTTGGTATTTTTGGATTAATAACAGTAATAATATAACTTGCCTCTTTTTCTATACCTAACTCTCTTTGTGCCTCTCCTATTTCTTTTGGTAATTCTAATACAAATGCTAATTCTGCATGGCCAGAATGACTTACTATGGCATATTTCCCTTCTCCTGCTGGTCTTGCCACATCCCCTTCCCGAAATTCATTTGTTGATAGTTCTTTTGTAAGTTGTGTAGGGTCATTAAAGATGTCTCCTATTCTA
>DASQQK010000209.1:0-3078 GCA_035643435.1 Nitrososphaeraceae archaeon | reverse complement strand
AAGTACAACAACATGGGGCGTCAATCAATAAGACTCCCCAGATTACGCCGGCTTAAACAGGCTGCACTATTGTTGACGCCTATCTTTAGGATCACCTTAAATCATTAACAATAAGTCTTATTTATCATGTTTCTTAATGTTGTCTTATGAGCTAGACCAGAAACGGAAAAGCACTTTCCAATCTATTACTATTAGCGTGTTCTATTTTCATACTGTTGATCGTCTCTGATGTTCCTATAACTTTAGGACACAGTTTTATGTCAAATGAAAGAGCTAAATTCCTTGCATTAGTTGATGCAATGAAAGCAGAAGCTCAATTGGTTCAAGAGAACTTGGCAAAGAATAATACATCATTAGCCAGTGAACATGCGAATAAAGCGTCATCACTTCTTACAGAGACAGTAAATGATGAAATTGCTGAAAGAAATCAAAGATTGGCTGATGATCTAAGTAATTCATTAAAAAACTTGAAAAGTTCCACAGAGTCCTCTTCTAATGCTAGTACCACCAATGATATATACCTAGTAGTCGGCAATCTTCTTCTAATGCTAGTACCACCAATGATATATACCTAGTAGTCGGCAATCTTGATGCTATACTTGACGAAGTCGTTACAGCAAGAATATCTCCAGATCTGTTGAATAATTCTACAATACAGGTCTTGACTATTGTGGAACTACTTAATAGAGTTCTCACCAATTATGGCGATGCTTATCAGGTCGGATTTGATATGACGAATATGTCTATGATGAAGGGTAATAATAGTAATGGTATGAATACAATGTCACCAATGGAAATGGAGAACGATAGCAGCAGCATGTCAATGGCTAATGCATCCACGACGGAGGCCTCTGAATTAGTAAATATTACTAGTTATCAGACTGCGCAGGTCTTGGCTGCGAAGGTACAAAAGCAATTTAATAGTCAATTAATTAATGCTTCAGACGATATTCGATCGTTGGATAATATTGCAACTGCGCTACGGGAACTGGTGAGCACCATAGATAGCAAGGGTACACCTATGGATGTCATGTCGATCGTACATACGAAGATACATCCTAATTTCATAACTGCATTTGGACTGCAACTCGGCTAAATTGACCTTGACTCATCCCTATCATGTAACAAGCTAGAAATTATAGCGATAGGTAATGTCAAGGGCAAATTCCTGGATAGAATAGATCCTGGATAGAGTAGATCTATTGTCATGTTACCTGTCAGCAGATTATTATGTGAACCTGTGACGGATATCGTGGCATTCCTAGTCGAACTATTAATGCCTAATATGTCAATCTTAAGCGTAAGAGGAGAGTGCGGTAGAATATTTGAAGCCCATACAGCAATAAGTGCTTCGGAGAGGGAGAGCAATGTGGCCACGCTTGAGACCAGGCAAGTCCAAATTGCATATGTCTATATATTCTGATCATGCTGATAATAGTATTGTTAACATTGAAGCCGCTTAAACCGTTAATTCCGTTTCAGTAGCCGGTAAACTCTTCAGTTCTTATTCTTTCTTTTGAAATTTGTAGGTCATCTACTAATAATGATTGCATGGCCTCTATCATACCCGGTGGACCGCAGGTATAATAAATTGAATTGGCAAGGTCCTCATTACTAAGATATCTTGTTAACATTGCTTTGTTTATTCTCCCACGTTCTCCATTCCATTCACCAGCAGTACCAGACGCGGATCCCTCTCTTTCTTCTTCAGTAATGGTATAGATAATCTTCAAATTCTTGTTTAAATCTTTCCATTCATCAAATTCCTTTTTGAATAAGATATTTTCGATGTTCCTGTTTGAGTTAAACATTACTATTCTTATTGGTAACTCATTATCTGTAGCGTATTTTATCATACTTCTAAAGGGAGTGACTCCTATACCACCTGATAGAAATATTGCAGGTTTTGTGTAGTCTTCATGCAGCACAAATTTTCCCTCTGGTCCTCTTACCTTAACTCTGGCACCTTCCTGTAATGAAGAAAGTCTTGCCTTGTAGGGAGTATCTCTGATTCTTGTAGTAATCATGATAGAATCTTCCGTAGGAGATGAAGAGATTGTAAAGTGTCTGACTGGTCCTTTTGGATCATTATTCACTCCGCCTAAATCAAAAAATGCATACTGTCCTGCTGTATAATCTAACTTCTTGCTAAACCTAAAAGACATTACGTCGGTACCTTCGACACTTTGCCTCTGTATTAGTGTCAGTTCGTAATTAGTGGCAGGCGTCGTTGGAGTCTGTTGTGATAGCTCTGTACCAGCACTTTGAAGATTTTTTTTCCTAATCAGTATATTATTACCATCTACCTTAACTTCGAAAATGGGTTCTGGTTCGCTCGCTGGAGGGTTAATCACTTCCCCCGTCCTCACATCGAATTTAGAGCCATGCCAGGGACACTCGACTTCGAAGCCCTCAAGGGTGCCATCAACGAGAGGGCCTCCCTCATGAGTACAAACATTCCCAATGGCGTAGTACTTCCCATCTAAATTAACTAGACAGATATGCTCCTCTTTAACTTGAATCTCCTTCATCTGCGAAGGTCGGATATCCTTGATGTCAGCTACCTTAACGAAATCCTCACTCAATGCAATATCAATTACATTTTAGACCCTATAACCTTTATGCACAAGCTTTTCTTTATGTTTAGTATCAATTTTATGCTATGTTCTATAATTTGTGGTGACTTATTTGTTAGACGAACGCGGTATACTGCTTCGAAGCTCTGTCCGGTTATGATTCTTACAAAGAGCCTAATTGATTATGCTAGGCTATATAAAAAATGGGCTATATATGTGCAGGAATAAGAGCTAATTTATCCACAGACAATGCTCCCTATTCCATCCCAGGTCAAGTATATCTGCATTCCATTTGGTATTAAGAGCATCACTTAATTCTACAAAGTTTATTCCATTTGCCTTCTGCAAAAGCTATCAGAAGCTGCATGTATATTACATTTTGATGTGCTTAGTGTGTATAATAAAATAAGTTACTATCAGGAAGATTACTAAGGAAGGCTGGCGCAAATGACTATGCAGAGTATGAGTCTGATGATGGGGTAAGAGTCGCAGAGCCTGTAAT
>DASQQK010000208.1:0-24237 GCA_035643435.1 Nitrososphaeraceae archaeon | reverse complement strand
TTCAGCTGGAATCGCTTTTATCTTTCTTACAACTACCGTATCGCCTATAGCAACACCAGCATTATTTCGTACAAGACCATCAACACGAATTATTCCCTTGCCTTCATCAGAAGGGTATAGCGGCAAGCACTTTGCTACCGTTCTCTTATGACCTTTACTCTTTTCTCCGCTACTTACTTCAATCACGTCACCCGTAGATGCCGTGAGAGTATCCATAGAATCATAATCAATACGTGCTACTCCTCGCCCAACATCTCTAGTGTAAGCTTCGAGTATCTTAAGTGAAAATATGTCAGAATGCACACATTCTCTTTTACCTAATTACTTATACATTTTTTGGAATTTGTATTTATATTGTTAATGGTGGGCGATCATATCCGAATGAAAAAATCCCAGAACGCCTGTTACCTCCTGATTTTTGATATGGATAGCTTTATCTTGCCCATGGCCACGACCAGATTAGAATAAGACGAGCTAGGGCTCAGTTAAGCTGCGGGATCTTCATGGACAACTCCTTGGTTCTATTCCTTAGCGTTACCTCTGTTACACCTGCCGCGTTAGCCACCTCAATTTGCGTCCTAGGTTGGTCGTGTGTCCTACATGAAAGATAAACTACAGCTCCTGCTAATCCCATCGGATCTTTTCCTGCTGAGAAGCCACTTTTTGCAATTATACGCATATAACCGATTGCATATCTCTTTGTACTTTCGCTTACGTCTAACTTGTTGGAAAGTTTTGCTACACATTTGATTGGGTCGATCATGGGTACTTTTAGGTCCAGATTCAATAATATGAGCCTATAGGTACGGGCTAGCTCTTTATACGAGGTATTGCTTATGAGTGCTATGTCATTCAGGGTCCTTGTGATTCCAGCTTCTCTACATGCAACATAAATAGACGCACCCAGTGCGGCATTTATAGTCCTCCCTTTAATCATCCCTCTTTCCTGTACCTTTCTATAGATATACGCGGCCTTTTCGATTGTAGCATGGGGTAGGGACAGCTTCCCTTTCATCGCTTCAAGCTTAACAAAGGCACTTTTAAGGTTCCTATCGGTCGCGGACCGTGCTTGTAGGCGGTAATCCCATGTTCTCAACCTCTCCATCATAACACGGATAGAATTGTCTATAGTCTGACCGCTCGCATCTTTATTCGGCTTACCAATGACAGTATACAGCCCTTTATCATGTCTAGCAAGAGTACTTGGCATTCCTATTCTGCTCCTTTCCCACTCTTGTAAGACGTCAAATGATCTTCGTTCTTGATAGTTTTGTTGAGATAATCTATCTGAAAGAACAACACCACAACCAGTACATATTGTCTCACCAGAATCTGGGTCGGTTATGGTGGATTCATAATCTCTATGGTTCTTACATACTAGCTTATTTCTTAACATAAGGTATATATATGCATTTCATATACTTAAATGACTCTAATCTGCGGGTCACGTGCTTCTTGTTCATCTTTTGTTATCATAATGCGTGCGTAAATACTGTATTCGTGATTCATATGTCGATTCCAGCACTCATACTACAGCTTAGGTGACTGAAAGCAGCATTAAACTAATTTGACGAACAATTATCACCTCACGATAACACCATCCCCGAGCAGTACCTGGGATATTTTCGTGGCAGGGACTACACAATAGTCACAGAGCTGCTCTAGTCTTTCATGAGTTTTTTTGCAGCTTCTATTATTATTTTTGCTACGTCACGTTCAATCCCAAGTGAAGAGGCAAGATGATCGACGTCAGAGGAGATAATGGAGTCAAATGTAAACCCAGACCTCACCAAGAGCTCTTTAAGCCCATCAGGAATCTCCAGTTCCTGAATTGTATAATCCATAACAACTGTAATTTTAGACATACTAATATACTCTTCCAGGAAATTTATATATATGATATTGACATCACAGAAATACCTTTTGGCCATGAGAAATTGTGTAGTTTGGCGCAGCGGCCTTCCGTAGTAGATAACATCGGTGATTGGAGGTTAATAGTAGATTCTAGGCGTGAGGCAACCACCTCGGATCAAGCCTTGTGTGGTAGGGTTGTGGCTGAATTCAGAGATGCGATTATTGTATTGAAATTCGGTCGGTACCAGACCAATAAGTTCCTGGTACCAAAATCAGAGGTTGAGGGATTTGATGGTGCTCATGTGCGTCTCAAGATTCCCCAAATGAGTCTGTTATCGTTCTGCTACTAATACAGCGTCTTGGACGGCGATACACGCGTCACAAACGACTGCGGTATGAAATTACCAATATTGTCGCAAATGCACCAATGTAAAATCCCGCGCCTATCAACAATGTATTGTTGATACCAACCACCATTGACGAAATGACCGCAACAACAGAACCTATAACTGAGGCAATAATGTTGACGCCCCAGATTAACGTTACAATGTGATCTCTGTTTTCGCTGACTTCTGACCAGGTGAAATCGGAATCCGTAAATTTACTATTAGATCTTATTTGGTTCTGTATTGCTCCGGGGTTCCTTTTATATCCGGTCGATAGGCGAATTATGGAGGGAAATTGGAATCCCATTAAAAAACCAAGTGGCGTAAGAAAAATAATGCTAAATGCAATTCGTTCGTAGACGGGTAGAACCATGCTATCGTAAATTACAGCATTCAAGAGGAAATAGTATGCTATCGTTATTGTGACGAGGCTTGGGATAGATATAAGAATAGCTTTATCAGGTCTAGTCTTAAAGAGCTTCCCGCTGATGTATGAGCCTATGCCCGTGGCGAGCAGTATTGAGAAAAGAATAACAGTTAATGCCAGGACCGGCGTACCTAAGATTAACAAGAATTTCTGGATCAAAGTAATTTCAAAGAACATGAAACCAAAACCGATACAAGTAGCGAATATTAGATAATACTTGTTTGACAATAGGACTGGTACTATATCCATTCTATTGAATTTAGAGTAGTAAATTAAAATAGCAAATAATAGTGCAGAAAGAATAAGTACCGTGAAAAGGAGAACCAATAGTTGTGAGGGAACACGTTCTCTTGCGAAGAAAAACGGAGAATCATCCGTGGGCGGCGGAAGCGAAGAGAAGCCTGAAATCTCTTGGAAATTGGGTGAACCAGCTGACGCCATACTGTCAGTTAAAGCCTTTTCAAATTTAGTTTGTACATTGTCAGTGGGTAGCAAGATTGTTCTAGCAGCCCGTTCAGCTACTCTTTGCTTTACTATTTGAAGTTCCTCTGCTGTAAACGAGCTTTTTTTAATCATCACCAATACGGGATAAATCGATCCTTCACCTGAAGGCAGAAAGTAAAGGCTGGGTTTATTTTCTATTATAACTATTTTATCCATAATCTCCCGGTTTCCCCCATCTGGACCTATCGTCGGACCATTGCCATGGAGTGATTCGTAAATTAAAGGTATTAGCCTCGGTAATTCTATGTTCCACCGTATCATCACTAACATACCGCGATCTTTATCTAAATGTTCGAGATACTGCTCTAAGGCCTCTACAGTGTATAGGTAATTTTCAGACAGGGCATATCCGCCGGCAAGTTGAGCTGCCCACGAATCAACTAGCTTAATCATAATGAGATCGAATATTGCATCTGTTCCACTAAGGTATCTCCTACCTTCATCAATCACTAGTTCTACCTGATCTCGGTCATACAAGTTTCCAGCAAGCCGACCAAACCCCTTCGCTGCCTCAATGATTAGAGGGTTTATCTCAACTGCAGTTACATTTTTTGATCCTCCTGCCAATGAGGTGAGTACATCTTCGCCTCCACCACTACCGATTACCAAGGTTGAATTCGTTTCTGAGATTTCATAGGGCAGGAAATCCATGTAATGCTTGATCCATTCCAGATCCTGCGTTGTCCCGTTCCACCGTATAACTGGGGTGTCTGCATCGGCATCAATCGCGATGGCAGCTATGGCCCTCGATCTGCCAGATGAATGTAAGATTTCTGATTGATCCGTATTTTGTAGCTGGCGGGTCACATCAATCCTTGAAAAGGAATTCCATTCTGTAAAAAGGTGCTCAAAATGCTGCGGATCTGAGAGCTGATAATGTAATCCTTTTCTATCTCCTGGTTTAATTGAAATCAAATCCGCATGCGATGAACTCAATGTCAGAATCATAGAAGAAATGACTACTACTCCTAGCGAAACTAATAACAATCTTATTATTTGCGTCCTGAATTGTCCTTGGCCCATAACAGCGTTACCCTGATTCAGAACTTGTTCCATACTAGAGGAATATCTAGTTCTTGCTATTCGGCCTACCGTCATGATAATAAATCTCCTGACTTTTGAAATAACAGTATCACTTCCATACAAAATGAACATTCCAATCACGCAAGCGACAGATATCAACAAGGAAACAAAGACCAGGGTATATTCAGCTCCAAACCCCCTAAGCAATGGGTCCAAAAATATCGCGCCAGCTGCGGATCCCATTAAGTCGAGAAAATATAGTCTACTGATGTCTCTTGGTCTAGAATAGAAAATAAGAGCTATCGCAATACCTGCGAAAAAGAAAGGTAATGATGATACAAGGTAAAAAATGTAAAGGAAATCAATACTTGGTGGAATGAGATAACCCGTTACAATAAGGAAAACCCCGATGGAAATAGCGAAAGCTAAAGAAGATTTCAATAGATAGATCGGAACAGTTTCTGTTCTGAGCTGATTTTTAGCGATATGAGTAACCAGTGAGCCGATGCCTAGGCCAAAAAAAGCCACTGATATAGCCATAAATGCATAGTCATACCAGAGAATAATTGAGAAGATCCTAGTTAGAGTGAGCTCCAAAAGTAATACACTCGATGATATGACCGCGAGAAGAATAGCATGAAATAATACAATCGAGGATTTTGTAATCAATTCATTTGGAAACACATACCCCATCTAAATTTATTACTGAATATGTGTCTCGTCCGAAAGTGTTACCATACCTAAACAGCGTTAGAGCTGTGATAATTCTCGGAATCCTTGAAAATGCTACGGAATAAAGTATACGATGAAACTGGCACCTATAATCGCAGCTACAAGCATGGCCGTGATTATTATGCCCTTCTTAGTAGCCCTTCGAGTTGGACCGACCACTTTGTCATTGATACGACGCCCCTCATTTTGTTCCAATAGATTTAATCACCTTAACCACAATTATAAATGTGACTACAGTGCGGGTGGTATGTGAACTCATTCATGTTGAAGTTTGAGTGAATATTATAACGTAAGAGTTGTAACTACTAGGCAACAGGATCTGTCTCTTCAGCAACATCTGATAAGATCATCAGCTCAAATATTTCAATTAATTAGCCGCACTAAGTTACCGTATTAAATTTTTAATTAATTCACAGAAACCTTTGTGAGAAGTATGTCCTTTGTTACAGAATTAAAAGAAAGAATTCTTATCCTTCAGGAGGCTTTAGATTCTGAAAAAAACTTGAGGAAAAGACTATTTGAAGAAAATCAGGTCCTAATTGAGGAAAACCGAGAAATGGCCGATCAACTGCAAGTCTTGAGAGCTCATTTAGAGGACATTGAGAGTCTAAGATAGATGAAGCATTATAGGGCTTAAACAGAAAGTTCGAGATAATACCACCGTAATTAACAAGAAAGTTTAAATCCTATCAATTCAAACTCGTTGAAGGGTTCAAATTTTACCAGTTTAATTCTAAGCTTACAGGATGCCTTGTATTGAAAGATGGGTTGACGATGAGGGGTGTTGGGTTTGGGTACCCTACGTATATGGAAGGAGAAGTCGTCTTTAATACTGGCATGGTTGGTTATACTGAGGCGCTAACTGATCCTTCTTACAGAGGCCAAATTTTATGCTTAACATATCCCCTAGTTGGAAACTATGGTGTACCTGATTTTGACTTGAAGGACCAGTTTGGCCTTCCTAGATTTTTTGAATCCATGTCCATACAGGTTAGAGGACTGATCATTCAGAATCTTTCAACCAGTGCAAGCCATTGGAGTTCTATTATGACCCTGGATGATTGGTTACACGATGAGAAGATACCCGGGGTGTGGGGAGTTGACACACGTGAATTGGCCAAACGGCTTAGAGTACATGGAGTGATGATGGGTGCTATAAATGTCAACACTTCACGTTCAAGAAGTGGTGGGCAGCCAGGCAGTGAAATAAAACCGGCACAAGGGACCAAGTTAAGCTTACCAAGGATTAGAGAGTGGCTTAAAGATTCAAGTTATGAGGGAGTAAACTTTATGCCAGAGGTTTCGACAAAGGAGCCCAGTTTTTACACTCCTGTCGTAAATGGTGTCAGAAGCTCCAATACAAGGAGCGTAGTTCTAATAGACACTGGAACAAAGTTCAGCATAATCCGGAACATTCTGTCATTGGGATTTTCAGTCGTGAGGTTACCTTGGGATACTGATTATGACTCTCTCAAGGCATATGATCCGGTGGGTGTCGTGATAAGCAATGGGCCAGGTGATCCAGAGATCTGCTTAGCTACGATCAATACGGCCAGAAGATTAATCGAAGAGTCCGTGCCCACATTAGGCATTTGTCTTGGTAACCAGATCCTTGCTCTCGCCGCCGGTGCAAAAACGTACAAGCTGAAATACGGACATCGTGGTCAAAACAAGCCCTGCATTGATAGAAATAATAATACCACATACATAACAAGTCAAAATCATGGCTACGGAATAGACGCATTGAGCCTACAGGGCACAGGCTTTACCACTTGGTTTTACAGTCCAGATGACGAGACCGTTGAAGGGATTCAGCATAGTTACAAACCGATCATCGGAGTACAATTTCATCCTGAAGCTTCTCCGGGACCATATGATTGTATGTTTGTCTTCGAAAGATTTAGAGACATTGTCGTGAATTCCTATCTGAGAACATAGTCATAGGTGATTTATCATCTTCGAGAAGTCCTCGTTGAGACCAGTTCACGAGGACGAGCTGGATCCTAGATAATAGAACCGTTCCTCAGGTCTATTATCTAGGAATACAGTAATATGGAACACATAGGATCATGATGGAGAATGCAAGATATTACTCTGCGGTGGAATAACATTTCATCGTATGCTGCGGGATTAACGGGGGTTAAGAGATTTGGGAAAGCATGAAACTATCAAGAAGGTCTTGGTCCTTGGCAGTGGGGCAATCAAAATTGGAGAAGCAGGCGAAAGTCATTCGATAAAACGAAGACCGCCATTTCGATTACTCTGGTTCTCAATGCCTCAAAGCGCTAAGAGAAGATAACATAAACACCCTCTTAATAAATCCGAACATAGCTACTATACAAACTGATAGTAGATTCGCAGACCGAGTCTATCTTTTACCAGTTAATCTTGAATATGTAAGTAACATAATAGAGCTGGAACGGCCGGATTCGATAATGCTTAGTTTTGGAGGCCAAACGGCGTTAAACTGTGGCGTCGCACTGGAGAAAGAGGGGATCCTAAAAAAATATGGAATAAATGTACTGGGCACCCAAATTAGAGGGATCCAAGCTACCGAAGATAGACAGCTTTTCAAAGATACTATGGCTGATTGCGGCCTTCCAGTTCTGGATAGCTCGTCAGCGAACTCTATTGAAGAATCTCAACTAATCGCTAAACGAATAGGTTACCCAGTGATCATAAGAGTGGCCTATACACTGGGTGGAAGAGGCGGTGGTGTCGCCCACAATGACTACGAATTGCAAGAGATAGTACAACGAGGACTTACGCTTAGCGTAGCTCGACAGGTTCTAATTGAAAAATATGTGGGATCTTGGAAGCAGATTGAATATGAAGTAATGCGAGACCATCACGGTAATAGTGTGATAGTGTGCAATATGGAGAATATCCTCGCTATGAAGGTTCACACTGGGGACAATATGGTTGTAGCACCTTCCCAGACGCTGAATAACTATGAATATCACACCCTCCGAAGTGCTGCATTGAGGGCTACAAAGAAATGCGATATCATTGGAGAATGTAACATCCAGTTTGGCCTTGACCCTAGTTCTGAGAATTATTGTGTCATCGAGGTAAATGCGCGATTATCCAGATCCTCCGCTTTGGCCAGTAAGGCGACTGGATATCCTTTGGCCTACATGGCCGCAAAGATAAGTCTGGGGTACACACTCCCCGAATTAGTTAACACAGTCACGAAAGCTACGACAGCATGCTTTGAACCTTCATTAGATTACATAGTACTCAAGATGCCTAGATGGGATTTCAAGAAATTTGAATTAGTTAAAAGGAGACTGGGTAGCACCATGAAATCAGTTGGAGAAGTAATGGCAATTGGTAGGGGCTTCGAAGAGGTTCTTCAAAAGGCAATCAGGATGTGCGACATTGGGAAGCATGGTCTTGTTTCCAATACTAAGATTGGTAACCCCTCAGTTACCTATGACAATACTACAAATAGCCCGAGTCATCAGAGGATGTTGACCCAGTCGTCAATCGAAAAACAAGGATTGGCATCTGTAGATCCAAACTCAAAGTCAAGCAATCTATTTAGTTCCTATGTAAGTTCGCAACAAGATACCAGTTTGGGAAACGAATCTTCATATACAGAGATTGGCTCTCATGACAGTAATAATAAAGTAGCGAGTTATGATATTGAAGCCATCGAACAATCCCTATTGCACCCGACTGATGAGATCCTTTTCGATGTTGTAAGAGCTTTCAAGGTGGGAATGTCAGTACAGCGCATTAATTCACTTTCATCAATAGATCCTTGGTTTCTAAAAAAGATAGAATCGGTAATCGAAACTGAGAAGAAGATCTTGATATCAACGCTTGATAAGAGTGTATTGTTAGAAGCAAAGAGATTAGGATTTTCCGACTTACAAATCGCCAATTGCTATAACGTCGACGAAATCGATGTCAGATCGCTAAGAAGAAAATTGGGCATACAGCCTGTTACCAAACAAATAGATACTTTAGCTGCAGAGTGGCCAGCAAAAACCAACTATCTTTATCTCACTTATGGCGGCCAATATGATGATATCCATATTCCTTCAAAAAGGAAGAAGAATATGGCACTGCATAATTCGAAGGTTTCCAGAGCCAAAGATGCGCCTTCAAAGGTGATAGTTCTAGGCGCCGGTCCTTACAGGATAGGTAGCAGTGTGGAATTTGATTGGGGCACAGTAAACATGGTTTGGGGCCTGAAGGACAATGGCTGCAGGGAAGTCACCATCATAAACTGTAACCCCGAGACTGTTTCTACCGATTATGATATCTGTGACCGCCTGTACTTTGAGGAACTAACACTTGAAAGAGTGTTGGATATTTGTGAAAGAGAAAATTCTGATGGTGTGGTGACTTGTGTTGGTGGTCAGACCGCGAATATACTGACTCCAAGATTGGCATCTGCCAATATCAAAATTGTAGGTACATCTGCCACGAGTGTGGATACGGCAGAAGATCGATCCAAGTTTGGAGACTTGCTTGATTCATTGAATATTAGACAACCAGCATGGAAAAAATTTACGAGTTCCAGTGACGCACGAGCATTCGCAGAAATAGTGAAGTATCCTTTACTAGTGAGACCTTCGTACGTCCTTAGTGGCGCTGCTATGAAAGTTGTTTGGACACAGGACCAGTTAGAGAAATACTTGACTGAAGCCACTAACGTAAGCCCCGACCACCCAGTAGTTATGACAAAGTTTTTCGAAGATGCTTCAGAAGTGGAAGTCGATGCGGTAGGGGACGGACATAACGTTCTAATTGGTTCTGTCATCGAACACATCGACAACGCAGGCGTACATTCTGGAGACGCGATAATGTGCATTCCCCCTTGGCGGTTAGATAGAGAAACCATAGAAACGATAACTGAATACAGCCGAAGAATTGGGGTAGCTTTGAAAATAATGGGGCCTTTCAACATTCAGTATTTGGTAAAGAAGGGCCAGGTATTCGTGATCGAGGCCAATGTCCGCGCTTCTAGGTCGATGCCCTTTGTATCAAAATTCACCGGGATAAATCTAATTTCTTTAGCGGCTCAGGCCATGGTAGGAAAAAGGCTGCCTGTTGGTCGCGGCGACAGTTGGCTAAGAATGGCCGGATTTGGCATAAAGGTGCCTCAATTCTCTTTCATGCAGCTTGAGGGCGCAGATATTGTTCTGGGTGTTGAAATGCAGTCAACAGGAGAGGTTGCTTGTTTTGGGTCGACTTTCCACGATGCGCTGTCCAAGGCTTACATCGCAGCCGGATTTAGTTTGCCATTCTGTGGAAGAGTCTTGATAACTGCTGGAGGTCCTAGTAACAAGGAAAGGCTCCTTCCACTTGCACGAAAGATTGGCCAAATGGGCTACTCGATAATTGGTACAGAACATACCGCAGATTTTATGGAAAACTTCAACATTCGTCCAGTTGAAAGGGTGTTCAAGATTAGCGAACCTCTTCGAAAGCCCAATATTTCAGAGATGCTCTTTAAACGTCAGATCGATTTTATTATTAATATTCCGTCAACATCTACAATTGAGAGATACGTCGGTATGCTTGATGATGAATATCAGATCCGACGGAAGGCTGTCGAGCTCGGAATACCTGTTCTGACCACTGTCGAATCTGCGTCCACGTTTATTAACACGTTGGAGTGGATTAGAACACACAAACCCACTTTTGACTACTTAAGACCTTACATTGAGTCGTAGATTATTACTAGATCGGCGGGCATTTAGGTGCCAGGCAGACAAATGGCAGCAGCCTTTCATCTCCCAATACATAGCCATCCAAACAAACCACCAATGCTTGCTTAACACAACTATAATACTTCGCTACATTTCTAATAATTGGTGACGCCGGTGTATCCGTGTTCTTTCTTCTGAAGGTGCGAGAAGGAGCGATAAATCGGTTAAATGAAGGCATGGTTACCAAGTCAAGATATCCATCTTCGTTTTTGAAGACTGAACTTTTCTTCACTCTCATAAATATCCAAACACGTTCACCATTTAAATTGCTATCAGGTTTATTTAAAACTGGATGCAGATGTCCCATAACTATTTTGTTTACTGTCGATTTATTGCTTGATGGCATTGTGTGACCGTGTAAGAAAAGTGTATCACCGATCGTTATCCCAGTAGGGCTAGCTATTGACACATCAGGCGGGGACAAACACTCAATTTTTACGTCATGATTACCAGGAATCAAAAAGACCTCATAACCTTTCGCAATTTCTTTCAAGAACCGAGGTATATGATACCACTCTATAGAGTTAATTTTCATAATTGAATCCTTAATATCTCCAAGCAGTATCACGCTGTCTGGTTTAAGACGTTCAATTATCTCCTTCACCTCTGAGATGATACGCAGTGTAAAAAATTTCGAATTTATTTGAATCCCTTTCTCCATAAATTTGTGCTCGAAACCTAGATGAAGGTCAGAGACAACTACGTACTTCTTGGTAGAACCTGTCTGCCCAGAACGGTACTTATATGACAAAGCCCCATATGGAGCCAAAATTTCGAGGTTCGTATTGACTTCTCACCTTTCAAGAACCACTTTAATATCTTTACCTTTATTTTCAACAATAAATTAGTGCCCGCTTACCGAATTCGCTAGAGATTGTTGTTGTTAACTGGGAAGCCTGGTCTTTCTTGCTGTGTCCCACAATTGGGTGGTGATTCACGGTTTCGAGAGTAAACCTAATCTCCAGTAGAAATATCTCCAAGAATTAGCTATATGGATTCAAAACGACGACCTGGTGCATCTACTGGGATAATTGAACGGCGTTAACACACCCATGTTGCCCTGGTCTGGATGTTACTCTCGCGACACCCAACTCGGTCTGAATTATAGCCCCTTTATTTATCACTCCTCTTCTTTCGTAATCCCTGTTCGCAGGGTTTCTAACCACCTGAGAAATAATCGTCTTCTGAGTTTTCTGAGTTTCTCGGTTTGTCACATTAGCAAATTCCGAACTCTTTAATGCGGTTTTAATGTTTCCGCCCCTGGTTCGTCTCGAAATTGAGACATTTTTGCCCACTAGTGCTTCATTAGGATATCGATCCATCTCGTACTTCTTTCGACTTCTAAGAGGAGTAATTTTGCCTCCCGTATATTTCCTGCCAGTGAGGTTCTCTATTGACTTCCGCATGATGAATCAACCTCTTATAGGGGTAATTTAATACTTTTCAATACTAGCGCGCGAGCTATGAATTGCGAGTACTGCCCAAATTTCTTTTCAACAAATCTAAGTTCGGAATTCCGAAATAGCTCATAAACTTCTCAGTTGTTCTGTATAATTTTACTCTGCCTAATGAATCACGCTCTACAAATCCATGACTACGTAATTCTTTCAGATGAGAATAAACCTGAGAACCTCTGATTCGTACCAGTCTGCTAGACGTAACTGGTTGTTCATATGCAATATAAGCCAAGGTCTTCAGGGATGCCTGTGACAAGATAGGCTGATGTGAGAACTTCCTAACGATAGATAGGTAGATAGGTTTCACCTGCAATACGAAAGTACCATCCTCTAACTTTGCAATTTCCAAGGCCCTTAAGTGAGAGTTAATAATATTCATAAGATCATTAATAACACGTACAGTTTTTTCTCTGGATGTGATACCGGAAGCCCTAACCAATTCATCGATTGACATCGGTTTCCCTGAACAATAAAGAGCTACCTCGATACGGGCCCGGATCTCATCTTGTAACAGACCGTTCTCCTTCATATCAGTACTAGCACTACTGCGAACCCTCACGTACCCTGCATAAAAGGATATCCTCTTTATCACCTGTTTCTTCTACAGTGATACTTCCTTTCAGGGCCATATACAACATTGCCAAAAAGCATCTCACGCTCGACAACGGGTCCATATTCGCGATTAAGTTACTGAATAGCTCATTTTCATTTTCGAGGAGTCTATCACGGATCATAGTTTCGAACTGCTCAAGGATTTCTTCCATCTTTACAAAGTATTCGTCAAACGAGAAGTCCCCGACCGGCTCTATGGTGAGGCGTGATTTGCGCACCCCCGATTCCGTCAGGTTAGATACCATGCTTTCTAACACAGACAGAAGATCTTGCAACGAAACTGGATAACTTGACTCGTATCGAAAGGGTACAGTGATCGGGGCTAAATTACTAACAGGAATTTCGTCGTTGTGAGTTAATGGTTTACTTTTTTTCTCCGACAGAGTCTGCAGCTTGAAGATACTTTCGACTTTTATCCGATGTATCATCGATGATGACAGGGCGGCAACTCCGCAAAGTCTCAAATCCTTATATTGGATCCTTTCGAGAATACTCAACAGCATTCTAAGCATTGACGCAACATCGATTTCCCAGGCATTTCTCTTCAAGACGAGTGAGGGATTAAACAGAACATCAACAGGAGGCTCAGCAAGTTTTTTTCTTTCGCTTTCAGAGATAGTCCGTTCACTCAGACCTTGATTATCTCCCTCAAACATTGCCTTATCATTTTCCTTTTTTTTATTTAACATATTAACGTTCAATTGTGACAGTGAAATGTTATATCGCTTATCTCGATTCAGTCGATCGACTGATGATTTCATTTAAATAGCCAAATATCGTTATAGTAGAAGTTGGGAAGCCAGACGCAAAGTAACAAGGTACGTGCTGAGATTAAGTTTCCGCTAATTCTTATTCATACACCGTACGGACTAAGCTTTTTCGATAAGATAGCAAGTAGTAAGATTGCCAAGATTTATGCGAGATTCAATACATATCTCATGCCGCTCATAACTGCTTTAGCTATATTTTTGATAGTGGGCTCGTTAATGGTTCTCTTTTCCAGCGGAGCAGCACGTGAAGGAGTTAGGGATATTGGACCTCAATCTAATCTTCTTATCCCTGGTCTAAATCCTTATTTGCCATGGACATATGGCTGGATTGCATTGGTAATAACGATTATCATTCATGAGGCAGGACACGGAATCGTAGCTAGGGTATACGGCGTGAAAGTGGATTCCACCGGATTGGTACTTATTTTGGGTATTCCCATTGGCGCATTTGTAAACATAGAGAGGGAGGAGCTGGCAAAAACCAAACTAAAGGAGAAAAGCGCAATTCTTACCGCAGGCCCCATGAACAATATGATAGTAGCGGGGATCTCGCTTGGGTTGCTATTTGTTGTCGTATCATCACTTGTCCCTTTGCCACTACCTGGAGACACTCAGTATGGAGTAGAGATTATTACCGTAGGTGAAGATTCTCTTGCAAGCTCGATTGGAATGAAGAAAGGCGATGTGATCGTGGATATCGCAGGAGAGAGAGTGGAGCATATTGAGGACTTGAGCACACTCCTTCAGTCGAATTTAGGGAATACCATAGCAATCACGTGGAAGGCTGATGGCGGTCAGGAAATAACAAGAACTGCTTCGATCCCCTCCAGTGTGCAACCCAATAAAGGGATTCTTGGCGTCACGATCACGAACGTGTCACCAGATCCAGAGTCTGTTCTGAATCGATACAAGAGTGCCTTCGGATCCAACCCAATTGCAATTCTTCTCCCACCCACCATGGCTGAAGGCTCAGTACCTTATTCCGACCTAATGGCGGCCAAATATTCGTCAACACTCGGATCAGCTTTTCCCGTTATTGCCAACTTCTTATTCTGGTTATGGTTTATCAATTTCAATGTAGGCATCTTCAATGCATTACCGATAGGACCACTTGATGGTGGCCAGTTGTACAACTCTCTGATCGAGAAAAAATTTAGTGCTAGTTCCACCCGCTTTCGAAACGCGTCGCTGATTCTGACGCTTGTTATGGTACTGATTGTGGCCGTGTCTTTCATAGTGCCGTGGATCCTAAGATAGCTCTGTCAGTGGTGCTTGGTACTGAAGATTAATGATTGTTTAGGATTGAATGCTAGGTGTCTAACTGACCTGATACTGAAGCCCGCTCATCAATGATGGTGTACGAAAATGAATACAAATGGTGAAAAAGAGGAACATTTTCTGATGAATAGCGAATATGAGCATACTGAACACATTTTCTTTGAACTTGCAAGCGAACACAGATTGCAGATTTTGTTCAAATTGCATAAGGAGAAGACAAAGCTAGCCAGGCTTTCACGTGACCTCGACGCAACTATGCAGGAGGTACATCGAAATTTAAACAGGCTCTTTGAAGCAGGCCTAATTGAAAAAGATTCAAGTGGTGATTATTCACTTTCCACTTTTGGTAATATAATCATTAAGCAGATTTCTACCTTTAGTTTTCTTTCTAGGTATCAATACTACTTCTCAGAACACATCACTGGAGATATACCAATGAAGTTTATTTACAGAATAGGATCTCTTAATAAATGTGAATTCGTCAACGGACTAGTTGCCGTAATTGAAAGATGGAAAAAGATCTACGAAGAGTCTGAGGAATATATCTGCGCAATGCTACCACAAATTCCACTGGAACTCATAGAAGCCATTCTGCCGCGGATTAAAAGCCAAAAAATAAAATTTAGCTACATTCTACCTCAAAACGCATTGGTTCCTCGGAAGCGTGTAGATCTGCTAAACCAAGCTGGCTATAGGGATTTACTAAAAAGCGGGGAAGTTGAACGGAGAATGATCGATAGAATCCAAGTCGCTGTGGTTATGAATGAACAACAAGCTACCGTGCTTTTCCCTAATTCTAAAGGACTAACTGACATGACTTCAATGTTTTACAGTAATAGCTCTATTGATAGTGAGGGGCTTTTCCATGACTGGTGTCTTGATTTTTTCAGGTATAACTGGTACAATTCGAAATCATTTGATGAGAGCAAACTGGTAGATGTCTAGAATCAGAAGTGAGATCTCTTAGAAACCGATATTGAGAAGATATATTAATGGTTGAGATGAGTAATTATTTGCCCATTCGGTAGAGTACCTTTTGGCTAAGTTAACCGTATAATACCTTAGCGGGCTAGGAAATGAATCAATTTGAAAGAGGATAGATGTTCGGAGGGTGATTTCAGTGTTAGTAGTGCGAAATCTGAAGTTCATGAAGCTTCACGGATAGACAGAACGTCTAGCAACATAGCAAAAATGTCTGATAGAAAGCGATCTAGAATGATTGACCGCCTTGACGATTCGAATAGTGATTCCCTGTATAACTCTTTAACTACATACCTTCCAAAAGAGGCATCGATTACGGCAGCACGCTTTGAAGGGCCAAAGATCGCACTTTACACGAAAAATCCTAAGTTTGCTCTCACGGAACTTACATTATACCTTTCAGGACTTTCCAAGACTATGAAGAAACGGTTCGTGATCCGAACCGACCCAAGTATTCGGCTTTCGGAAGATCGAACTAGGTCAACAGTCCTGAAGCTTGTGCCCAAGGATGTTTCTCTCTCAGCAGCTTTCTGCGACGATGCAACTGGTGAAGTAATTTTAGAATTAAGCTTGCCTGAAGTTATAACTCCCACCTTGATTATAGAAATTGCATCTTTGACAGGATGGCTGGCAAGAACACGACAATCTCCTCACGTACCTTCTGCAAGTATCAAGACAATTCATTCTACTCTAAAGAGTTCTGCGAAGGAGAGAAGCACATTCTTTCAGGAATTAGGTAAGAGAATTTTTAGAACTCCTCTTGTGGTTGGTACCCGCGGCTATTCTAATGGTATCAGAATGGACCAGTCAAATCATCCAACTATCGATGATGGTTTAATTTCGTCTGAGGGTCCAGCTAAATTATACAGGTCTTCTTTCAGCTTATACAACAAGACAGAGGTTCTAATTTATTGCCTAGGAGGAGTTAAGCAAGTTGGTAGGTCGTGTTTCGTTGTGTCGACTCCAGAGAGCAAAGTTATGCTGGATTGTGGTATAAATCCAGGGGAGCCGCTAGGTCTGGACGCATTTCCAAGAATTGATTGGTTTCCTTTTACATTAAGTGATCTCGACGCAGTCGTTTTGAGTCATGCTCACATTGACCATCAAGGCTTTTTGCCCGCTTTATTTAGGTATGGATATAGAGGACCGGTATACTGTACTGAACCCACACTGCCTCTAATGACACTACTGCAATCGGATTCAGTTAAGATAGCTAAGGCAAATGGTAGCTACTTGCCTTATGAGTCTCGCGATGTTTATGAAGTGATCAAGCGTTGCATAACATTACCCTATGGAAAGCCCACGGATATTTCACCAGATATTACGATCACGCTCAACAATGCGGGTCATATTTTAGGAAGTGCTACTGTACATCTGAATATATCAGGAACGCATAATGTGTTATATTCTGGTGATTACAAATACGCTAGAACTCAGTTACTTGACACTGCTCTCTCGGTTTATCCAAGGGTCGAAACCCTCATCACTGAGAGTACCTATGGCAATAGCTCAGATATTATGCCCGACCAGATTTCGGTATATGACAATTTCACAAAAAGCATAAACCATACGCTGAAACAAGGTGGAAAGGTATTGATTCCGGTTCCTGCTGTAGGTAGGGCCCAGGAGATAATGTTGGTTCTCGATAAAGAAATGCGAGAGCAGAATTTGGTCGAATGTCCCGTTCACATTGAAGGAATGATCTCAGAGGCCAGTGCCATTCATATGTCGTATGCGCACTATTTAGGGCTTAACGTAAGGAAATCTGTTTCTTCCGGTGTCAACCCATTTCAATCTGACTATTTTACAATCGTAAATGGTCCAGGAAAGCGCGAGGAGGTTTTAGAAGATCGGAATCCGTCTATCATAATGGCGACGTCAGGCATGCTAGAAGGTGGACCATCGGTAGAATATTTTAAGTCGATTGCGCCTATACAAGGGAATAAGATCATATTCGTATCATACCAGATAAATGGAACTTTGGGAAGACGTGTAGTGGACGGCATAATGAATGAAATTGGAATGATGGATAAGAACGGGAAAGTAAAGATTATTCCTGTAAATTGTGGCACACAGAGGATAGACGGTTTTAGTGGGCATAGCGACTATAACCAAATTATGAATTTTGTCTATCGAGTTAAACCCAAAAGAGTAATAGTTAATCACGGTGAAAAATCGAAATCAGAGAACATAGCAAGTTCGATCCACAATAGGTATCACTTGAGAAGTTCAGTACCTGACAACAGAGAAGTAATCAAGCTTCGCTAGGTTTCCATATACTTTTTAGCCATGTATGTATAAATAAAGTCTTGAGATACCTTGGCTATTCGATACAAGTGTTTAAATTGTAACATAGTTCTTACTGGAGAAGGTGCATCCAGACATTATTTGGCCAATCCCTCCCATAAACTGGAAAAGCTGCCTCCTCCTATGAAACCCGTAAGAGGTACTGAAGCAAGAAGGTATTGACCTTTATGGAGATTGAAGAGTACAACATCATGAACTCCTTCTTTAACACATGTAGATGTAACGTGTGTTTGAAACACATGAGGCCCGAACAAATCATCTCCCATCTTGCCTCAAGTCACCATATTAAGGAAAGATCAAAGATCGAGAAGAACCTACACCACAGTTTGAATAGCATTAAACCTGAGCAGAGGATTCCGTCTCTACTCGGAAGTTGGATGATTGATATGAGGGATGATGATCATGCTATTGCACGTAACCGAGGATAAGTTGAACGGATATGAGTACAAGTGAAAACGAGAATAGGATTGTTAATAATCTCTCACTGATCCTAAGTGCGATGAATGACCCGAGCTGAGCACCCACCGCAGCCCCTAGTGCTATAACTCCTGCAAGTACATAGTCCTGCTGAAACAAAACAGAATGAGTCAGGATACCCGAGATTGAGGTTATCAGTATACAAAGTTGAGACGTAGCAACTGCCTGTTGCATAGACAGTTTTTTCAGTCCAAATAATAGAGGAACAAAAATAATCCCACCCCCTAGGCCGAAAAGACTTGATATCAGACCAGCAGCTGAAGATCCAGCATAAAGTAAGGCATTGGAAAGTAACTTTCCCTTGTGCTCATTATCTGGTCTTTCTACCTTTATCGATTTTCGGACTAAAAGATAGACACTTGTTGATATCAGCAAGACGGCAACATAGATCTTGAACTCATCTGGATCCAGGGTAGAGGAAATGAGCGCACCAATGACCGTAAATGGAACAGCGAAAGCTACAACTCTGATTCCGATGCTATAGCAGATCTTTCTCTTAATTGAGTATGACACTGTTGACGATGCTCCAGTTGACGCCACAGCTAGTAAGCTCGTCGATGCGACCTGCGATGGCATATAACCGGAGAGGGTTAGAATGGGGGATATAATGATGCCTCCGCCCAGTCCGAGCATTGAACCTATTATCCCCGCTACTACCCCGACGACAAATGTCAAGACTAGATTTTCTAGCAACTTATAGGTTGATCATCTTCCCTATGGGAAAGCAATAAATGGGTTTGTTATATTAAGAAAGAAATCTACGTATATTAACTGGCAATCATTTCAGAACATAAGATTGCGTATCATTATTATCGGGTTTGGAGTAGTAGGGCAAAGCTTTGCCAAGATTCTTCTTTCTAAATCAGCCGAGCTTTATAGTACATTTGGTTTGAATCCAAGAATTGTGGCATGTGTTGACAGCGACGGTATGGCTCAGTCGGCAAGTGGGTTGGATCTTGGTAGGCTCCTGGAAGCAAAGCGTACAAAGAAATCTGTCTCCGCATATCATCGGGATAAGATAGCTTTCCCAAATACTAACGACTTTATAGAAAATACTGAGGCCGACGTTATGATCGAAGGCACTCCCACGGATCTTGTGAGTGGTGAGCCAGGGATATCTCACATCATATCTGCAATGAAAACCAAGAAACATGTAATCACAGTGAACAAGGGGCCATTGGCCTTGGCCTTTTCTTCATTGCTAGAGCTGTCTAATTACAATAATGTCAGACTTGCCTTTAGCGGTACTGTCGGAGGGGGAACCCCAATTCTAGAATTTGCAAAAAAATGCCTAAGAGGAGATCGAATTCTATCATTTAGAGGAATTCTCAACGGGACAACCAATTACATTCTCACCAAAATGGAGGAAGAGGGGCTCACTTTTCTCGAAGCCCTAGCCAACGCTAAGGAGAAAGGATATGCTGAAGCGTCCCCTGAGCTTGATATCGAGGGATATGACGCTGCTGCGAAGCTTGTAATTATGGCAAATTGGATTATGGCAAGGAAGGTCAGTATCTCGGATGTTTCAAGACATGGAATTTCGGGATTGGATTTGAATACGGTAAGGAATGCAGAGGAGAACGGTAGAGCTATACGACTTATTGCATATTGCGACTATGAGGAACTTAAAGTCATGCCTTTGGAAATTAGCCGAGACGATCCTGTATGTGTTAAAGGAACACTAAATGCTGTGACATTTTCTTCAGAGTATTCAGGAGAAAAAACGATAGTAGGGAGAGGCGCTGGTGGTTTAGAAACAGCCAGCGCAATCCTGAGAGACTTGATAGAAATCCGTGATTCAATATCAGTTCCATCTGCGAGCTAACGAAGTTATAATCGACCTTTACGTTCTAATAATTTACTGCTGTTGTCAAAAGAAATAATAGCCAGCGAATCATGTTGCTTTATTAATGTATAGTGGGGAATTGGAAGTCCAAGCCAAACGTAAAACCCTTGCTATACTTCATGACGAAATCAGCAAGATTTTGAACTCAGCAAGGGAACTTTCCCTATTAGGGAAAGGCATTACATGTGGCGTGACTTCCGATATTAGGCCCACTTTGGATAGAATAAGAATTACAGAGGAGGAGGTGGATAACCTTCGGAGGCGTGTAACGAGAGAAGTAGCTGAAATAGGAAGTCTAATGGTGTATAGAGAGGATGTACTAAGGACAGCATACCTTATGAATGATATCGCAGGTTACATAAGCGGTGTAGCATTTAGGCTTGCGAATATAAAGGTGGATATTATCATGATAGGGAGTTTTGCAGAAGACATTAATGAGTTGATCAGCGCAGTAGTTGATGCAACATTCAAACTTAATGAGATGGCGAGAGCCCTTAGCATCAATCCTTCAAGTACCATTGAATTATCTCAAGAGGTTCAAAGGTTGGAAAGAATGGTAGATGATAGGCATAGGAGTCTAATAATAAAAGCTATGAACGAAATATCAGTGACCAAAGATTTGCTCCTGTTAAAGGATGCGATTGAAGGAATAGAAGGTATGGCCGACAAATGCCAGGAAGCGTCTGATTCTTTAACAATTCTCGCTTTGAGTATGTAATGGATCGGCCCGTTTTAGGACATCTTATCGAAAATCGAATAGTTATATGGAGTATAGAAGAATCTCGCACACTGTTTCGCAATGGTTACTACGGTAAGCCTGTTGGGATCTCAAAGCCCAAAGGGAGCGATTTCGACGTCCCAATTGTGCTTGACCTAATCGAAGGATGTTATCTTGTGGAAAGGGGAGAGTTATCTATCCTTTCTAAACTGGGAAGAACGATTTCGGCTAGAAGAATAAAGAGCTTGTGCAGAAAGCAGTATGACAATTTTGATTCAAAGTACCTTGTGTTCAAGGTATTGAAAGAGAAGGGCTATATCGTCTCTCCTGGTATCAAGTTTGGTTGTGATTTCGCCGTATATGAACGGGGACCGGGCATTGATCATGCACCGTTTTTGATATCAGTGTACATTCCGGCTACTAGTATTAACGCTACTTCGATAGTTCTGAGTGGTAGGTTGGCCACTACGGTCAGGAAACAGTTTATTCTTGCTTGTCCCAGACTGAATAAAGGCCGAGTGTATTTCATAGGCATAGACTGGTGGAGGGCATGAGAGGCAGATCATCATAAAATCATAGAATTTGTTGACGCAAAATTGATTTAAATAGGAGATTCCAATCCCTACTGGTGTGACCAGTGCAGTGAACTCCAGTTTCCCTTTTAAGAACAAAACCGTACTTGTAACTGGCAGCGGAACAGGAATAGGGCAGGCAATCGCCTCAAAATTTGCTGAAAATGGTGCAAGTGTTATTATCATGGGGCGAAGACAGAAGCCACTAGACGAAACTAAAGATCTGCTCTTAGGAATAATATCGTCCGTTGGATCTTCAGGGAAAGTTATTTCGTTTCCGGGGGTCGACGTATCGGATGATCAGTCTTTGACCAATATGTATAATTCGATCAAAAATACTTCTGGTAGTCTCGATATTATTGTAAACAACGCTGGCGTCTCAGGTCCTGTCAAGGCGTTCACTAATGCGGACCATCAAGAATTCAAGGAGTGCGTAGCAATTCACCTGACGGGCACATTTTTTACGTCTGTCTATGGCCTTAATCTGTTGTCAAAAGATGGCAAGATAATTACAATCAGCACCTTTTTCACTGAAGAAAACAAGTTTGAGCAGCGACCCTATAGGTTCAGAACTCCTTACACCGCTTCTCAAGGAGCTAAGAATAGACTTGCAGAAGCGCTAGCTTGGGAATTATCTAGCCGTGGAATAAAATCTATCGCGACTAATCCAGGTCCGGTCCATTCAGACAGAATATACAAAACTGTTTATCCAAAGGCTGCCGCAGAATTCTTAAGGATTGGAGGATTCAAAGACATGAAGCCTAGAGTGATTGAGCTTATTCTATCAAATATAATGCCTCATTTGGGGAGTAGTACGTCTGAGATCCTGGCAAGAGAAAAAGAAATTGCCGATGAGATATTAAAATCGGGGATAGATATAGGTACTAAACAAGATGACCTAATCCGCGACATTTCAGAGCTTGTGAAGAAGCTGTATAATATAGCCGAAAAAATTCAAGAGAACACTAAGAAAATGATCGTCGATGGCGAATTTCTAACTCAAGAGGATGTAGCAGAAATGGTGTTGACGTTATCTTCGGAAAAAACAAGTAGAATGTTAAACGGCAGGATAGTACCAAATGATCGAGTATTTTATACAGTCAAGCCTGCTATTTCTACTGTAGTGCAAAAAACAGATTCCTTACACAACTTAGGGGGTATCATAATTAGCACAAGCACTACTGATAACCTTGTCTTATCCAGAATTCGTGCTCTATGCCAAATACTGCAAAACGATGGAGTAAAGAAAATAGTAGTCGTTTCCCCAGAAAAAATCGAACAGTTACCCGAAATCCCCCAATATCAAGTCAACCTCTCGGATGAGGCTAATTTACACGACTCTTTAAAATCATTGAGAAGCAGCGTCGGTCCCCTTGGTGGAATGATTCACTTTACTGGACGGCCTGATTATTCGAAATCATTGCTTGAGCTTTCGAAGCAGGATTGGGAATCACTCGTCGACAGATTTATCCACACTCCTGCTCTAGTGACGAAACATGCTGTTGCTGTCCTTGCACCTGACGGTGCATTGGAAGAACCTGTGAGATTTAAACAGTCATCAGGAAATATCATTATAGTAGGACCGGACTGGCCTAAGGGTGGCAAAATCTCAGGGCTGATTAAGGCAAGGGCCGAACTCTTTCGCGGTTCACTTAGACCATTCATTGTTACTGCTAACCAGGAATTATCCGATGTTTTAGGTTCTAATATTCGCCTCTATCTCGTGCTACCTGGAAATTTCGACAATGGCGAGGTTGACGAAGAACAGTTAGGTAATTCCATTTCTAGACTGATCTCAAGACCTGTGAATCGAATGCAGAACGAAACAATATTTTGTCTCGGCAACTGACTTCTAAATGAAAGAAATACTGAATATTTTTCAGGTCGAGGAGAAGTTAGGAAAAACACATACTTAGTGTCAAGACCTACATCAAATCACAAATCATGACTCAGTTGTTTGGTCTTGAGTTCCGCTTGAAATCTCCTCAGCTGGGGTCGACTGTTCTGTAACCCCATTCACTATTTCAGCTGTGGCAAACCGATTCCCAACCTGCGTTACTCTTATCTTGGCATTCTGACCAACTTTTGCATCTTTAACAAAGATAACAAATCCTTGGACCCTGGCAATCCCGTCACCTTTTCTGCTTATTTCGGAGATCTGTACGTCGTATTCTTTTCCTGTTTCTACCGGTTTTGGTCCAAAACTATCTGTTCTTCTATATCCACCGTAACTCATTCCTTATTCCTTGTTACAACACTTACTCTTACCCTATATAAATCGTGGTAGCCAGTAGTTCTTAACTCCCGATCTTGAGCATTCCATTACAGGCTGATCTTACGGTTTCAATGGCAGATAATACAGCCAATTCACTTGTCCGGGGGTTTTCCGGATGAGGTATGTTATTAGTAACCACTTGCAAAATCCCGAACCCGCCTCTAACATCAATCTGATGCCGGTTAACTTTTATGTTTGGATCGGCAATTATCCTAACCTTGATCTTAGCTATATTGCCTGTCGCAAGTGTTAATGCAGCAAAGACGTTCACATTAGAAGGAAATAACTCAAC
>DASQQK010000207.1:0-2663 GCA_035643435.1 Nitrososphaeraceae archaeon | reverse complement strand
TCAGTCCATGCCCATATGCCATAAGCTGTACCATTATACATACCACCCTCCCAATTTTCGAAATACCATTCTTCCTCCCCATTTCTATCCCATTGATGCTCTGTATAGTTGGTGAGATCCGTAAGCAATCCCTTTTGCGCAAGCTCTCCTAGCCATATCTGATCTATTGTGATTATGTCGAGGGGAGTCTGATTGGAGATGAGCTGAATTATGTCATCCCTAGTGGTGTTGGCTGACTTAAATTCTTCATATTGCAAATTTATTTCAGCATCAGTCTCATTCCGTAAGATTTCAAGGGCCCTATCTGCTAGGAGTCTACCCGCATTAGGACTTGAAACAATTTCGTTGAATAGCACCTTAAGTGTTATCGTGTCATTTTCTTGAGCCCCCCTCAGATCCTTAACAGAGATCATAATTAACAATGAAATGAGTATGAAAAAACCTGCTGTAATAAGGAGAGGATTCTTCATAACATACATCACAAAATCTGATTTTTTAGGTTTGTGATCAAGCATCCTGAGTGCTCGCTATTTTGCATCTCTCCAAGTTTCTTAATAGGCAGCTTGAGGCAGCAAAAAAAGTCACCCTCTGACTTAGCTAATTGCATGAAAGGCCAATTTTCGATCAATTTAGAGGTAGACTAAAACTGAATGTAGCGCCCCTGCAATCTTGAATACTATATGCCTTACCAAAAGGATTATTTTTACCACAAGGATTATTCTCACCCCATATTCTTCCGCCATGAGCTTCGACTATTCCCCTGCATATATACAATCCAAGCCCAGATCCTCTATTTGACTTTGTCACGAACTTGGTAAACAATCTGGGCAATATTTCTGCATCTATCCCTTTTCCCGTATCCTTTATTCTTACTATTATATGGTTATTGATATCATCCTTTTCAATAGTAACACTTATAGTTCCTTCTTTGGTGAACTTGATAGAATTATTAATTAAATTTGTTAATACTTGAATCAACCTTGACCTATCGGCATCCAGATAACAATCAGTTCCGTTGTTCTTCCTGCCATCCATAAACTGAATGGCTACGACACTCTCCTTGACCTGTCTGTTAGTAGTTGAAATTTCTTTTATGACATTCCTTATCGTTTCAACTAGATTCACCCTCTCTCTCTCTAATTTCAGATTACTTGATTCAATTCGTGATACGTCAAGGATATCATTCGTGAGGTCCTTAAGCCGGATAGCATTTCTAGCAATTACATCAATCATTTCGTTCTGCTGTCTGATCTTATCTCTTCCGTCACCATTGAAAGAGACATCTACTATATCCCGAAGCACAGCTGAAAGACTCAATATAGGCTGTATAGGAGTACGAAGCTCATGTGCCGCAATGTTGATGAACTCATTCTGTAACCTATTGTTAGCGGCCAGCTGTTTGTTAGCATCAATCAGTTGTCTATTAGAAACTTCTAACTCGTTTGTTCTCTTGCCCACTTCCCTCTTCAGGGCCCTATTCCATTTGAGCAGGTATAAAACGAGGGCTATCACACCTGCAAGAGAAGCTCCAAAAAATAAGAACAACCTTATCCTTTCGTCGAAAAGCAGGCTACCGATGTCAGAATAAAGACCAGCTGTTGGTGTAATAGCCTGGACGAAAAATTCGGGTTTGCCATTTATCAATATGGGTTCCTGTGTTGTGATCCTCTCGCCCTTTCCGTAGTCATACACCGCATGACCTGAGTGCCCTTCTAAAAGATTTCTTGTTAGATTATTAAGCTCCCTATTGCCACCTATGAAATCTTGAACGAATTGCCCAAAAAAATTCTGCCCAAGAAATCCCTGATCACCAGGATCGGTTAATATTATTCCTCGTTTGTCTAGCACCATTAGAAAATCTTTGTTGAAATCCTCCAGGTTTCCGTACCTCGAGAAAAAGGGAATGGTTGAGAATGAGGCTCCGACGATACCCAAGTTCTCATTTGTCACTCTACTAACGATCGGAAATGCTAAAAAAATCTTATATATCCCCTGGCGCTCAAAACCTCCTGAAAAGTGTGGTGCTGGTGAGTTGAGCTTGGTACCCTTAACCCATTGCCTTTGGGATAGATCATCGCCAACCCTTAAGAATGTGGCATCATCAATCGTAAAACCGGGGCCCGGTATGATAGACCTAACCACATCGTTATCGTCAAGTATGAATACATCGTTAACTTCTGTTCCATATCTACCCAGCTTCTCTTCGATAAGACCTGCCGTCTGGTCTCCAGTAAAAATGCCTTGTTGAAGCAGTTCAGATTCTGCAAGACCATCCAACATAGATACCAGTATGCCCAAATCTGAGCCTATGCTCTGCGAGATGCTATTCGTTGTCTGCGTCTGTTTATCAACTTGACGTTGGTAGAGGCCATTGCGAATAGTCGATTCAGTATCAGCCTGCAGAACTAGAAGAAGTACAAATGACGAAGCTGCAATTGAGGCAGCCAATATAATACCCAGCAGGATTAGCCTTTCCGTGTGTAGCTCCCTCTTAGTAAAAAATAACTAAGAAATCGGATTACTTTAACGTTTCCTTGAAGAGCCCCCTATAGTTATAGCCTAGTCTCTTGATATTCCTAGTCGCCAGGTCCTTATCTGATGTATAACATATCTGATGAATCTCACTCCCTTCCGTTTACACTATTGCTTTTGGTCGACTTTAA
>DASQQK010000206.1:0-3345 GCA_035643435.1 Nitrososphaeraceae archaeon | reverse complement strand
GATATGCTTTTCTGTTGGCCTTTGCCTGTGAAATCCAACCACACCACATAGAACACATTATTGCCATGCTAAGAACGTTATGTGCCTCGTCTCTTCCGCCAAAGTGACCTCTGTGATCGTGCTTAAATTTTCTTTGTAATTCAGTGGCCAAGCTATTGAATGTACTATTACTTATGATGTTAGCTGGTATGTAGTTTCCTTGAATATAATCTACTATCTCTTTCTTGTGTGATCGTAGGTATTCATTAATGAATATCATGTTCTATTATGAAGCTGATAATGGGATATGTAATTGTTCTTCTAATTCAGCTATGCAAGTACGCTAGCTATCGTACATTGTCATTATGAGTCATCTTGGTCTTGTAGGATACTCCTCTTTTGTAATGACTACCTCAGAAATATTGAAACTATAAAAAATAACTCCATCCATAGGTATAGGTACACCTGTCAACGACTGAATCCAGTAATTAGATTGTAAGTTTGGGGATTGAAACCTGCTAGCACTTCTTGAAGTTCTTTATTGGGATTACCGTAAACTTCAAATTTACTCAACCTAGAAACACTGTGAATCTTTGGAATTATCGCTTTTGATGCAATACTATTATTGTGAACAAATGCGGCTTCTGAATTTGCGTAAGTTTCTTCTACGATACACTTTGTCTCATCCCTATTAAGATAAAATAGATAGCTCAGTGTATCTGGTTCGTGAGCTTCTACAGTTCTGCTCATTTCATGTACCAGTTTCTTGAACTCTGCTTTTTTTCCAACTTCTATAGTGAACTCTGCTCTGAAACGGATTAGATCATATTCCACATACTCTAGTCAGACGACTAGAAAATTTTAATGTTATTTGAGCTGAGTCATACCCCATCTTTCCTATGCCTTACCAGCCATCATAGGATGCTGTATGATGGTGAAGCATCAAGCTCGTTAATGGAAGCTATAATGCATAGAGTCAATGAAGAATTATCAGCAGCTGGAATAGCCTCTCCTGGTTTCTGATCATGAACCCCTTTATTCTTTTTATTAGCTTAGCGCACAGAGAATAGAATTTATGAGAATAATGAACATATATTCTCTTTTATCTTCAGTCTCATACACGTAGTCATTTCTTCCTGTCTAATTGCATGATTTTCAGACATGTGTAAAATTGTACTGTCAATGGCAGCTTCTTCATTTATTCCGTGAATAGTGCAGTTACAGTCTAGTCCAACATCTGCGCATCGAATACAGAATAATCTCAAACTATCTTCTGTTTGATCTATCGATGGCAAATGATTTAATTTTTTCTGAATCAACTATTATAGAGCTCATATCTTCACAGGAATTCATAAATAAAACAACATTATATCATGACACAGGAATTCATAAATGAAGAGGCACAAAGTCCCTAAATTCTGAATGAATGAATCGAGCCGGTGACAAATAAATATAAGTGTCTCGAAGATGCTTTTTTTGGTCATGTTCACCAAACTGCCTTTCGTGTTAGCTTGATGCATGCTTTCAGACTAGATTGGAAGAGACCAAATCTCTGTAGAGATTAAATCTAGAGACTAAATCTACCAGTCTTGGAGCAAACCATGATGGACAATATTGTGGAATTCACATTTCTGAACTTCCATCCCATGCCTTGCTGGAATTAGCCTGTGAATTGATCCACAAGCTATCGAACAGATAGTTAAGGAGGATAAAGACATAAATTTTGTTACAAGGATCTGTGACACTTGCCCCGTCATCAGATTCACATTCTGCATAATTAATTGTGCCAGACTAAAGGTAAACTCATCACATAGTCATAATTAATGAGTTGGAATGACTATGTTGAATGAAATCCTTCAACGTAATTCCTTCAACATCATGTCAGAATACTGAGATCCAGAGGGATCAATTACTTTCTTTATGAATTGCTCTGTCTTATAATTTACATCTGCTTTAATATCTATTTTATCATAATCGGTGTGATGTTTTTCACACATTATCAATGATGTTTCCTCATTATCCCACTTTAGTAAACAATCACATGGCAGCTTATATGTAGAAGTGGTTTGACGCAAAGTAACGATCTAAATAATCGATCGTACTAATATAAGGATTGCATAACTAAGTTACATATGTCATCTTCTAACAAAGACATATTTGACTATGGAGCGGCGGTAATAATTAGATTGATTATATCTGTATATGATGATTGATAGTATTGTCGTATATCAAATTTGGAATAGCACTTTCCATAGTATTGTATGTGTTATTGCCATCGACATAATTTGACGTCTCAACAATGTTGATCCTGAGCTTTTAAAGTGTATTGCTTTTGGTCTAGCATATCAATAACCCAAAAAAATTTTAATGAGTTATTCTTATCTTCAATTATGAATATCAGATGTGCGGATTGTGTATGTTATCCCGAAGATTGCAAGATCAGTAATTCATCTATAGGATGCCGTAATTGTTCATTGGAAGAATGTTGTTGCTGGATAAGGTTGCATTCGTAACAATTTGGGTCTCACCAACTGATTAGCCTAAGCTTAAGTGGAAGCCTGTTATTGTAAAAAGTACTCTTTTTCAAGTTTTCAATCGTCCGCCTCGCCTCTTGGTAATAACCATGTACTACATAACGTGTATTCAGACTAGAAGTCTTATGATATATGCAAGGTAGACGACCAAAATGAAGCTTTACAGGCCTTGCAAAGTAATTACTATTGGTCGCCTACCTCAACACTGCTTGGTCTTCTGACGTTGGTGTATAGCAACAGTACTTCACAAATATAATATAAAAAAGGTTTATGGGTACATTCTTCAGCATGCTGACGTATGATCCATACAGATTTGAAAAAAATGGTTGGTAAGGGCAGAGGCATAGCTACTGAATGTGTAAAATTGATAATCAAATATGCATTCTCTTCTGATTTAGGACTAAGGGAAGTGATAGCTTTTGTTTTTCCAGAAAATAAAGCTTCAATCCGGGTTTTGAAAAAGAGTGGTATGAAGAAGAGGGGAGAAATAAATGAGTACCATGAATTATCTAAGAGATACCGGAATTCGCTAAAATATTCAATAGTACGGGATACTGTATATATGAAGTAATTCATGGTAGAAACAGACTTCAGAACCTGAATTTATTAGCATTGATTTCCCTTAATCAGTTCTCGAATGAAAATAGAAGGTGAAGTAGAGCTAATTATAATTGCAATAAGGTTCTTTACTCCTGCCTCAGATGCATCAGTTACAATCTGTTAGTTAATATTTTCAATTACAATCTGAGGGCTGGGCTGTTCCAGAAACTGGGTTAAATATTATCCGCAAACGGGAACACAACCAGGTATTGATGAATCGTGTCCAAAGGGT
>DASQQK010000205.1:0-2124 GCA_035643435.1 Nitrososphaeraceae archaeon | reverse complement strand
TTCACAATCTCTTAGTAGAATGTAACACACTCTTAATATATAGAATTTTACTGTACAAATCTGATGTCCCAAATAATCGAAGATAGTGTGAGACTATTTTGTATTCGATGCGCAGATGTTGGGTTAGACTGTAATTATGTTATTTTTGGAACCAGTGAAGAGGGAGCTATGAAGCATACAATCATACACATGTTCGACTATCATGCCATAAATCCAGAAGAAATGACCATGTGTATGAGGTTGAAGATAAAAGAGAACATACGTTCATCGTTCTCATAAATTTCTATTCTGTGTGTGCTAACCTAATAAAAAGAAAAATGGAGTTTATGATCAGAAACCATGAGTAGCTATTCCAGCACTAGATAACACTTTTTCAGGCATGATAATCGTGTGTTATGATAGACTACAAATATGAACCTCATCCAGAAGACTTGGAATGGAAATAATTATTCATCATGTCGATATAGTCATAATATGCGTATAAGTGGTGAAAAAGGAAAATCGAGATTGAAATCGCAGATTCTTCTGAATTGGTTGAAAGAATAGGTAAAACAGCTAATGAAATATGTAATGATGATCTCGGTCACAATCGCATAAAACTGAACGAACAACACACATGTTATATCGTAGAATCTAATGATGCGGGCGCATTTGGCTGTGTTGGTCGGGCTATCGAACAACATCTTGATGTAATTCCATCTGAACTAAAGCCAATATTTCGGAAAATCCTAGACGAGACTAAACTTAAGAAAGAAAATTTGGCGAGATCGTAGTTTGCTACAGATGGATCGTTTTTATAATTTGTTGTGCAAGCTGCGGCCGCAGTAAGAGTAGACTGCATTACCAACCAACCATAAAGACAGGCCGTTCTGGCATGTCCTATAGGTAGGACGCTACAACTCACCGGGTCCTACCTATGGTCTGGCGGGTTAATTTTCTCTTCCTGTCTGCGTTCCACATTCATTAATGCATAAGTCTCTTGCATATTATGGATCTAGACCTGATATGTAATAAGGTAATTTAGGTTGACGATAACCTATAAAAATTATAGCTACGATCATACAATTTTAGGGTAAGGGAATAACGGAAATGATTAAACCTAATTTGGCGTATGACTTGTTACAATCAAACAAGCTATCTAGTAATACCGCTAATATAAAGAAGAGGGATAATGATGGTATATTACAGCCTATTGATAGAATCTATTTTGTGATTTGCAATTCATGTTATTGGTGTGCGTCTTATTTCAGTATTGATGACTTGGATTCTTCATTACAGGTTCTTAGTTGTCACCTATGTAATTCTCACAATACAGAGGTAATACCCATCTCATCAAATGAATCATTCAGAATAGATTACAGTGTGACTCGAGGTACGGAGATAGAGTTCTATAGAGGTAATCAGATTGTTGACAGAAAAGAGTCCCCTGAACAACAAATAGTACTACCAGATTAGATTAGATTTGAGTCGGCTTACGGAGTTTCTGTCTGTATCTGTTCTGAATTTATCATCGACTTTAATTGGTTGATGGGTTTGTGCTGTGACAAGAGCAAAGACATTATCAAAGACTCTGATGGAAATAAATGTAGTTGTGCGTGATTATTCATAGCCATTGAGTATTTGTAGCAATCGTTTAGTAATTTATTCAATGTCTCCGAATGACATGTGCACTGAGGATGCAATTTCCCGTAGAGTTTTCCCCTCTCTATGCATCTTGATTACAAGTTCTTCTTTCTCGTATTTGTTGAGTACCTGCATATGATTAAGGGGCCGTTGCTAGCTAAAGCTTTTTCTGTCTGCTACTGTCTGCTGCTAATTAGGACTATTGTTGCTACATTCTGATTTTATTTGCTGTTTTGTGTTGTATTATATTAGGATCAGCCTGGACAATGTCCAAACACTGCAAAGGCTAAGACTGACCACAAAATAATATGTTGTGGACCCTCTATTCGAGAGTAATCGTGCCTGCCGTCCCAGGCAAGCAGGATGATAACAGAGTAGCAAGAACTGAACCCAAACAAACGAAAATAAAAATATGGAGTTACGGAATTGGTATTCCAGCAGAGGATAGTTCTCCGTTAACTCTGTTTCTTATTTGTTCGAGGAGCGGATTAGTCTGTTCAG
>DASQQK010000204.1:0-6512 GCA_035643435.1 Nitrososphaeraceae archaeon | reverse complement strand
TCTATGCAAATGTAATACTGACTTTAAAACCTAATACAAACGTTACAAACAATATAATTCACTAAATGAGGGATTTAGGAAGCTGCTGTAGTTACTAGGAGGGCTTGCCCCTTTCCATATCGCTCTGGAATGTGTCTGTTGTCTCATAGAGGATCTCGTCATCTACTTGTGGTTGTACTGAGTTTTCTTTTGGTATTGTCGTTAAACCCGAATATGATTGGTACTTGTCTTTGAACATCTTGTCCCTTGCTAGGAATTCTCTACAAGCCCTCCATACTACAGCAGTGACGTTTGTATCATTTTCAAGAGCGTAGCGCTTCAAGTCTTTATGCAGATCTCTGGGCATTCTCCAGGTTGTTTTTGTCTCTTTGGCTGTGATTACCAATACTTCAAACGTAGATCGTTCTGACTATATATGTCTTGCCATATGGTAATACTCCTATACCTCAGTATTCGCCATATATATTAAATGTCATTCTGTCATAGACCATACCACCGTATCTATATATACACACACTTTGCCGTATCTACATATATATATCCAAGCCTAAGATATTATGCATCTAATTTAACTACTAAAGATCGGTCGTAAGTGAGGTTTGTATGACGACACAATCAACAGAATTATTGATTGCGATATCATGAAGCCGGCGACCTCAGTATAAAAATGAGAAATTCTTAGTTACGTCAAACCGTAGGTACGTCGATAGTATATACTCGGAAAGAAAATGATGATTTTAGAATTAACGTCAAATATAGTTACGAGCTTGAATTTAAAAAATCTTGTAGCACTGGACCCACAATATTCACCCATATCCAATCAAGTATTTAGTCTAGGATTTAGTCTAGGATTTAATCATGTAATGATGTATTGCCTGATATGATGCGCCACATAGTATCGCATGTTTGTTCTTGTAGATAGCCGTATCTGCGTCCGCATATTACCATATATATGAATGAAGGTGAAATATTATCTCCTTCCTTAAGTACCAGAGATTCATCAATAGAGAACTACTGAATCTACTTAAGGATCACCAAGTATACTCATTACATTAGGTTACGATGACTATGAGTTATTCCAGAGCTCTGGAAATCTAGGAAATTATTAGTATTAAAATGGGCAGATAGACCTCCACATATCACTAGTGATACATTAACTGTTTATTATGGCATCTAGAAGAAGATTATTTCTCGTTAACTATCTATTTTTGTGAAAGGAAAGTTTAATATCGATCAATTTTTAGTGTAACTGAGCTTGAAACAGGTCACCGGCATCGAAAGCATAATCAATACGTTATCTGAACTTGAGGATGATTTGGACAATATCAGTAGCAAAACAGAAGAAATGAAGAGGCGCCTAATCAATTCGTCTCACGAACAGATTGAGCATCTGAAAGAGAATATTATAAACTTGGCGAATGAAGAAGCAAAAAAAATCATTGATACGGCTAGACAGGAAGCCGAAAAAGAATCGTCAACCATTCTCAAAAATTCGGATAACGAACTTGCAACAATCAAAAAGAATATTGAAACTTCATATGATAAGGCAGTTGAGATGGCAGTAAAAATTATTTTATGGGGAAAAGCTTAATTCGCATCTTCCTTTTATGTAAATTTTGACTTGAACCTCTGTAGAAAACTAGTAAAGAGTAGACCTGTATCCCCATAAAGTTTAATAATAAATCTTGTCCATGGTTTCTCGATGAAACGCCCCTGAACAAGGAGCTGTTACAGCATAAAGTCACCGTTGCTACTGTTTATGGTCGTTCTTATTTTGGAATTATTAATGCGCTAAAGCGTATGGATCTTGCATTTGAATCGCTCTCGCCTCAAGAGGCGGCTGAATCAAATACAAAGTTAGTTATAACTACAAGAGCAGAAGCTAAATTATTGACTAAGAAGGAAATTCTTCTAGATACGGAACTTCTGGAAAATCCGGTTCTATCCAAAGCAAAAATCCTTCGGAGTGTTATGAGAGAATATCAAAATGATCAGTTAATAATCGGAATTGATCCTGGTAACCGCATTGGACTTTCTATAATATATCTACAAAATGAAATTGAAAGTTTAGTTGTGTCATCTCCTATATCTGCGGTAGATTTGGTTATAGCATTATTGGAGGGAATTCAGTCTAAGAAAAAGACTGTTAAAATTGGTGATGGTGATATAGCTATGTCGCAATATATTGCTCGAATGATCAAAATGAAACTCAAGAATGTTGTTACTATAGAAATTGTAGATGAATATGGAACCTCCTTACCTAGGAGCGCAGGAGTGAACAGACGCGGGATTCGAGACAAGCTTTCTGCTAAGACAATTGCGCTCAGAAGTGGAAGGCTGTTTTTACACTGATGTGTATTGCCATTTACATACCTTTACCTAACTTTTCTGAAACTACTAATATTTGTAGATCATTAGCTTGCTGCTGCCAGCGGAACTACTAATAACCTTTAGATTTTTTCATATTGCAAATACTTCACTATATAATTTTTGCATAAATTTAAATACTATGCATACATTATTCTATTAGGTAGAATAAAGGTTTTACTTAGGGGTAGATGAGTTGGAATGACTTGTAAAGGTATATGTGGAAGACACAGGGCTCAAAAACCGGTCGGATCTGGTCGTTATGTTAGTGGACAAAGACGCTGTCAGATATGTGAGATATTCATCAAGTGGGAAGGATTATGGTGCCCGTGTTGTGGTTATAGGTTAAGAACAAAACCTAGGAATCTGAAGTACAAAGCTAGATTAAGAGCACGTAAGAAGTTACAGGAGGTTTATCCGGAGAAACCTATTCCGGTTCGGGTCTGACTATCGATTATAAAAGGACGGTAAGCCATTAGATAACAGCAGACCAAGGGATGGTCGATAGAATTTTAAAGTCTCAGAGCGGAAGAAATTTCGCCATTAAATACGTACCCGTCTCTAACGGATGCTTCGTATTAATATCTGAAGATTCTGATCGAATAGGCGCTATCTCAGTTTCCATTTCATCATCCAATAAAAGTAATACTGCCAAAGTTATTCCAAGTAAACATGATTCTATGTTCCTAAATACTATTTCTGAGATGGTATCCAGAATGAAAAATGGAATATGCATAGTCTCACTGCACAGCACTAAACAACTAACATTAGAGGATATGCAAATTATTATGGATCATATACGAGATCTTATTGGCAGTTGAGCGTACAAACAATATTGATATTGCTCACTGGTCATTTTCTGAGGCGACTTTCGATTTGCTATGAATCTACATGAATTATTTTTTAGAAGGCTAGAATGTCATATGTTCATGAGCTAAGAAGGAGATTTAGATGGGCCAAGAAATCAATAAGAGAAGTGGTATCACACGGTGAGATATCTGATTCTATCATCTTCTTCTGCCTTTGTGACGTGAAGTCTGTCTGCTTAACAACCTCGATGTCTCCCCCCAAACATGGGGTTGACACATATGACATAAATTTACGATTAATCATTAGATGTCTATGTTAGGTGATTTAATCTATGAAGGAAATGGCAGGATCATAGGTCAAAGGATAGTAGCAGTTGAACCAAGAATTAAGGTAGAGAATACGATCTTATTAGACGGACGAATTCATGGTAATGTAAATATTACTGATATTGGGACATTTATAAATACTATCACAGAGAGTACTATATATCATAGTGAGGGATACGGCCTTATGACTACACTAGACGGAAAAGAAATGGTAATATGGACTGCTCAAGGGATACATGAACCCATTAAAGAAAGTGATAAAAGTCTGTTCCGTGGCTCAGCATTTTACCATACAATCTCAAAAGGAAAGCTTGCTTTTCTTAATAACAAGATGACTATCTTTGAGTCAGAAGTAGATAATACGGGATGTATCTTAAATAAAGAATGGGAATGGAAATAGCGATACCAATAATTCATTTCCCAATATGTTCCTCTGATATTCATGGTAGGATGCTTGAGAAGCCTGAAATACTGCACATTTGGCAGCATCTTATAGAATACTTCTCTGCATCATTAGAACCAGGGTATTGAACGATATCAATTAGTCTCCTAGTTTTGAGGTAGATACAAGTCATTAGCTGATTACTGCCATGTGAATTCCAGGCTTTCTATCATTAGGTCTATTCTTTTGGCTAATCAGTTAAGTTGAATCCTATTGTAGCAACAGACGAAGCCGCATCTATCCATGCTCTTTTTTATCTTCAGCTACTTCTATTGTCTTCTGTTTTTCCTTATTAAGTTCATCAAGTGTCATGGTTTCTGCAGTTATTATAGTACTCCCGTTCTCCCCATTCCCTTGGACGGTCAAAACTGCATACTGAGAATTTCGCAGGATCTTAACTATGGAATCATCGTGTGGCGGTAGTTTGAGGTGTAGCTTCTCTACTGGGATCACAGAACCATAGTCATCAATATCGAGCTTAGTGACTTTAACTACTTTATCATTATTATGGATATTGTTTATTTTAACCAGCAATCTATATTTTGACAATTATATAATCAACTATTAATATCTTACTGTATTACTGTATTAGATAATCGAAAAGATGCCTTCTATGCGCTTCATGCTGCCGCAGTAGTCAGGTTATGCCAGAGATAAGTGGGCCTAGGGTTTTGCCTGGTCAGACATACGGACAGTGTGTGTAGTTAATGCAGCTGCATTTTCATCGCCTTGAATCTGTTAATCAGTATTTTGACACCATCATCATCCACTTGCTAAGGTTCATCTCAATCTGTATTGTACTGATATAATCAATGGCTATTTCATTCTTTATTCAAGGCTAAATGAGTCCATCATGTTTCGTACTACTGGTAAAGAGTTATCAAACTCTTCAGGAATTCCACCATATGTAATTACATATGCTATACCATCTTTAATAGTCCACGCTTGAAGGTTCTGCAAAGGGGTTTGGCTTTCATCCGTAAAAGAATACATGATCATATGACCAGGTAATCCTGCAAGAATGACAGAAGAAGAATTCAGAAGTTCAAAATCCTCAAGTGATTCTACTTGGTTAAGAGCGGCTGCAGTGTATGAATCAAGACTAAAATCTAGCGTTGGGAGCAACTCAGTTGTAATGCTTATGACTTCCGGGGCTTGATTATCGGTTCCACTTGGAGGTGAAATGAATGATAGGCTTTCTTCCTTGTGCCAATCTGACGGATATTCTAGTGAAAACCCAAGATCGGGATTGCTATACGGTATCGATTCGCTCGCACTGCCTGGACTAATTGTTTGGTTCCCTCCTACAACTTCAGTGGTTCGAATAAGGGGCTGAGCGATTGCCGTATAAGAAGTGTTACTACTTGTAAAAATAATATGCATAATGCCCATGCTAACTATTATCCCTAAAACTGAGGCAGATGTGAAATTGGTTTTTATCATTGAGACGTAAAAGTAATGTGGTGAATAAAAATGTTCCTTGTAGTATCTCGATCTGGCAGCTATCTATTGATTTATTAACTTCCTGACCGTTCATCCATTGCCTCTTGGAATCAGATTAACCACTTTCTCTTCAGGAGGATGTACAAGCCATATAGTCGTGCTATCTAAAGCTCTTTAGCTAGTACAAGAACTCACATACAAACATATACGGTTTTGATAGTCCTAAATTAATTCGTATGCCCAACACTATTTGTTTTTCTTGGAAATAACCATTCTGGAGTGCATATCTTCCCTTTTATGTCAGCATAGGTATATGGCTTTATATCAATTATAGGAGAACCATCTATAGCATCGAGTCCTTTTGCTTTGAGGATATTGCTATTCCTCTCTAATAATTTTACAACTGTAACACCTATGGGATTTGGGCGATAAGGAGATCTAGTTGCAAAAACGCCTAACTTTGGAATTTCCTTTATCCCTTGGGGGTGGACCTTGAGTCCTCTTGTGCCTTTTACCCTATGCATATGATATATAACAATCAAGTGTGAGTATGATTCAATCCCATCCAGTGCAACATTAAATCTGGGGTCTATGACCAAGCTAGCTAGAGTCATTACTCTCCTCATAGTATGTATTCTGACCTCATTTTGCTTAAAATCACTTTGCACTTCTCCTATAGGCTTGAAAATAATGTTTGATTTCAATGTACAGAATATATGTTGAAGCTAGCCTTTTAAATTAGGTCAGAGCTTACTAAGTATTGTAACGTAGATTCGAGTAGTGGTACTAAGATTTGATTTTGATATATGCTATTACGAGTAGTTATTGCTGTACCTAAACATAAGAGTTTCATGAAGAGTCATCTATGAAATATCAACCCTTTATGCTCCAGCAAATTGTAAATTGGAATTTTTGAGAAATCGACAACAACGAATTCTACTAGAGAATATATCCATACAAATATCGCTAACTGCCAACCAATCGCTGGAAGCAATATACCATAAACGACAATCAATGTTGCAGTAATCTGTGTGCATATCACAGCCATAAATAGGGGTAGAGCTGGTTTAATAGACCAGAAATGATTCTTAGTTCTAGCTACAAATAGAAATAGATGTCCAGCT
>DASQQK010000203.1:0-2575 GCA_035643435.1 Nitrososphaeraceae archaeon | reverse complement strand
ATACCAAACTGGAAGGTTAAAGGAGATTGGTTTGATGTATGTAAATGTAACGTACCATGTCCATGCACTTTTGCTCAGGCTCCAAGCTATGGTGACTGCGATGGAGTACTCGCATACCATATCAAAAATGGCAATTACGGCCAGGTGCAGCTTGATGGTTTAAATGTACTAGCGCTGGGGTATTTCAAAGGTAATATCTGGGCTGGGGAGACAAAGGCGACTATATCTATCTTTTTTGATGAAAAGGCAGACGAAAAACAGCGGGAGGCTCTGGATATGATCTTTAGTGGAAAGGCAGGAGGTTTCATGGCCGAATTTGCAAAGCTTATCAAAGAAGTTCGCGGTATCGATTACGCCCCCATTAAATTTGATGTAGCAGACGATCTTTCGCATTGGAGTGCCGAAGTTCCTGGAAAAGTTATTGCTAAGGCTGAAGCCCTCACAGGACCTATGACTCCACCTGGTAAGCGAGTACAGACTTTTAATGCACCGGGAAGTGAAACAGGACCTGATACAGTTGCTACATGGGGTAGGGCCGTTACTAATGAAGTTGATGCCTTGGGTTTCAAATGGGAATGGAATGGCAGGTCGAGCAAACATATCCCATTTGAGTGGAGTGGTCCATAGCAACTAGCTAATCAGGATCACTGGGTTACATGAAAGCACTCACAGGAAAAAAAGAAATTAGACATACTATGAGAACTTCAATCCTGGTTATCATTGCTGTTATAGTAATTATTTCCGTACTGACATGGCTAGCATCAATATGGCAATACGATGCAATGATGTCATCTATGATGACATTTTACAATCCATCAGCATTGTCATTGTTTGTGGTCATATGGACAGCCGGAATGGCTGCTATGATGTTCCCAGCTATAGTACCAATGATTCTTGTTTACAATCGACTTATTGATACCAATAAGGCCAAGAATGATTCTGGTGTTGGTAATACTCGATTAACATACCATGCCAGTAATGATGGCGTTAATGATAATGACATAGCTGAAGTTGATAACGAGCGTAGTGCTCTTAAGAATTTGAGATCCAAGTTACAATCCAAATCATATGACATTATTCTCTTTGCATCAGCATATCTTGCTATCTGGGCCTTAACAGGAATAGTCCTACTAGTAGGTTGGTCACTTTTGTTTGATAGCCTTTTTTCACATCTAGGAAATCAACTTGTATTAACCAATGCTATTTACGGAATTGTACTGATCGTATCCGGTGTATATCAGTTTAGCTCACTAAAAACTAAATGTCTTGGATATTGTGAATCACCGCTCAGCTTCTTTATGAGACGATGGCAGAAGGGTAAAGTTGGAGCATTGAAGATGGGAATGTATCACGGTCTTTATTGTCTTGGTTGTTGTTGGCCTTATTTTCTACTCATGGTAGCGTTAGGTTGGATGAATGTTATCTGGATGGGACTATTTGATGCAATTATCTTTGCTGAAAAAGTGTGGTCTAGGGGCGGCCTCTGGGTCGCGAGGATAGCAGGTATAGGTTTTATAGTGTTAGGAATAATGTCCTTATCTGGAGTCATATCTCTGCCATCTAATTCGATGAGCAGTGACAACAATAGTGATAGCGGAATGATGATGGTTATGGATATGTCTTCGTCATCATCACCAGATGGTACGGGTATGCCACCTGGTGAGGTGGGCAATTCCATCAAAAACTAGAAGTAATAGTAATCGATGATGGAATATCACTCTCTACAAGGGTAATATTTCTCCATGATGTGATTTAAATCTGTTAAATAATCTTGAATTCTATTGGAATAGCCAGCTGTTATGGTGAATAACTAAACTTACAGTAGAAACCATTCTTACCAGAATTGTCCCATTGTAGTCCATAATCGTTGTATTTGTATTTAGTTGAACGTGCAACTGCCAAATAATATCCTGGGACAACACTGAAAGATGGATTAACTACACATGGTTCTTTATTAGGATCTGCTCCCATTAGTCCCTCTACCTCAAGTTCTACAGAATCTTTTATGTATAGCCATCTACGTTTTCCGTCGACCCCGAATTCGATTGGAACTGACCTTGCACCTAACATTTCACCAATGAAATTATGGGCTACAGCAAAAAATCCACCTGCTTGACCAGAATAAATCTTTTTAATGGAGTCTGTCTGTTCTGACGAAGCCTTGTCGTCAATATACAGCGCTGCCTTCCATTTGGGTCCTGTAAACATATTCCCTGGGAAATAAACATCGCCGCAGTATTGAGGTTATCTAGACTTATATCCTCATAGTTACATTTTCGAATGTGCCACGCACATGTAACCCAATAATCACCTTCATACATTCTACTCTACTGTAATATGATAAGTTACATCTGAAGCAAAATTCTGTGTCCCTTGAACAGTTACTTCTGTCAGAGATCCAACTGATCTTATTTCATGCTCCCCCTTAGGTAGAGGCTTTAACATGACGAAATATCCGTCTGAAACTCCTTGAGTTTCTTGTGCAGGAGCGCCCACGACATTATTTTCAGGAAGTGTTAGATTGAAGAGTGGTGATTGAAATCTATACTCTGACATTGGTATTTCAACTCCATCT
>DASQQK010000202.1:0-3791 GCA_035643435.1 Nitrososphaeraceae archaeon | reverse complement strand
CAAAATACATCCATGGATGTTAGGTGCTGTTACTGTGTCAAAGTAGCTGTCCTATTGTGTTCCCGTAATTTATTCGGAGGTCATGTACAACTATACTATTCTAAGGGACTCAAATTGAGCCATTAGCATTTGTCTGAACATTCAATCAAAAACTAATTGATATTATTTGCACATCTTTATATTGTTTGTAGCCTATCTGCTATTGTGATTGATCTATTCTATTCTTATATGAAGCGGCTATCTGCGTTATCCGTTCTATCTATTTTGATAGTATCCCTGTTCAGCTCTACTATTCTAATGATTGCACCTTCTAATTCAGTACAAAAGATATATGGTGTTACATCAGGTAACCGGACTGATAGTTCAACAACTGCTGCCACAAATCCAGAATTGACTGCAGCAGCGATTAATTCGGGTATCTCTCCTTCCACTGATAACTTTAATCTGACTAGTGGATATACCATAGAGCCAGTTTTATGGAATTTGACGGTTCCAAGTAGTGTGGAGTTTGATGAATTGGGCAATATGTATATCGCAGAAGCAGGATATGGTTTTGGCGGTCTCTTTCCCATACCGAGAATACTGAAAGTTGATTTAAATGGGACTGTTTCATTACTTGCAGATAGATTTCTAAATGGTCCTATAACAGATATGGTATACCACGACGGAAATCTCTATGTCTCAAATAAGGCCAAGATATCTCGTGTGGATCCCGTTACAGGATTAGTCACTGATTTAGTTGTAGGACTGCCTGCAGGTGGTGATCATCCAAACGATCAATTAGTTTTTGGTCCAGATGGTCGAATGTATTTTGCCGTCGGTAGTGCGACCAATAGTGGTGTAGTTGGAATTGATAATTATATGCTGGGATGGCTCTCAAGTTTCCCCATGGTTCATGACGTACCAGCAAAAAATATAACATTAGCAGGACAGAATTTCAATACAACTAACATGCTTGCAGATGGCCAAAAGAATTTGAGTGTTGTGAAGGATTTGATTGTAAAGGCAAAATTGTCCCCCCAGGCTGCAAACTCTAGTAGCGGAAAAGGTACAGCGGATATTGCCGGTAATGTGACAGGGAACGCAACGACAGGAGCCTTTGTTCCTTACGGAAATGCAACATCAAAAGGGGAACTGATAAAAGGCCAGGTAAAATGTAACGCATGCATTCTAAGTGCAAATCCTGACGGAACTGATTTAAAGGTAGTTGCATGGGGAATGCGACTTGACATATTTTCTGGGTTAGCCTTTGACAAAGAAGGGAATTTGATTATAACTGATTCTGGGTCAGAAGAGAGAGGAAGCAGGCCCATAAGGGGAGATCATGACAAGATCTGGAAGATAGACATATCAGATCCTAATGAAATAGGCAAGTTCTATGGTTGGCCAGATTACTTTTATAACGGTAGCCGTCCTCCTGCCCTGCCTTCTCTGCAACCAGTATCTAATTCCTCCCAATTCGTATCACCCAGAGATGTAGATGGATCTCTTCAGCCTCTGTTGCAAAACCAATCTGCTCCAGCTGCTGACGTATTTGCTGATCCTGGCTATGCAGTTAAGCCTACCAAGGCTGCACTATCCAATAGTTCATATTTTGGATTCGAGGGTGATATTTTCTTTGGAGAGTGGGGTACCCATGCTCCGTTTACCCATCATTTTGAGCAACCAATCAAACAATACGTTAGTGGTAACACAAACAAAACTATACTAGGACAAAAAGTTGCTATTGTGGATCCGAGATCTGGAAACTTGACAGACTTTCTATCCATAAAGAATCCTGATCCTTATTTCAGGCCAGTAGATGTAGGGTTTGGTCCAGGCGGAAATGCTCTATATGTTGTAAGCCTTGGCAAAACACAGCATGTAAGCCAGCTTCCTTCAGGAGAGAACCTTACAGTTCCAGAGATCTGGTCTTATCCAAATACAGGCGTTATCTGGAGGATTAGCAAGAATTTGACTGGTACCGAATCTCATGGAGGAATTGACTCTGAAATTCCATTCAACCAACTAAAGCTTTCGCCCGATCTTTCTGTCGCTGTCAATTCTGGTCCAATACCCAAAACTGACATCTTTAATCTTCCATCAGGTTATTCAATTGAACCAGTAGCATGGAACCTGAACATACCAGGAAGTATTACATTTGATGATAACAAAAATATGTATATTGCAGAAGTAGGATTTGCGTATAATGGCCTCTTTCCCCAACCGAGGATACTAAAAGTGGATCATCAGACAGGGAATATTTCGGTATTTATAGATAGAGGCCTTGTTAAGCCAGTCACGGATATCCAGTATCATAATGGCTTGATCTATATTGCACACGGAGGAAAAATCTCGATCGCTGACCTGCATGGGTTGATGAAGGACATAGTAGCGGCTCTGCCAGGTTTGGGCGACCATTTTGTAGGCCCTATTGTGTTTAGCCCCGATGGAACTCAGATGTTCTTCAGCATTGGAGTTGCAACAAATGGAGGTGTAGTGGGACCTGATAATCCATGGGCTAAGGCGCTACCAACTTTCCATGATATACCTGGTAAAAATATCACTCTGGCCGGAGTAAACCTTGGATCAGAAGACTTCCTTTCTGCTGCACCTAACGATAATGCCACAACAGGTGCATATGTTCCATTTAATACTACTACAAAGAAAGGGCAAGTGATACAGGGAGACGTCAAATGTACTGGGTGCATACTAAGTTCCAAACTGGATGGAACAGATCTTAAATTGATTGCATGGGGCCTAAGACATCCGTATGGGATGGGCTTTACTGACGATGGAAAGTTATTAGTTACCATGAACGGAATAGATGAAAGGGGGTCTAGAAATGTAGCAAATGACGGCGATAAGATTTATTTAATAGATATATCAAAGCCTGAGAACATTGGACAGTTTTATGGTTGGCCTGACTTCTTTGGCAATGCTGAGCCGGTGACAGATCCCAAATTCGAATCCCCAAAGAACAGTCAACCTCTTCAATTTTTGATTCAAAAACATCCGCCAGTAGTGAAGCCAGGTGCTGTACTAGATGTAGGAGCGGGAGTCACCCAACTGGCTATTCCTCATCCAATCAATGGCAAAGGATTAGAATCCGCTAATAATTCGAGCGACATAAGCAATCAAAACAGATCTAGCAACTTCGGACTTGATAATAATACGTCTTTGATTGCAGAATTTGGGACACTTGCACCACAGACCCATCTAGAGGCAGCCGGCAAGTTAGGACCTCAGCTTGGAACTGTTATGGGACAGCTTATAGGCCAGAGAATCATTGAATATAACTATAAAACCGGAGACTGGAATGACTGGTTGACAATAAACACAGCTGATGGTTCCTTTAGACCAACGGGCTTGGAATTTAGCCCTGATGGAAAGTCATTGTATGTAGCATCAGTAGCTTTAAACGAAGTAAGAACTGTTACACCGACTGGAGCAGTTTTACCATTCCCGCTTGGTCAGCCTTGGGCCTATACAGATACAGGAATACTTTGGAAGATAACATATAATGGATGATAGCTGTAGACATTTCTTAAGAACCAGTTCTTTATCACAATCAGAACAATGAAATACCAAGTATGCAGCTACGAGATTTAATACCAATGTTTTCACTTCCTTTGTCAGTAACTTCTTTAACCTTTCTCTTTTTCGAATTTTCAACATCACCTTCAAATCTCCCAGCTTATATGCCGAATCTCGTATTGATTACTGCAACTTTAACTAATATCTCAGTTCTTTTATTGTCAATAAGAGCAATATCACAGGTACGTTCACATTTGAAATCCAAATAGAATAGA
>DASQQK010000201.1:0-2622 GCA_035643435.1 Nitrososphaeraceae archaeon | reverse complement strand
CTCCATAATCCACATGACTTACGGATTTCTCATCATATTTTAATCATTTTATTGTCAGCTTTGAAAATGGACAGGAGCCCTAATGGGTTCGGGAAAAGAAGCAATCCCAGTTCGAGGTTCTGGCAATATTAGGATAATGTTGATGACCATTAACTTATTAAGGAGAAGAAAACATTCATCTAACAATTATAACAAAACACTGTATCTATTCCCACTAAGATATTACTAGTCTTCATTATCTTATTGCATATTAAACAATAAGATCATAGATTGCTCGGTTGTTAAAAAATAATACTAGTGAATTCACTTTACCTAAAGGAGATTTTGAAATCGTTAGCAGAGATTCAGAGTCAGGCTGCTTGAGAACTGATAATTATTCTAGTTTCGACAAGATCCTTATAATAGGTTTAGGCCAGCTTGGACTTCCGGTAGCAAAATATGTGAAGGAGAAAGGATTTGATGTATACGGATATGATATAAGTCAGAAAGCAATAGAGCGTGCAGAAAAGATAGCTGGAATAAAGAGAGCTGCTAATTTCAGTGAATTTGATGTATACATTATTTGTATTTCTACACACAAGCCGGACGATATGTTTACACCTCATATAGATGGTTTGTTGTCCATTGTACAAGAGAAAATTGCAAAGGAGGCCAAGAATGGTGCACTTGTCTCGATAGAGAGTACTATTCCAAGAGGAACATCCAAGAAGGTATTTGAGATGCTAAACCATAGATTACATGTTGCACACGTACCTCATAGATGGTATGCTTTAGAAGAAAAAGAACACGGAGTTAACCAGTTGCGTATAGTTGGAGGAGTGTGCGATTGTTGTCTTAAAGCAGCTGTACAGTTCTATGGCCAAATTAATGTCAATTACTACAATAACAATGATAATGATAATGATAATGATAATACGAATGACGACATCCTCACAAGCGATACCGGCATCGAAATGACTCCCTCCACTGTGGACGATACTACTATTGCTACTAGTGCTACCACTACCCCTACTGCTGCTGCTGCTACTAGTGCTACCACCACTACTTCTCCTTCCTTTCATACTACCCCTAATCTAGGAATACCATTACATCCTGTTTCTGACGTAGAAATTGCTGAAATAACAAAGATTGCTGAAAATGCACATAGATTTCTTCAAATAGCTTTTGCAGAGGATATCTACCTTTACTGTCAAGCTAATAGCATAAACTTCCCGGAATTGCGGGAAGCCCTAAATACCAAATGGAATGTAGAGGTACTAGAACCAAGAGACGGAATAGGAGGACACTGCCTACCAAAAGACACCAAAATGTTTCTACAATCTTCAAGATCTGTTGCATCTAGAAGCAGGATACTAAAAGCAGCAATTGAAACAGATGAGGAATATAAGAGGTATAGATTATCACGGGAATCACAAACAGCAAACATAGAGACAAGTCTGAAGAGGGGAAGATCTAAATCTATTGATTATAATTGATCCATGGTTAATGTGTACATAAAGACAGCACTAGCAACTGATTTTAAAATCTGGGAAGATTTTCAGCTGGTGCTTATTTAGTATCAATACTTATGAACTTGCTATCATTGATTTTGAAACAATCAAATTAGAAGTAACTGGGGATATTAGAATTTTCTAATCCTCGTTTGAACGAGCCACCCTTTTTCAATTTTTCGTATGCGGCAATATCAACATAAACTTCATTCCAATACCTCATACACACCAATCGCCTATAATTGCCAACCTGTTCAATTTTTTCATCAAAAACCGTGTTCCTAAATACAATATCCGGTTCGTTAATGCCAGCGTATGAACGAAGAGGACACGTAGCTGAGAATCGAGGGTTAATCTCAAATATCTTCATACTTCCGTCTTGCAAGGATTCATTACCTTTTCTGGCGTCAAATTCTGCAGCATTCTGGGCAAAACTCGTCTCTTTGTCGTTTGGAACATACTTAGCCTGTATGTTCACGGCTCCTGTCACACCCAATTTCTCAGCCACAATTTCAGCCGATGTCCTGACTATTTGATAGTCGTCAATAAACGCCTTGTACGTTTGCCCACCCTTTAAATACTTCCTCATTGCGATGGATGACATTATGCTTTTACCGTTCTTTTCGATTGTTACCCCGGTTGTAAATTCCTCATCTAAACCTGGTAAATATTCTTGAAGCATCGGTTTCCAACCATAAACGTGAATTTTGTTGAGTGCATATTCCATTTCAGTAACAGAGTTTGTGACAAAGAAGTTAACTGAACCGAATCCTTCCCGTGGTTTGACAACTAAAGGGAATCCGAATTCCTTAGTAAATTCATCCTTGCAGTCCGGCAGAGAGGACTCTGCACAACTCAGATTATTGCTTTTCAGAAACTTGTACGTTTCCCATTTATCGCGTGCAATTTTTATAAGATCAAGTCTGGGAACTAGCACCTTAGTTGGAGATTCACTTTCAATTCTCTTCCTTTCGGCAGCGATAGCCATTAATTCTTCATCCGAGCCTACAAATAATGCATCAACATCATTGTTCTTCAGATGTTTGATGACAGAATTAATATACTCTGGATCAGAGGCTTTTGGGATCATCAGACCGAGATCCGATCTGTAAAGACCGGCCGCTAAAGGACT
>DASQQK010000200.1:0-5947 GCA_035643435.1 Nitrososphaeraceae archaeon | reverse complement strand
ACCCCCGCACCAACTGGCTCGAATTTTACTGAGCCGATATCAGGTCACAAGTATATCAGGACAACAGATGATGGTTCAAATCAGGAAACCTTGGGCGAGAAGATAATCAGCGAAGTAAACGAAGATTTGAAGGCAAGCGGGATAACAGGATTCTATCCATAAGTTATACTTTACATTGAAATAAACAGCAATTGATATGACATCTGAGGGGAAGCTGCCGGTTATACGATTGTCCATGCTAGATATAATGGATCAGATAATTCATGACCTGGCTTAATTCATACTGGTCTGACTTACTGCTACTAATGTTAGTCACGAGCATTTTAAATCACATCAAACTTCGATAGGTGTTAGTCTCTACAGAATCTCTTTTTGGAACTCCAAGAATCGGCTCCCTTTCGAAGTCAAGTTATACACCCTCTTATGAGGGTTATAAGCCAACAGGCCATTCATCACCAATTCATCCAAGTACTCGTTCACTTGCTCGAATGGGAGGTAGGAAGCAAACATTATTTCAGCCCTCTTAGAACTACCTTTGCATGTCTCTAATATTGTAGAAATTATTTCTGTTCGATTCCTGGTATTAGCCGATGTCATTACATATGATCGACCTATCTTCTCTAGTCACATTCTACATATAAATTATCTAGCATAATCTCTGTTTCATATCTACCTATCGTATCAAATAGATCCCTTTAGATATGTTAGATACCCATCGTAACAAATAATTCCCTTTATCCCTTGAAAGATTGAGCCCATTCATCTAACCTTTTTTCGTAGCAGGGTTGACACAGGACATCGCCTACTTCTGGTCGCATAGTTACAATAGTTCTATCACTGCTAACTCCACACATCCGACAGAAAACTTCCATTTCTTGAACCTGCATTATCTTTAGGTGCCAATCAGTATAAATATTACTGAGATCTCCTTCAATACTCAGCTAAAGTAAAGTACCCGTTGATTGTTTATTATTGCATGTTAAAAAGGGGATACATAATATTAATTGCAGGTGCTTCGCTATTCGTGGTCGGTATAGCTTTGACTGTAGCATATGGCATAGGTGTTGCTAACACATTCCTAGATGGAACCACTATCTTAGACAACATCGAAATTGGACCTTCCGAATCTGTAAACCAGACCTTGGAAGTAGAAAGTGTAGAACGCCCCGTATCTGTTGCATTACATATGGAGTCTGACGCTAATCCTAACCTAGGTACGGGTGGTGAGTCAACACTAGAACAGCTGGTACTTAATCCTGATGGCGTGGTAGTAAACAAGAACCAATTGAGCGAAAATACTCAGAGTGATCTACTCACAACTTTTAAGCCCGAAACCGAAGGCCTGTATACCCTTACCCTTTCAAATCTAGGAACCGAATCTGTAAGAGTAGGGGGCTTTTTTGGTTTTCTACCTATTTCAGGAGAGGATGGTCAAGTTAATCTGGGTGCTATAACGGGAGTAGCTGCTGGTGTAATAATTTTTATCATTGGTGCGATAACACTTGTTGCGGGGACGGTAGTCACTATTTTAGATCGAAGAAGAAGCAGGAACGCAACAAGACATTCTTTTGACTGGGGGAGATAGCTAAAACTATCTATCGCACTATAGCACCAGTGCCAAGATCGCAGAATATAGTATAACTATTTGCCATGTTTAACCGAGTAATCCCAACTAAATGGATATGCTCCTTGTGCTCATCATCTATCTTTAGCTCTCTCGATTAATTCTCCGCATAGATTATAACACCGAAACCTGTCTACCTGACTGGGATCGCAATAGGTTATGACAACTTATTTCGTAGTACTGATCTTGGTGCTCTCGGGCTTATCATCTTCTGCCCTCTTTATTCAGGAGATATTTGCAACCACTATCCAGGGAACAACCACCTCTCTTGAAACTGTATTCAATCAGGTGGAACCGTCAACAGTGAGGATAGTAAATACAATACCTTCAAATCTTTTCAATCCTCAAGTACAGAATCTAACTGAATTGGGTACGGGTTTCGTGTTCGATGAAATGGGGCATATCGTTACCGCCTATCATCTATTATCCGGTGCTACGTCAGTAGACGTGGTTGACATTAATGGTGTAAGATATAATGCAACTCTTGTTGGTGCTGATCCTTTCAATGACGTGGCGGTATTGAAGATAGGAGAAAAAGTTGGCAATTTCAATGCAAATTTAGCACTCACTCAGGAAGGTATTCCTGTGAGTAACGATGCTTTTATACCTATAGTCATGGGCAATTCAAGTAACCTAAGAATAGGACAACCGGTGGTAACCATTGGGTATAACTTCGGGGACTCAACTCCAGCTATGACAGGAGGACTAGTAAGCAAAAAAGACTACCTTTTGGCTTTTCCTGCTGGAGGTTTCTCTATTCCTAATGTTATACAGTCTGACGTGACAGTAAATCCTGGAAATTCAGGCGGTCCATTGATCGACCCGACAGGAAAAGTGGTTGGGTTGATTTATGGTAGGTTAAACCCTCTTGGTGTTCCATTGGGTCAATTTCCTGGCATGACAGCAGCCATACCTTCTAATATTGTTGATAAGGTAGCATCTTCTATAATACAGAATGGCTATTACCTACATCCGGGGATTGGTATCATAGGCGAAACGCTCACGCCTGATTTATCCAAACGAATGGTAAGCACTGCGGCTATACCTTCAGACCTTCAAGGAGTCTTTGTGAATAAGATACAGAGAGATGGAACCGCTGATAGAGCAGGTATGGAAGGAAGTACCACAAACGAGTATAACGAACTTGTTGGCGGTGACATTATAACTGCCATTGATGGAATTCCGGTGAAGTCATTTGAGGAGCTTTTGGCTTATCTCCAGGAAGAGAAGCAGGTAGTTGACCCCATTTCCTTCAGTGTATATCGGAACGGTCAATTCGTGGATCTGACGGGAGTCGTTCAAGCGTTTATTCCTTCCACATCTCGGTAGTCTATGTCAGAATATTGGCACTATACGAGTAATATTTTATATGTGCGAAGTGCATAATTACAGGCGCTGTACCAAACGTACAATGAAACGGACACAACCAGAATCTAACGCTTCATTGGTTCAGTAAGATCTGTTAGCGCAGGGTAATCGTAAATATAATGGGGCACGGGTTCTGGCTCGTATAGGAGACAACCACACCTGCAGGGTTAATCCCATCCCAATAATTTTTGTAAGCTGGTCCAATTTGCTTTACCCAACTTCTACTTCTGATTTGCTTTTCTCTTTATCATAATATAATGACTCCATACTACAACGATGTGACTAGTTATATCGTAGTCACATAATGGGGGAACACATCGAAAATATTGCATATGTTTCATATATTAACTACGCTTGAGCGAACCAGATCAATCCGGTCTGATTCTAACCCCTGGAAATCAAGGTCATAAATATAATATCATGGCCTATAGCCGCCATGCTGATAGTTAAGTCAAATCATTATCCGGATCTAACTATTAGATCTAACAATTTATTCTAATCTTTCAATGTTAATAGTATGTATTATGGTAACTTTAGTTCCTACTGGTTGAGATCCCAAGTGATTTACGGCGGCTTCTACTGCATCTGTAATTTCCATATGCTGGTTACTATAGCCGCTGCTATTTGCATTAATGTTGCTTGTCTCTCTTATTTTAAATGGCATATTAAGAGTGGTTTAAGACCACAAATATTTAAATCTAGTTATCTTCATTCTGGCAACTCTGATCCGGTCGTCCTGGACTTATACTGACCTCTTACTAAAATAAGTAGGAGGAAGCGAAGATAATGGGATTACATGAATTATCATTATCTCGGTACAGCAATCCGACTCCTAAGATATCCTTGAAACTTTTGGCATGATCAATCCCTTATATATTCTTAATATAATACCGTGATTGCTATCCATGCAAACAAAAAATGAATTCGAATTGTCACATATATATAATCGGCTTAGAAAATGCAGACATCCTAATCATCAAATATATGGATCGTATTACTAGTAAGTGATGAGTATTTAATCAACCCATTTATATCTGATAATTCTTTTATATGTAAAATTATACTAGTACTTCTATTATGCTTGACGGATTAATGTTAATTATTCTATTTTCATTTATATTGGTGGTCGTTACTCACTTTCTGTCATTTCATGAATTATATGCCCATACTTATAACGAAATTTGGTGGATCGGTGGTAATGATCCAAGTACTGCAGCTGGGAATGTAAGAGTCGTATATACATATCCAAATCAAGTTCATGCAGGTGATAAATTTGATGTAGGAATTACCTTGGAATATATCCCAGATGTTGATCAAAATTCAGATTGGATTTCGTTTCCTGTAATTATCCCTTTGCTAAGGGAGATACACACAAATGATACTTACTACTTTGATACTGAAGAAGATCGGGTTACTACAGGGATAGATCAGATCAATACCAAGACTACATCTTTAGATATAGTCAAACGAGGAGACGAATTTTCAAAAAATCTCACTCTGACGGCTCCTTCTGAAAATGGAACATATATGTTCGGTATCGTATTTGATTCCTTCTTTGGTCCTGGCAGTGGAACGGATTACTATCGATGGAATTCAACGGAATATTACAACGCTACATGGAGAGATGATGGAATGATAGACCCTAAATCTGAGTCACCGCCTATCAACATCATCAATTACAGTTCGGCTCATAATCCAGCTACCTTGATAAGGGTGGGACTTCAGGAACCTTACGGACGATTTAATGATACAGATATTTTGTTATATAATGTTACAACTAATTCCATTGACAGGATGAACCTTAATGACGGGTACTCTGAATCTTACGTTAATCCCAACTCATCGTACACCCTGACCGCACCCAGGGTAATTAATATGGCTGAAAATGAGGCTCGTGCATTATTCTTGAGATGGTCAGACGGTTATACTTCCCCCAGTAGAGATATAGTCCCTGACAATCAATTTTCTGAGTATTACGCCATTTACAGGCCCCAGTATTATCTTAAGGTGGAGTCCGACGTAGGTAATCCTAAAGGAGCGGGTTGGTATAATGCGAGTTCTCAAGCCGAGTACTCAGTGAGACCAATCGCAGGATTATGGAGTCTCCAAACATTCAATCATTGGAAGGGAGACCTCTCCTGGTCAAATGGTCAAGACATAAATATACCTTCTGGTTTCGTCAGCATGGATGGGCCTAAAGTGGTAAAGGCCGTTTGGGTACATGATTTAACTTATCTTGGAATCTTATCTGGAGGTGTAGTAATAGTTACTTCGGTAGCGGGTGCTGCAAGATTCTTTTGGTTAAAGCGCAGATCAGCTCCATAGAGATATTAGTAGTGCGATTGCGAATGACTAATTGACTGATCAGCCAGACTACTATAGATTCCCAGCTGCTAACTCGTGATCGTCAACTCCTGTTCCCGATGCTCCTATTCCTCCTGTCGTCCCTGCTTCTATAGATCTCGTCCCTGCTCCCTCTGAGTATGAATCTGATGATGAGGCTCCTTTCTTGGCAAATAATTCTGTGGAGGTTACTGAATTCACGAGCAAGAGCAGGATTACACAAATTACTATTATAAAATTCAGTGTAATATTTCTGGTTTTATCCATTAGTAAATATCAACTAATATCTTATATATAAAAATATTATGTAATCTAGTCAATTTTGCTAAAATGTATTTAAGCCATTTGTTACAGGTACATCACAAGTCCATCTCGTATAGCGTAAATGTTTATAGCATTAGTTAGGCTGGCCAGGATAGAGACGATAATATTTCAAGATGTGTGTACCATCCATGATATCTATATCCCGCCGAATGCTTGCAGTAGAGCTATCTGCAAAATCACAGATGAGGGAACAATACCGTGCCCGGTGGCTGAGGGCAAGTGATTTGCCCTAGCAGCACTTCTCAGCACGGAGTGAGGATGGCGATGGTCTTTCTCCCAAGTTGGTAT
>DASQQK010000199.1:0-5991 GCA_035643435.1 Nitrososphaeraceae archaeon | reverse complement strand
TACAAGCCAAGAGAGTACTGGATAGAGCAAGGGAAGGTTTACAAGGACAATTTTAAGTATAATAACAAATTTCAATTACAAGAGCGTTTCCTGATTGAATATTTGGCTAATAACATATTTACTGTGGTGAAGGAGGCGGACAAACCAGTAGAAATGTCAATCCTAGAAGTAGGTTGCGGATTCGGTCGAATCACCCGACTACTTCTTGAAAATTTTGGCAATTCAATTACTAAGTATGTGGCAGTTGATATGTCACCCGACCAGATTAGCAACGCTAAGCGGTTCGTCCATGAAAGCGGGAAAGACCAAAATCTGGAATTTGTTGTATCTGACATTCAGTCTCTAGGTTCCACCGGTGTCTATAGTGAGAAATATGATCTGGTGCTTGCATGCGAGGTTCTTCTCCATGTTCTTCCATCTGAAATAGAACAGGTAATTAGTCAGCTAACATCTATGTCCAGCAGACATATTTTAAATGTAGATTGGTACGAAGAAGAGCTGCCCAAAAAGATTGCTCCCCATAATTTTATTCATAAGTATGAGGAAATATATTCAAACATTCCATCTGTGAAGCAGGTTAGGAGAATTCCAATTGTAAAGAAAGGCCTACTATCAAAATTGGACACAAAACAATCAATATTTCATGCTTCAAAGCAGGCACAAAATTAGTGCATAAATTAGTTCGCTAACTTAGTCTCAGTGATCTATCATACGTCATAGTACATATAGAACTGCTGCAGCTTCGATTCTCCCTTACCTTCAAACCTTCGTACGGTCGAGATCTCCTCCTCCTTAAGGTCAATATATGTTTCAAGGCATTCATTATTGAAACAGGTATTAGTCAAATAGAGGTGATCACTTTTTAATGAGGCAATGGATTCGTCGAGGCTCCCCGGCACTGCGGTAATCCCCAACTCATTTCTCCGCGAATCAGACATCTTATATATGTTCTCATCAACAGGATCGCCAGGATCAATTTTTTTTCTCATGCCGTCTAAACCAGCGGCCACGATGGCAGCGAATGCCAAGTACGGATTACAAGAAGGATCCGGTGCCCTAAACTCCATACGTTTCGAATCTCTACTATTTTTATCGTTTATGGGTATTCTCACTATGGCAGATCTGTTTCCTCTTGACCATGCGATGTAAACGGGCGCTTCAAATCCAGGGACCATCCGGTAATATGAATTTACGGTGGGAGAAGTAATGGCGACTAGCGATCTAGAGTGATCTAGTACGCCTCCGATAAAATATCTGCCTGACTGGCTTAAGTTGGCGTACGAATCCTCTCCGTCAAAGAAAATATTCTGGCTAGATAATGTCTTGCTAGAAGCATGTCTGGAAGAGGATGAAGATTTTTCCCATAGGCTTACGCTTACATGCATTCCTGAACCGTTGTCCGCTTCAGCACCTGACGGATCTCGCTCATCGAATAAGGGCTTTGGCATGAAGTTTGCAATCTTGTTGTGTCTCTTGGCTACGCTCTTTACGACGTCCTTGTAGATTTGAACGTTATCAGCAGCGTCAGTAAGCTTGCTATGCATAAAGTTAATCTCTATTTGGCCTGTGCTTGCTACCTCATGATTCAGGTTTGTGACCTTTATTCCATAATATTTCTTTAGGAAGTTGGCAACCTCGAACCTAAATTCTACGAGAGAATCTTGGAATGGCGGTGCATCATAGCCTCCCTTCCTGGTAATGGGATACTTTCCTACTCCGTACTGTTCTTCTGATATAATCAAGTTTGACACTGAAGGTTCTATGACTGTCGTGGAGTCGACCTCTCTGTCATTAGAATTTCTATGCGAGCCGATAGCATTCTCTATATTATCTCGAAAAGAGAAATCGTCAAACACAAAACATTCGACTTCAGGCCCAATTTGACACGTCAAATTTGACTCTGCAAGGTGTTCTTCCATGTTTTCGGAGACGAATCTTGGATCTTTGGATAGCCGTCCAAATCCGAACCCCTTGTAAACGTTCGAGATAACCGAACCTAGAGTGAAGTTAGTAAAAAACGGATTTAACCTTAACGTATGTCTGTCAGGAACTAGAAGAAGATCTGATTCATTTATTTCTGAAAAGCCTCTTACCGATGAGCCGTCGAGTCCTATTCCCTTCTTAAGGAATGTATAGAGCTCATCATAGTCGCTCATCACGTACTTAGCTAGAAACTTTCCTACCAGATCAGTATACCTGAACTGAAGAAACTCGATACGTTGTAACTCTTCTGAAAAGCCCAGGGCCTGATTAGCATCGACATCAGTGATGTAGGTATTGTAATCACTTTCTTTAGGGTATGACAATTTACTGTACGCCTTATAGGCGGTTGTAAAATATATAATCTTTAGCTTATGAATTACTTACATTTTCTAGAGCTTTAGTATAAAACTCTTTCAATTGTAAAGGATATACCCATAATTGAGCTGAATCTAATGCAGCTCGTAACATTTGACGTTTTACCGTCGCTTATTTCTGTAATCTCCTGAGGCTTGCCATAAAAAGGCTTAGCTCGATTCTTTGTGCAATGTGCCATATCTCCACTCATTCTTGTTCATGTCATTTAGAAATGATATCAAAATCGCTTCGAGCGTCTTTACGATTTCGTACCCTTTCTTGGGAGTTGCCTGCTTCGGAGCTCCAGTGGTGCCCGTATTTGACAGTTCATTGAATTTCCAGTAGATCCTCACCTTGTTTGGCAACTTCGGCACCACAGCTTTGGGAGCGTTGCTCATCTGAACCAAGTCAGGTCTAACCGCAAGCATAGCAGAGGTCTCTGCTTCACCGCCATGACCCAACCCATCCCAGACGTCGAAGAGATTAGGCTTAACCTGGCCGACCAGTGTCCACCAAGCCTCCAGACAAGCAATCACTACTGTCGGGTACGTGCTCTTTATACGCCTAGAGGCGATCTCTATTGGCGCAACATTCCCATCATGACCGTTTATAATCAAAATCCTTTGGATGCCATTTTTTATTAGACTCTGACAGATATCCTGAATTACTCTTACTACAGTCCCAGAATTGAGACTTATGGTCATCTGATAATCATTGTGATGGGAGCTAAGACCATATGGAATGAAAGGAAGTATTATCATATTCTTTAAGTTTAGCGAGATTCTTTTGAGCAATTCGCTCGGGAATATAAAATCCGCTCCAAAAGGCATATGATCGCCATGATTCTCACATGCTCCGATAACTATAACTGCAGTCGTGTTACGATTGACACAGTTCTTAACTTGGAGCGCGTTCATTGTCGCAAGTTCGCTATCACCCTTAGTCTTTTTCTTATCCTTCATGTGAAATACTATGGAAGGGTGTCATAAGTGTGTTGTAGGGAAATTATATCTGATATCACGATATCACTAGGGCCAAACCAAAGCATGTGCTGCACCTGGGTACCTTACTGAAGCGAGCAGAAAAAATTTAGTTACATGCGGTGTCGTCGATAAAGAAATGAGACAATTTATTCTTTGGATAATTTTGCCTTCACAATAGGGAGTATCTTATCTAGTATAATACTATCATGTTCGGAATTAGTGTCAAAGGATACCATTAAGACAGGATAATCCAGGTTTCCAGTATATATAGTGGCCCGCTTTAAATTCTCGTATAGAGTAAAAGAATAGATAACTTTACCTAACTTCGATTCCATTTCTTTCCGACTATTCATTCTCATTACGGTATCAATTGAGTAGATTTCAGACTCCGTCTGATCCAAATAGGGCACAAGACCTTCTCTGTAATTTACTGCTGCTTGTTTTCCATACTTATCGGAAATTCCTACAAATCTCACGGAGGCATCTGATTGTGAGATTTGCTTGCATAGATCATCTAGGGAGATGGTCATCAGGTTACACTTTATTTGCCACATTAATAAATGAATATAAACTAAAACCTCGGATTGACCCGTATTGAAGAAAATAGACGCAATCGTAAGAGCGGAGAGAATGCCTCTTGTAAAGGAGCGACTGAGAGATATGGGAGTGTCAGGAATGACCATATCAACCGTGATGGGTTGGAGCAAGACTAGGGAGCTTCATCTTCAGTGGAGAGGTCAACGTGTATCTTACGACTTGATCCAGAGAGCTAAGTTTGAACTAGTCATTCCCGATTCACAAGTCAAGGAAGTCGTGAATGCGATAATCGAAACTGCAAGAACTGGCAAGAACGGTGAACATGGGGATGGAATGATTTTCGTTTCAAATGTAGATCATATAATGAATGTGAAGTATTTGGGGTAGTGAGCAAGTAGTTCTTTAGTTAACTCAAATTTATGTACCATTTATCAGATAAATATGAACAAACCGAGAATAGTCTTGACTGTCCAGTGATTGTATGTTAGGTTCAACATATGTGAAATGTCTCGCCTTATCCGGTTTGCTGGGGCTTTTTGCGACAATGTTTGGTGCGGTAAGTGATTATCATGTATTCGCACAAATAACACCTGCTCCTGAAAAATATGGTGGCCAATCCTCGTCAAGTAGTCCTTCAGATGACAGTGATTCAGAATCGCCAAGTTCCAACGATGACGGTGTCACCGGATCAGACTCATCGGAATCTTCAAGTTCCAGTGATGACAGTGACATAGAAAGCTCGGAAGAAGAGGGTACAACATCAGATTCTAGCGCGACAGATCGACTAATGGAGCAAATAATTAATAAGGTTAATCAGGATTTTGCCGCAGTAGGTCTGCCATCTTTTGGTCGGTAAACTGAGATCAGCTGCAGACCAATTGATTAGTACGACACTTGTACGATGTTGAATAATCATAGTTGACCTATACTGCGGAAACATCAGCATCCATAGGTCATCAGATCGGTCTCAGTGCTCATGGGAATGGGAGGCTTATACCTGAAGAGGGGATCTTAGATTCAATATCGGCACCTCCTACCTGAGTATCCCCTTCTGTGTCATCGTCTTCGTCTTCGTCTTTGTCACTGTCGCTACTGTCAGCAATAGGGTCTTCGGGACATTCGATAGAGAAAGTCTTTGAGACATCGGCTCTGTCGCACGAACGTTGCGCGCGAGAGTCATCGACCCCGCCTAACCCTATCCCCGTAAGCGTCACTAACATTACGGCTATGACCAGATACGATAAGCAGATCTTGTACAACCTTTATACCTTATACTGAGCAACGTTGTTATTTCATTTTGGTACATATGTACTCTAACTTTATGATATAATATAATACTAGCCAATTCTAATATAAAACAAAATAGAATAAAATGAAAATTTATATGCAAGCTCAGTGCTGTGTATACGATTTATATGAAATGTCTCTTGTGTGATCAAGTTTTTGAAGGTGGTGGCCAAGTAGAAATTAACAATCTGTTCAACCATTACCGTTCCACACACTATCATGACATGAATGCGCATATGGCGAGATGTATAGTCGAGTTACAAAATAAGCAGCACAGACTCGAGATAGTTGTTGATGAATTGAAGGAGCGAGTGTCAACCAAACCAAACCAAACAAGTAGGTAAGACGCCTTCTAGCGAGTACTGTCTTCCCAGTATATAGTTCATTCACGTTTCACGAGTATTGCATCATCAGGGTCTAAGCTCTGCCAAATGACGTCATAACCTAGCATTGATATAATTTCGGCATGACAGCCCTCAGGGATAGAATTCTTAGATAGTATATCGCACACATCAGTAAACTTCGTAGTACCTGTCAAGTGCACAGCTAATGTATTTAACTTTGATCTAGATACAAACCAGTTATCGATTTTCAAATAGTCTTCATTGTTATCCCTTGTTGCCAATGCCACAGCAATTTCAAATGGCACTTTGTAATTTTCGGAGATCTCATCAATAGGAATAACATCTTTCATATTGTCAAATCTTATCCTCAGGTCTGAATCTACAATCTTTGATTCGATCTGTTGTTTGTCGATTGATTTTAGATACTCCTGTACTTTCTTAACTGGTACTGACGATTTTCTAAAAAATACGATTCTATCATTCGGTAGATCGTTTACAGATGG
>DASQQK010000198.1:0-4992 GCA_035643435.1 Nitrososphaeraceae archaeon | reverse complement strand
TCCCAGCTTGCACCAGCTATTTGCATGAATGAGCCGCATGTAGCTAAAATCAATGTAGTCATAATTATGCGGGTCATATCATGGTTCTTTGAAAAAATGCTGTTAAGAATGATGGATTTATCTTGTATTAGCTCCATTAATGGTCATATATGGCACCTGCTAATAAACATAACTGACCAGTCAGTCAATCTTTTTGAATGATGGATTTATCATCATCATTGCAACTCCTGCTGATATTACAACTGTAGCAATTATGGTCTGAGTAGTTATCGGCTCACTCAATATCACCGATCCTAAGAATACTGCAATCACAGGTACAATATACGCAAATGTATTCGCTAATGATGGAGAGGTAGATTCTAGAAGCCAATAGAATGTTGAGTATCCAATTGCGGTGCAAATGAGAGTGAGGAACAGAAAGGACACCAGAATATTATCCTTTAACGAAAATAGTTCTTCTATACCTGAAATGTCATCTGTACCCATAAATATTGATATAGCCAACAAAAATATGCCTCCTAGCAGCATAAACATTCCAGTAGGCAAAAGAATAGCTTGCTTAGTACCTGAATCACGCACTGGATTTGAATAAAGCGAGCCTATTGCCCATGAAATAGAGCTGATCGTTAAAAAGATAATGCCTATCCAACTAGATTCTCCTTCTTCTATGGTCGGAAGGACAAGAATGATAAGTCCTGTGAAGCCAGCAACAATCCCTGCAATGCTAAATCTAGTTGGTATTTTCTTGAAGAATAGTAACACAAATATTGCTACCCAAATTGGGATGGTAGAATTAATAAGAGCCGCAGCACCTGATGATAGGTGTTGTGCCCCTAATGCCAGTAATCCTTGTCCTCCCACAATAAAGAATAAAGCCGATATTATCCAGGTTTTCCATGCCCCTTTACTTTTTATCGTTACATGATGATGATCTGTTATATTGGATCTATTTGATCTAGTCCTGCGGATAGTACGTAGCACCAGATAGTGGGTTGCTACCAGTAATATGCCTGCCATGAAAAAGCGCATTCCGAATGCAACAAGGGGTGCAACCTCGTCTACCACAATCTTAATTGCGATGAAGCTTGATCCCCACAGAACTGATAGCATCACTATAGACCCCAACACCATTAACTGTGAATGGTGCATCAGAATCATAGCAAGCTTCTCTTAATAATTATACGTTTTATGTTAGCTTGGTTGATATGCTTAATAAATAGACTGCTGCATGTTAACTGAATCGGGGGCTTAGAGGATACCATGGTCCGACTACAGTACTATACCTTGGGAGAAAAGACCTTCGAGTGGAAGGAAGCTTTTGAATGATAGATAGGTGGTAAGACAATAATCATTATGTGACGATCGACTCGAATAATCACTCCATATGACGGATAGTGTACATGTTAGATGAACTGCTATTCGATCAATATACTTGTTATTTGTTATTATTCAGGTCTAGATAATCTGCTATCTCTTCAAATGTCATACCAGAGTCATTTAACTCTATCAATGATTCCTTAGTAATACCAGCCCGTCTCAAAGCAACTAGTGCAGCATATAATCTTCTTTCTGCATTAGAACAACACTTGCCATCCCAACCATAATATGACATGATGACACCCATAGCACATCTTCCGTTAACCCCATCAGTATATTGCTCCCTGATCTGTGTAAACTGTTTTCCATATGCACGCAGAATTTGTGAGATAGATAATTCTTGTGACAATAGCTGCTGCTGCCTTTGTTTCAACTTGCTAATGTTGGGTCTATCATTATGTAGATCTCCACTATGTATCAGTTTGCTTCTATACTTCCCTAAGACTTGTGACAATTCTTGTGACAATAGCTGCTGCTGAGCCATATATTGCTTATATTATAAACACAAACAAACTATTTAGATGCTACGCTACTATCACTATGGGAACAAAATTAATATGCTAATCATATAGGCTTGAGATTGGAAAAAACAGCCTCATAAATAGATGTCGACTGTGTTATTTTCTTGAAATTTCGTACACACACAAGATTATCAAAGTGTTGGCATCAATATATGCTCTATTTAAGGTCCTGTCATTATTATACTATATCTATGATTGAACACGATTATAGAAGGGTTTCTATAGAAGGGTTTCTATAGAAGGGTTTCTATCTAATGTCTTCATTCATTGATCTTAACCTCCTCCCGCACCCATTCCTCCACCGGTTGATTCTACTTCTAACTCTTGCAATTCCTTATCCTCTTTAGATTTAACTTTGGTTATAGGCTTCAAAACTTCCTTTTGGATTTTTTCCTTCTCTTCCATTTGTATAACTTTGATAGTATATCATATTTAAACTGCTTGATGCATAATAAATGCTAATCAGCAACCGAGCTTTTTATTTTTATTCTAATACTATAACAATACTACTTATCCATATAGATCTTCTGTGAGTAATCCATAACCTGGATTATGCCCTAGGTCAGTAACAATCAGCTTCATAACATCATAGATAATCAACCACGTAACCATTATTTTCAATCGTATTTGTTTGGTAACCTATTAAAATAGCGAATCGACAAATTGCACTGAACTTAATTTATCCACCCTCTGAGTAGTCATTCTTGTCACTCAGACTGCAGCTTGGTAATCTCTATTGTATCCCCTCTTCTATGGTGGAATCACAATTTCGATAGTTGGTCATGCCTCTATTATGCATATTTTGTTTATGAAAGGATCAATAATTCCGACACATTCATATTTCAGTGTGAATGGCGGATAGAGGCATATCAGGTCGATTGGTATGATTTTGATGCTATTGAAATGAGTCCTCCAGCAGTACGAAAACGGCAGTACGAATACTCGTACATGAACGGAATGGTAGCGAGTTTCTCGGCGGTGTTTGTCTAACAAGGCCATAATGTATTGAACATAACCCAAATCTGCTCTCTTTTCGTATCCACAATCATCACACCTTAGTACTTGTACCCTTTTGCCGTTCACGATGTTGGGGGCACGCTCCTGTCATTTCACATCAAAAGTCTTGCCACATGATTTACATTTTACGACTTGAAACATACCACAAGTGCCGTTTGGACTATCAAAAAAGATCGGATCGTGTAAAAAATTCTAATACATGTTCCTGGCATTTCGGACAGAGTCCGTAAAAGTCTACGTTAATCAACTACGAGTTATGCTACACAAATGCAGTAAATAAATGGCTGCCTGTATTCTTGATACTGCCTTATTCAGATGTTAGTGAGATCAGAGATTGATCTGTTCCGATTCCTGCTCCAGACGTTTTTTTACTTTATTTGGGCATTGAATTCTTGGATATTATTATTTTCTGTATCCGATACATATACAATAGTGCCAGCTGGATTCACAGCAATGCCATGCATTTGTTGAAATTGACCATCGCCTGGTCCCTTTCCATTACCCCACATAGTAATGAATTTCCCGCTGGTGTCGAACTTATCTATACGATAATTCCTTATATCAGCTACATAAATATACCCTTTCGAATCTAATGCAATACTGCCAGGTTCTTTTAATTTTCCAGCGCCAGAACCAGTTCCGCCCCACTCCATAAGGAATTTGCCGCTGCTGTCGAACTTTTGAATACGGTTGTTCCCTGAGTCAGCTACGAAGATATCGCCTGTTTTGGGATCAACAGCAATACCCCAGGGATGCACGAACTGACCATCTCCTGTACCATTCTGTCCAAACCTTAAAAGAAGCTCTCCATCACTTGTGAATTTCTGAACATTACTATTCTCAAAATCAGTTACGTATACATTTCCCGCCGAATCTACAGTATCTCCATGTGAATGTCTAAACTGACCGGGGTCAGTTCCCATCGAACCCCATGTAGTTATGAATCTACCATCACTTGTGAATTTCTCGATACGGCCATTATTATCTGCCACATACACGTTCCCTGCATAATCAACTGTAATGCCATGGGGTGCGTAAAACTGACCATCCTCTTTACCCTCAGAACCCCACATCGTAATGAATTTGCCATTGCCGTCAAATACCTGGACACGGTTGTTGCCCTCTTCTGTCACGTATAGGTTGCCCTTTGAATCTAATGCTATTGCACTAGGTTCATCGAACTGATTAGGTGCTTTGCCTGATGTGCCCCATTTTGTAACAAATGAATAATTTTGTTCCTGCTCCTGCGTCTGTGTTGTTGGCTGCTGCAATTGTGATAGTGGTGGTGATTGTACTTGGCCTAATGCGAGTACCGTATCACTAATCAATATAACTAACAACATAATAAACGCGGGCATCGCTTTCGTCATAAGTCGCATTATTACATCAGGTCTAGCACTTACTGTTTATCTGTGTTAGCATAGTTTTTGAAGCAAGAAATATAGTTAGAAAAAGAGTTATATAATCATAATATGCGACTTATTCCTGCTGACACCTAAACGAGTCTCCAGCATCAGGATTTAATGTCCTGTATGGTTTTAATTTAGAAGCAATTCGTGAAGTGAGGTTCTATGTTATTGTTGATGTTTTTATTCCCCCCAAGAAAAAATTAGGAGACTTGAAAGAAATACGGACATTATGCATGAGTTTACGGTATTAATGAAAGGGGCCGCAGATCGGGACTTGTGCCAATGGATAGTAACCCGATCTACCGTCTTCACTATATTAGCAAGTTTTAGTAATGAAAGTCATGTCATACATCATTAAAGAGTACATTATGTAGGTGAACGAATCAACAATACATACTTAGATCAAGTATTTGGTTTATACATATTCGAGACTATTTCCATATGCTATCAGAAGCTCTTGGTCTCAATCTGTTAATTTCCAGTTCTGCATGCTTTTTGAAATCATCAATCTTTTTGTTATCATAACCCCTTTCTATCCTCAACCGTTCTTCTAATAACTTTTCCATGATATGAATGGCTTCGAATGAATCTTCTGGATCGATATGATAAGCTCTTTCAAAGGCTGAAAGAATGGGTTCGAGTTGAAAGAATAAAGCATCTCGAACTTT
>DASQQK010000197.1:0-2016 GCA_035643435.1 Nitrososphaeraceae archaeon | reverse complement strand
GTGCTGCAGTGTCATGCACTGCCGCCTTAGAGCGTATATAATCAAATCTTCTAATAATTAGTATAAATATGTCAAGAAGTATCATCATAAAGAGTAATAATCCTATCGCTTCAAAAATCAGATTAACTGATGCTCGACTTGTCACTTTCGGTATAGTAGGAATGATCGCGGTGTTTGGCACATTCATTCTGGAGTGGGGGAGTGAAGGCAAAGCTAACGGACAACTATCAAAGCCAGAAAGCTCTATAGTAGATTCGATGGGGGATGTGTATATCGCTGATTATGGCAATAATAGAATTCAGAAATTTACAAATGATGGTGAGTTTATCAAGGCCTGGGGAAGTAAAGGGACTGCAGATGGACAATTCCAAGGACCAGCTGGCCTTTCAACAGATGCTAATGATAATATCTATGTGACTGATAAAAATAATGATAGAATACAGGTATTTACTAACGAAGGGCAATTCATAACAAAGTTTGGTACAACAGGTGCAGGTGACGGACAATTCAATAAACCTGAAGGCATTGGCGTTGACAAGGACACCGGAACTGTGTATGTTGCAGATACTGGGAATACCATGATACAGGTGTTCAAGCCAATAAGCTGAGAGATATCTCTACTCTAACATTAAATACGAAATATTATTTGTTGATTTCCTCATGCTATTGAATGCCATCATACAAAGAAATGGCGGTCGAATCGTAATGGATAAGACTGACTTCAGACACCGTCTGAAGCCGACTAGGTAGATGACCAGCACTTCGTACTCTGGCACGACCTAATAAGCTTCATTTTGGTCGTCTACTTGACCTATATTATAAGACTTTTAGTTTGAATAGGCGATATATGAGTACCATCTGAGACTTCAGGAGACTCACTTCCAAACATTGAATTTGATAAGAGAATGAAAATTCAACTTCCCTGACTCACATCTATCTATCGTATCTTACTTCTAGCCATCTATCCATACTCAATAATAACTGCAAGTTAGTCTCACTGCTTTATCAATCGGAATCACCGCACAGTCACTTAGCTAGCTATACGGCAGATCTAGAGAGAATTCTTGTAGATTTGCGATTATATTAGAAAGGGTTGTGTCCGAGGTTGTCCATACGATCAATGTTTGCTCATCACCAGTTCCACTCTGACCCCCTCTAAGGTCTTTGAAGTTGTGAGTGCTATCTATCGCAAAACCGCTATTTTGCAAATCAGAGGTATGTGTCTGAATGTCTTGAGTAGGAACCATCAATATACCAACAGTATCAATACTACTGCTACCTGATGTTGACGAGGATGTTAATGACTCTGGCTGATTAACTACAGTTATTGTCCCATTCATTATGAAACTAGGATCATCGCTATTAACATCGGTCTCGAAATAGTTAAAGCTACCAGTATCATTAAATGTGATTGGTTTAGATGCAGTACCATATTCAAAATCTCCGCTTTCGAATACGGGTGCATTGGTAGAATCACCAGATACGGTTATTGTATGATCATGATCCACATCTCCATTAAACCAGCTAACTGTAGTTCCGACATTTATAACAGCATTCTGGGGGAGGTATGGCTGATTCGCAAGAGGGTACTGATTTTTTGGCTGGTTAGTTGACTCATGCGCTTCGTTTGGAATTAGAATCACAAGATTCTTTATGTTATTTCCTAGTGTCATAGAATGCGTTTCAAACACTTTTGAGGCGTTTATGCCTGGTTGTGTTTCTCTTTGAAGTATATTATCTGTTATAGCAAATAATGGGTTTTGTATTATAAAACTAACACCTAGCATAATAAATGTAGCGATGGGAACTACCGTAAAACCATAAGAAATACGATCCCCCTTTAAAACTTGTTTACCCATTTATTGCTACCTGTTAGCCACTACCAATTTAAGCTATTACACGATTCTACGGATAGAAAACTGCTCGAATTAGTGTCTTGGTCACATACCTCTAATCAACAGCGGAACCGTATGTGCTAATCATAGAAGTTCAATTCCAAGGTAATTCCATGACCAG
>DASQQK010000196.1:0-12862 GCA_035643435.1 Nitrososphaeraceae archaeon | reverse complement strand
ACCATCGATCAAGAGAGCAATTCCCATCAGTAATATCAGAAATACCGTTGTTCCTACTGGAAAAGCTAGTACTATGAGAGCTAAAATAATGACTAGAATACCCAAACCAATACTGGCCATCCATCTCTTGACGAAAAGACCGATTATGACACTTTCAATACCAACAATTAGCAAAAGGACACCGATTATCAGAACAATTGATACTATTGCTATTCCTGGAAAGATAAGTATTAGTATCGAGAGAGTTATTGCAACAGCTCCAAGCCCAACCTGAGCAGCACGTGACCACCCTGGAGCCTTTAAATAGCTCATAACTTAAAGATGTTGTAGATATACTAATTGGTTACAGTAAATTGAACCAATTCTCAATTAGCTATTTATCATCAGATAGATTACACCAATCATTACACTCCACTTTAAAGTCTTGCACCAGATTTATGTCAAACACAAAATGATGATGATTTCTTCATTCTTGATGTGGATCGAATAACTCTAAGATCCAAATAGAAGAAAAAGTCAATGCCATTTGATTTACTCATGGTAACATTTTCTAAGTAAGATTATAAGTATGCAAGGTAACTAAAGAAGTAGTTCAACATATTGGAGATCGTGGAACAAATAAAGAAATCATCTAATGCAGACGACAAATTTGTGAGCTGGCCTCAGTTAAGGTTTATCGAACCCTCAATCGAAACAGCCCAAGGAGTACTGAGTAAAAAGAGGGCTGAGACTTGAACAAAATCCGTTCCAGGCACTACTCTGAGAGTTCTTTCACTACGTTTGAAGGAGTTTGAGAACCAATGACGACTCCGGTGTGTGAACTGTGTAAAAAAAATGAGCGATATCATAGATGCAAAGAATCTAATAATCAATATCTGTGCTTAGAATGCTTTAACAGGCTTCATTTTGGCATTAATGCCCCACGAACAGGTAAATCAATGGTATATAACAAATGCATTTTTTGTAACAATATATATGCTACCAATGCTAAATGCAGTGTTTGCGCTGATTGTTTGATCATAGTCACCTGGAAGTCAGGAATGAATTATTTAGCTGGGGTAAACAGAGTTTCAGGTTTAATCAGGGAAAATAAATTAGACTCAAAATTGAGGAATGAAAACTATTGCATAGAAAATCTCGGAAGTCGAGCTACACAAGTCGTAATGGATGCAATTGATAGCGCTAGTCTATTGCGATAATGGTAAGTCTTATCATATAGCAAATGATCTGTACCCCAGTGAAGGTATATGGCTGCCCGAGAGCGAATCCCATATTATTTTAGCTGTGTAGGGTTCATCAGGGAAGATTCCATTTATTTCATTGGCCATTAACATAGCGTTGAAGGAAACACGCAAATACTCCCGGACCATTTAGTCTATCTGATGAAAATCTTCTGAAGGATTCTTTTATCAGGTCAAAATTTGGAGATATTGTCGTTGAAAAATTAGATATGATTTTTGACTTTGATTCTGCTGAAGAGTATACAAATTTCGTATGCGAGACTGTGGCTCCCCTTCAATCAACCTTATCAAATCAATCATAAGAAGTACGAAATCAGATTTTGAGAGTGATAACTGATGAAGTAGCAAATAAATGCACCGATAAACCTCAGGTTCAATCAATATTCGTAATGAAGTTATATGCATGGTTGGAAGAAAATAAGTATGCAATAAAACACCTGAAAAGACGCTATCTCTGACGCATTATCATTAGAATAATTCTACTGCATTTGCTTTTTCTAGCTTTCGTATTTGCTACACAATTTATATCATACTTCGCCGTGGCACAAGGCCTTGATTACTCGCAGCCGATTTACGCTCAGCCAGCATCTTAGCGGTTTGTATTTCACATTTCATTTTCCTCATCCATTTGAGTTAGGTAACTCCTGCACCTGAAACTCTTATTTCATAAAGTAGTTTTTCTTGAGTGCAATCCGAATTGGCTATCTGCATTGCTTGAGAGCGATTGCAACACTGTGCTAATACTATAGGTATGTTGGAACACATGTAATTCTCTTTCCAGATTATCAAGTCGATCCATTGACTCTTCGTTTATCTGGAGATCGTGGAAGAATGCCTCGTTACGAATTCTTGAGAATAGTGATATTACCAGCTCCTTACTTGCACCATGCTTTATGTCGTAGTTAATATTCTTAACAATATTTGACAACTTTCCATACTTTTTGTTCATTCGTTTTTGCCAATTGGACGCGTCAAATGGAAGTCCTGTTACATACTTTATAATCAACTTTTCCATATGCTCTTCATGCCATTTTATTAACGGGAAACTATTTTGTGTCAAAAATTTCGTCTCTATAAATATACGTGATAAGCATATATAACCCTATGAAATCTTTAGATCTTGCATTTTCTATATCCGCAGAGTGATACAGAAGTAGATGCTAACGCAATTCGAAGATACTAGGTGATCTGTACCCCATACCAGCTGGGCAGCTTTAAGCCAATTTTAAGAGACACTTTTGGAGGTACTGAATATGCCAGGTAGAAAATGGACTGGAGAGGAGAAGGCTAACATAGTGCTGGAAATATTGACCACAAGTACTCCGAGGAAATGGTAGCTGATCTAGCACTGGCAAATGAGCTTTTAAAAAATGGGCGAGCAAGAATATGAGAGAAGCTACTTTTCAGGAATTGTTGATGATGATGATGAAGGAGAATAACGTACTGAAAGCGTCTGTACTGTCTGGATATTCCAGAAGTTCCTATTACTATAAACCTAAACAACCGGTTATCAGCAGCAGCAGAAATCGTCGCAGCTCTGATTCAACAGAAGCAGCAGCGCTTGAATCCATAGAAAAAGTGGTACTGGAATACCCATCCTATGGAGTTAGGAGAATAACAGCCACTTCACATGCACATTTGTCCATTTGCAAACATTAACATATATTCTTGTGACCCAATTCGATAGCTGGAATGAAGATGAACGGCAGCTGTTTTGTACTCATTGTTTCTAGTGAGTAAGATTGTTTCCTAAAAGACCAATCAACTTTTCATTCGAAATATGTCTTAAAAAGCGGATAGGTTAGTCAGTTGGTGAAAGTGTTGCTATAGTTCAGTCACGCATACTGAGTCCCCAATTTCTAGTGGTTCAGGCGGAGTTCCTGATGACGCATGACCTTCCGAAGTTAAACAGCCAGCGGTTGGGGGAAGCTCTTCTATAAATACGGAGATATCCTCCTGTGTTTCTGCTATTTGGACAGTTTGCTCTCCGAGTCCATTAAACGAACAGAGTACTGTTCCTGCGGGCACATCACCTAATTCTTCATCCAACATAAGATCCCATACGTAATCATCTGGACATCCAACATCTGATGGTACTGACGTTCTTTCGACTATCTCTACGTCTATTGCTTGGCTTGGAGCTGCATTTGCGTTGAGGCTATGGATGCTCCGTCGCTGTCTTGCACAGAGTTGATATCATTCATACAGTTCGCGCTTGCTTGCTGCTGTACTCCGACAAAGAATGAAAACACATCTGCTGGACAGTCGTTATTTGCGCCAGAGGTTTGAGCATTGCTCATATTTACGACGCGTAGTCCCAGATATGAGTAGTGTGGTAGCACAAACAGGGGGGGCTATTGTTCTTGAAATTAGCCTCTCCAGTGCTCAGAAGTATTATACACAGTAAAGAAAATCATAGATCATTAGACATAAGTCCGATAATCACAGGAGAATTAATATATTTTGTAAACCCACCAGCTTATAATCAAGATCGTTCATATTATTCCTATGAGTACAATTTTGAAAAAAATCAAGAAGGAAATACTAAGCTGGCCTAATGTTACTGCGGAAAAACATAGATTTGGAGGTATTGAATTCCGTCTAAATAAAAGGGAATTGGGACATATACATGGCGATCATCTAGCTGACCTACCCTTTCCAATGAAAATCAGAAATGAACTTGTGAATTCTGGTCGTGTATCTCCACATCACGTATTACCACAATCAGGGTGGGTGAGTTATTGGATTAATAAAGGTGAAGATGATGTACCATCAGTAATAGGGCTATTTAGATTGCGATATGAACAGCTCAAACCCAGATCACGGCCCAACCCTCAGCAAGTGTACCCCTTCCAGGATACTCAGCTCGGTGCAGAGAAATAATACTATCTATTACTACCAGTTTGGCGTTAAATCCCTTTATATATCTGGCAAGATCTTTGATAATAAGTTCGAAGTGAGAACTATTATCTATTTTGCAGATCGCAACATTCTTCAAATCCTCTTGACTCAGCAATCTGATGTAGTCGTTCAGGCCTGAATGTTCCTTCTGTATCGATATAGATTGCACCTCCATCAAGGCCTCCTTCAATTATAGGCTGTTTTGCCAATCTTCACAGAAATTCGGCTAACAATGGTCTCAGAATAAAGAATTAGGTAAAAATGTCCGAGGACACATTGACGTGGAACGTGAATGAACATAGATTAATCTATCTGGACTAATCTAGACTATTGTAAAGAAAGTTAGCTGTTCTCTAAGATCTTAACGCACGCTTCTTCTACCTTTTCCCTATACTCACTATTAGTAAAGACGTATAATTTTCTGGGTGGATCTTTAATTATCCCTATAGGTGAACGGTCTTCATATGAGTGGGGGTTTTGATCACTATCAAGATATAGCGTTGGCATATCACCAGCCTGAGTAACGCTACCAAATGTTCTATAACTTTTCAGAGCTTCTTCCTCACTTTCACTGTGCACAATAATGTCCAAAGGACTGACTCCGGAGGACCTTTCTGGATGAAGCAGGTATCTTCAATAGTAAGAAAATCTATTGCTTTGCATGAGTACTCGACAATGTTCTTGCTCCTGTTTGAGATTGGAATGGATGTTTTAAGACCCATCGTCGCCGCATCTGAAGGTGTACACCCGGTATAATTCGATTATTAACAAAGAGTAACTAGCGACGAGTATTATGTACTCGTCCCTAGGCGGCCTATGTTGTGTTTTCGTACTTTCTACAATTCAGTGTTGTCGAAAGTACAACTCTGGGTATCGCCAGCTTGTATATTTCCATCAGCTTCAGCTATACTAATGGCTTCCTGTGTACAATCGCCAGTAACAGTTGCTACAAAACCCGGGTCTGTCTCTCTCTCAGCAACCGAATAATCGCCTGGACCTATAGTAACGTCCTGACAATCACCCGGCATAAGTGAGAAATGGTCAGGTGATGGGTTATTACCCCCTACATCTACTTGGTATGTGCCTGGGGAGGAATCGGGGTGTTTGCAAACCTGTAATGTTGCAGTCTTTGGAGGTTTAGGTTCTTTCTTTACTTCCGGAAATGTCTGCTGTGCAGTTAATGCTGCTGCGTTCTCATCGCCCTGAATCTGTGAATCAGCGTTCTGACAGCCTACGTTAATGGGCATGAATTCGTTTCCACATGCACTGGTCTGTGATGTTGCTTGGTTTTTGTGGTATGCAGATGCACTTTGAGGTGTTAGCGTCGGGACTGCAGATGTTGCAAGTAATAAAGCTGATATTGCAGTTATAATTGCAAGTTTTTGGGATTGCATTAGTGTTTTGGATTATTCCTTTTAGTTTATCTGGATTGGGTGAAATAAGACTACGAATTAAATCTTAGAAATCCACTTGTTCATTTCTTTTCATTTCTGTCCCTTGTGTCTTAGTATTGTTTCGAGCGACCAGTAACTATCAGGCTATAATATGTAGTATATTACAATTTTTTAGGATATCTCATTGTCTCTCTAAGTTAATCTAATAACGTTCTGTCTCAAGTATTAAGACTATCTAATCATATCTAAGATATGTACTATCTCTTCTTTTTGACTTCTATTAGTATTAGTATAATTCATTCTATCCACCTTGAATTAGTTTCTTTATTCCAAAGATTTATTCCAGATTGAATTTGGAGTAAATATTCTAATTCAGATTGATCCCTTATGAGGGACAAGAAAAGAGGGTAGGAACAGACGACTACTCCTGAGAGCATTCTGGAACCTGAAAAGTCGTGGATACGGCTTGCGCGTTTATAATGTAAGTAACCTTATATGTTCCAGCAGTTGGCCCCGGTGGTACGTTAATACCTCCGCCAATGAATGTAGTCGCTGGATCCGGGGCCGTAGCTGGAATTGTATACTCGTGGACTGGACTCTAAGAAGATAACCAGTGGGGGAAAAGAATTGTTCCTGAAATGTGATAGTTTGCTAACCATCGGATATTCCCGAAACAATTACGTCTAGATCTATCCTTAGATGTTCCGGAGTCCAATTTGTGCAACGAACATTACTGACAGTTACGGTGATAATATTTACTCACATAATCTATATCAGCGACGGACAAACCATGAATAAATTGTGTTCTATTAATTCCAGTACTGGTAATTCTGATGTTAGTACGACTTGTTTCAGTAATGGAGGGATCCATAATACTGAAATGTGCGTAAGTCAGTTATCATTATCATCCGTCCAAGTTAAGGCAAATATGTAACACCATGTTTCATCTTCCATAGATAATATTTCTCAAACAGTATTTTAGCCCAGTGAGACCAAGGACCTGGTATTAGTATCTGGTATTTGCGAGGAGCATAAATATGATCTGAAAGCATAATAACCCCCTGCTTACCGGCGTCCATTATGCACAGACCACGTATCTGAGGAAAGGGCAGTTCCTCACGATGACGATGGGCTGAGGCAGAGGAGATAGATTCGTGGGTACCTCTACCTTCGATATCCGCAATTATATTATGTGCAGCAACCTTGGCCATGACTTCTGACATGTATCCAGTTTTTGGTACTCCACAAGGAACAGGGGGTGGAGGTCCAGGTGGTGGCTTTACTGCGACAGCAACACCAGCTGCATAAATATTGTTGTAAGTTATATGTTGGTATCGCGAATTAACAGTGACAAATCCTCTTTGATCTCCAATTCCCTTAGAATTGCGTACTGCATCAACTCCCTTAAACGGCGGTATAATGATTGCAAATTTGTAGGAAATCTTTTTCCCATCAACTAGATTAATTTGGTTTGAATCTACATCCTTTATCGCTGCATTAGTAATCCAGTCAATCTTTAACCTCTTAAAGAACCATTCAACCATCTGTTGACCTTCTGCAGTAATAAAGGTAACAGGAACTCTATCACGAATACCTGCTTGGCGTAATGCTCTATCAATATTAAATGCTATTTCGTACTCTGCTCCGAAACAGCTAGCATACTGGGTTGACCCCAACACTACAGGACCAGGATCTTTAACAAACTCTTTCCAGGCTTTTCCTGCTTCAACTGCATGTGGCAGAGAACATATCGATTGTGTAAATCCTTCTTTGTCAGGACCCATACCAGGTACCTCATCCCAATCAAAGTGAGGACCAGTGGCTATTACAAGATAGTCGTATATGATATTACCTGCACTCGTTACTATGGTATTTTGCTCGGGTTTAATTTCGAGCAGAGCTACGTTCATGAATTTTATATTCTTGGATTCCAGTGCAGGTCGTAGTTCAAATGTTAGCTGCTCTGGCCTACGCCATCCTGGCACTATCCAAATAAAAGAAGGAATAAATACAAACTGCTCTTGCCTTGAAATAACCAGAATATCCGCTTTATGTTTTAATAAACGCTTTATTTCAAATGCTGCTGTAAGACCAGCAAAACTACCACCTACAACTATTACTTTGGGCTTCATTTTATTTTCACATCCAATTGTTCAGTCATTTAAGCCAGTAATAAAATATAGCTCCACATCATAGTCCAACGTTATTGTTATTACAGGAATCATTAATGCAATACATCAGTTCATGGACTATCAAGGAACTCAACATCGCGGACATTAACATTTAGCCCTGACCACATAACGTCAACGATGACAAGCACAAGGCGCGAAGGAGGGCCCATCTTTAGTCTTCTATGGTTATTATAGCTAGACTCACATTGTAAGCAATGTTCATCCGAGCGTCCCTTGCCTCGGTTTTTTCTGGCTGTTCTTTTGCTCATGAATTACATTCCCTCGTGCACCACTGAACTCCGTCTGTGGTTAACATTATTTCACGTCCGTTCTCTCGTTTAACATATTCATTTAGTACCGCATTTTCAACCAAGTCATCTGTGGCCTCTTGTTCGGCACCATTGAAAGAGCCAATATCCATCTCTTTGAATACCTTATCAGCGTCTACTGGTTTATCCACAAGTCCATTTGCTAACTTATAGAGTGCACATAAAAACCGACGTCTGTACATGTTAAGTTCACCCGGAGTTAATAAAGTCATGTTCTCGGTATCATACTGCTATATTTATGGTTTTTCTGCGAACTTAATTTTTCATTCCTTTGTTACTAGAGAGAGTAACAGGTTCCTAAGCATGAAAGTCACTCTATTATAGGTACTATACTATAGATAAGATATTCACCATTTTCTACTAAATAGCCATTGTTATTCGGCACTTATTAAGATACGAATTGAAGGATAGATTTCAGAAGCGACTCAGGTGAAAAGATTACTGGCAAAAGCGGGTTATGCGGGATCTATGGAATACTAGAATATGCTCAAGGAGACGCGGCTTTTCCGGGCTAGCCGATTGCCCGGTACGTCTTAAATCATCTGGCGTAAAGAGATTGATGGAAGATGCATTCTGGTCACAGGGAATAAAAAAGCCGCCCGAGTTAGGAAAAAGGCGGCACAAATTCCAGGCCGACCACGGATATAGAAAGTGGTTCAAAACACGGTGTGAATTGGCAGGTCTATGCTATCAACACCCTATCTTGTGATTAGATCAGGATTATCTAAATCCATCAGCATAATCCTTTGCAAATTGTTCAAATGATATAGGTTTTCTTCCAGTAATATCTTCAACTACCTCAGTCGTTTCTGAACCATATCCTCCTCTAATTGTTCTGAATAGCTCCATCATAATATCAATAAACCAATCATTCATACCTATCTGTTTCAAGCCTTTTTTGGCAATATCCTCAGTTATACCTACATATACCACATTCCTGCCAACTGCATTGGAAAGTATCTCAGCGGCCTGACCGTATGATAACGCATCTTGACCAGTAATATCATATGCTTTATTGAAGTATTGTGTACCACTATTCATCAGAATCACAGCGCTTACTGCAGCTATGTCTCTTGCATCTACAAAACTCATTTTTGCATCTCCTGCGGGAACATAAAATGCATTTTGACTCTTAATCGTCTGACCGAACTGGGTTATAAAGTTCTGCATAAAAGCAGGAGGACGTAAGAAAGTATAGGGTATCCCAGATTCTTTAATGATTTCCTCTTCTTCTCCATGTAATCGTAAGATAGTAGTTCTAGATTCAGGATCAGCCCCCATGGCAGAAAGCTTCACAATATGGTTGACACCATTTTTCTTTGCTTCTTTTACAATGGTGGAACAGATATCAATTATTTCAGGAATAGGTAAAGTTTGCAAGTATAGTTTATCCACATGGCTTAAAGCGTTTGTAATTGTTTCTGGCTTCGTGTAATCCAGTTCTACAAATTCTACTCCTTTATTTGTGAATTCTCTAATCTTGTCGACATTATTCTTCGAATGAACGGCAGCTCTAACAGCATTCTCATTGAATATTGCTACAAGTCGTTTTACAACTTCACTTCCAACCGTTCCAGTCGCCCCTGTCACTAAAATTTTCCCCTCTTCTTTATTATTATTGTTCATGAACATATTATGGAATTGAATCTACTTAGTTCTGGTGGGAGTGAGGCTGCACATATCGGACATTGGATTTATGAATATCCTATGATATAGTATAACAATATTGTTGAAGTGAATAACCAAGCATATACTCTGGATGAAACTGATCGGAGAATAATTGGTATATTAGCAGGAGATTCCCGTTTATCTTATAAACGAATTGGTTCTGCTCTTAACCTAACCAGAAATAGCATCAAAAGTAGAGTTAACAGAATGGTTTCCCTTGGTGTAATCCAGGAATATATAGCCGACATTAACCTATCGGTCCTCGGTTACAACGTCTACTACGTTATAACAAAGCAAAGGGAGAAAGGCATCCATACTGAGACTAATTACAGTACAAGATCAAATGCCATCGAATATCTTAATCGCTTGGGCGATACTCTTGCCGAAATTGAAGTGTTAGGAGAAAGTTCAATTTTTCGGATAGCAACTAGAAGGGCACTTCCTAGGCATGAGAGCATAGCTGCTACTTCAGAGTTAGAAGCTGGTTTCATAGAAAAGGTTGTTCTGGCCAGTACTGCCAAGGGTTTCAAATCCAGAATACCCAGAAACCATCAACAGCATGAGGGGGATGAAGAAAAGTCTTTTCTCACACCTACTGACCTAAAGATATTAAGATGCTTGGTTTTGAATCCACGTATTGGGACTACAGAGATAGCTAAACTAATATCAGTTTCGGTAAGAACTGCTAATAGGATTCTAAATAAACTAATAGATAATGGGGTAGTGAGATTTTCAATAATTTGTAATCCTAGCTTGATGAAAGGACTTGTCTTATTTGGACTACTAATTTACGTTAACGATGATGATGATGATAATAATAAACAAGGTGGAAAAAAGAGTTACACCAAGGTTTTAGAGCGACTTTACATTGATTCTCAAGATTTTCCTTTCTTACGTACTCCAATCATTAGCCACGACAACATAATTATTGTATCTGTTTTCGGTAGCGATGTGTTTGCAATTGACTCAATGTTTAAGAGAATTTTATCATTTGAGGAGGTAATGAAGGTTGAACTTTATCTTTTTACAGGAATTAAATATTATAGGGAATCAATTGCAAGGAAGATTGATAATATATTAGGGTCTAGACTACTTTAGTTCGCCATGTTTTTGAATCATAGCAGACCTGGAGATGATAATCTTGCCAGTCAGATCAGACAAGCGTTAGTTAATACCACTTTATGATAATAAAGATAAATGCTCAATCAAGAGAAGGAAGTTTAGCTGGAGAGTTAGATGTTGTCATTGGTAAGAAAAGACTAAGGAACTCAGCAAATTAGTAAATCTTTAGATCCAACTCTTTTGTTGTAAATTTCAGAAAATGTTACTACAAGAACATTGCATTTTCAGTAGTAGTTTTCTGCAAAACTAGTGTAATCAGTAGGACTTTCAGCCATACCAATTCCTAGACTGGCTAGCTCTAATCTGTGAAGAACGGTGTTCCATCAGCAAATGGAGTACGAATTGTGAATCTCCCTGTGCAAGAGGTGGAGTGTAAAGCAGAAATGGGGCCAAAAGTCATGTCAATTTTGGTTCAGAAACCTCTATCTGACAAATGATAGATTACATGTGCTCAGCGCCAACTAAAAACAATAATAATTACATTGATAATGTCTGCCAAACAAGTAGTCCTTCTGAATTGTGTCTACACCAGTCTTTGTCAAAGTGAGTTATTCCAAATGATCACATAGAAAAAACCGAATTTTCAAGGCTCGAGATGTTCCAAAGATCTATGAAGGATCTCGCGATTCTATTCCTATCCCCACTGCTAGCAGTTGCAATGTATTTCATACTCCTACAATGGCAGCCGACGAATTCGGATCCGCTTATTTTGGCAGTAGTGAGTTTTGGGACAGGCTTAGTCACTGATGAAATAGTGCAACTAATTATAAGAATTGTAAAGGCAGTTCTTGGCTCTATCGGAACTCTAGACACAAAAAAGGCCGAAACATGAAGACGTATCAATAATCACATTATGGAACAAACGTCTATTCGCAATGCTTCATCTGCAGCGGCAAACAAAATCAAAGGAGCCGTCACCTTTCAACATGCTAATCCGCTTCACTTGGCAAATAAGTACTTGGCAAATAAGTGATTTGGTTGCTTCTGTTTGAACCCTCTAGTAGACAAATATCAAATGCATTATACATACGAGTCAATGTAGTAGTATTGACTACAGCGATTGTTCCAGAATCAGTGTTTGCTACGTATATAGCATCCAGTTCAGAAAGATCCCCGTAGATAAATTTACGCCCCAACACGTATGTCTTGTATTACAGTATTAGAACTTGTGTCAAACGCCGACACTGTTCTGGAACACTGTTCTGGGGTGTGGCTGAAGGTCGAAGCACTGATGAGCCCCTGTGAGAGGGAGGTCATGATGCTTCAGGTTGTCTATGATGTTCTTGCAATGACCGGAGAAAACGAATAGAGATATCTGATGTTCTGGGATTGAAGGTAAAATGATATGGTATAACTTTCTATAGTCTCCAAGATTAATAAGTATCTGTCAGTAGTCGTATCACTAGTGACTTTCCGACTAAATATTGGCTCAGATATGATGTGCCTATTTTTTGGACTATTTTAAATCTAGATTTGTCAATATTGGAGACGTTCCGTGTTATGTTTGTCCAAAGAAATGTCTAATATGGGAGCTAAACTTAAAAGAGGCCAAAATTATTAGTTGTGATAACACATATTATATAATATTTCGATCACTTAGAACCTGAATCGGACTCACATTTTCACGTTGTGATCAAGCCAGTACATCTGTTGTTCTAATGAAAAAATCGTTACTATAGCTAGAAAGATCTCTAGTTACAGATTTTACAAATTCCTCATACTTGTTCTGCCTTTCTCGGCTTACCTTCGCTAGTAGTGAATGGAGTAGTGTTGATCTAGTTCCTCTTCCTTTATGCCGCTTTAGATATGCTACTATCATGTCATAGTCATGAATTAAGCCAAGAGAATCCTGCACATTCTCCAACTTTTCCATTAATACTGATACGTAGTTATCCTTCTCACTTCTCTGATCTTTATCATTATTCTCTGGCAGGAGCTCCAATAGATAACGCAGCTTCTTGCAGTCCTTTCTCACCTCGTGCAATTCAGCTATTTTTTTGCTATCATTTACTATTATAGGAAGGTTGTGCTCTATT
>DASQQK010000195.1:0-5216 GCA_035643435.1 Nitrososphaeraceae archaeon | reverse complement strand
GTCCAATACTACTACTAAGGGAACCATAAGCAAACAGACGTTCGAATGCTATGTATGTAAGAAACAAGGCTTCAATAATGAACGAGTATATTTAGCAGGAAAGGATAGTAACGGGCGCACAATTTATTTAGAAACAGACGGAGTAACTGCACACAGACATAAATTTAAAGAAAGAACACCTGGTGAAACACAGCCAACAACACTTGCGACCTCTGCAGACACGATAGTCTCAAAGCTAGATGAAATTAACAGTAAGTTAGATCGGTTACTTGCCAAAGAAGAAGCCGAAAGCAAGACAGGAGAAAAAATAAAACAGTAGTGGGAGGAGCATTGAAGAAAATGATACTAGAAGCTATGATTCTGATAGTGAACTTTAAGGACTAATCCAGTATTTCATTTGTCTATTGTTTTGATTAGATTATAGGTTTTACTTTTGGGATTATAATAATTTTCTAATTCTTCAGATGGCAAGACTACTAAAGCCTCTATACTATTCGCAATCTGTTTTAACACCTTTATTGGCTCGGGTACTTGAACGATTACTTTATGTAACTCTTGTATATCTTTACTGACCAATTCCTGATCGCGTTTTTTGCGCGGTTCTGAATATGCTGAATATGATCGAGTTAAGGAATATTTTTTGGTTTCTTTGCCTTTATCATCAATCTTAAGTTCAATATTATAGCGTTCTAATTTGCTTCGTATCTCATCATAATAATTTGCTATAATTTTATTAGTTTTACTATCGAATAATTTAACGGACTTAATTACATCTTCCACTTTGTGATTTACTTCTGGAATGGCTTTGGTTGATTCGGTCGTTTTATTCTTTTTACTGGGTGAGGATTCGAACTTATGTATTCCATCAATTCTACTGGATGAACTTATTTCTTGCATAGACTTATCTACTCTCTCTGCTTCTAAAATATGTTTTAAGAATTCTGTCACTGATTTTAACTCCGGTTCTGCCGCAGTTAGTCTTAATTGTTGAACCGCTCTAAAATTTCCATATGTACGTATAGATTCATTCCTAGGTTTTTTTGCCAGTTGTCCTTTGGGATCTATGATAGTTAATAGGTTTCCGCGTTCTTGGCCCGTTAGAGTCGGTAAATATCTATTAATAACATCGGTAATTACATAAAGTCTACTGATTAGTACTATACCAAAGCCTTCTTTATCTAATCCAAATTTATCCATATATTTGACAACAATTTCAGTCCCATCAGGATATTCTAAGAGTTGAGGAATTAGTTGCTCCAGACCAATCATTGTTAGTTTATAATCCTTGCGGCCGTGCAGGTTTTCTATTCCTTCAAGTTTTATTTCTTCTATAAAACCACCCTCTTGCAGTAATAGGACGCGTCGTCCAATATTCTTGTATACCATTACATTTTCATTCTCCTTTTTCATCTGCACCCAAATGGCGTAAGCAGAAGTACACCCTTTCGTAACCATGATTCGAAGAATATCCCTGTCAATTTGGTCTATTGATGACTCTTGTTCAGTTATATTCCAATATTTGTCTGTAACCCTATTTATGGTGATTAGCACAGTGGGTTTCAGTAGGGTATAGTAGTGTAGTTAGATACACAGAATGTATTTATATTGGAGTATAATAAACTATAACTGGATATGGCAAAAGACAACGGAACGTCCATAAACGTAAGACCAGACATAAGAGCTGGTTTAAAACACATTGCCAGAAAAGACCAGAGCTACAACGAGCTCTTAGCAGACCTCATAAAGTTACACCTAGATCACTACAGTAAAATGGGAAAAAATTGTAATTGCAGTCTGATCTCCGGGGTCCAGTCCAAAGATCAGATTGCAGTTCAGAGTATAGCCGAGGTGACCCATTAGAAATGGATCGGCACTACGACTATTTCACTACTTTAGACACAGAAGCAAATAAACGTACTGCCGCTGCAAAGAGAACATACAAACCCTATTTCTACGACGGTTCCGGAGTCTATGTTAACATTAACTTAGACCCAGAGATCGTTGGGAAGCTAAGACTAACAAGGGACGATTTATTCAGTCAAGAAATTGTGGGCCAGGACATTTTGCTACACAGACGAAAGGAGACCATTTGAAATGACATTAAGTGAAATATCACAGACTACAATAGATTATCATGAGGAATGTGTATCGAAAGTAAAGAAGTATTTGGAAGAAAGGAGGGACGTTACTGTCAGTCGAAACGGCTTCTTTGATATTTTATCAAAAGAAGAATATGATGATACAGTGCCTCTTTGTTTTCGTCTGTCCAAACTATCTGCAGATTTGAAAGTCATTAAAAATAATCAAGTGTGGATCTATGTTGAAGTGAAAACCGAAGATATTAAGAATGAACAAGGAAATTTGAAGTTAAACGCTCTTCAATGGGCTTACTTTATACATCAATTCAATCAGAAGGGTATTCCTACCATGTATTCATACTTTCAAAGAGATGGTATTGAAAAGGGTTGGTGGGCTGACGATCCAGGTGTAGTATTGCATATGCCTATAGTCGGCGGTAGTATAGACGCACTTGAATATGTAGAAAGCGCCCTTAAAACTGTTGGAAATAGAAGGAGTATGACGTACGAATGGACAGCTGCACGGATTCCAAAAAATAGAGCTGCTGGCTCAGGTTACCAAGCTAATCCAGTAGACAATTCTACGGCAAACTACGAGTATGATTAGATATACACTACTTAGCTATATTCCTTTTGTAACTGTTGCTGCGATGATCATGATGTCGTCTAACAGCGAAATATAAAATCTATAGGTAGATTTCATAATGCGACGAACTAGACGAAGAAAGATTAGAGTTTGGCACCAGACCGATGAACCAACCATAGGTAAGAAGATCAATTGGAAGGGTTGGGGGGCCAACGAAATAGTGAAGATCTTGGAAGAATTATCGAGGGAAGGGGAGGTACCAAGTATCAGGGGAGTATGGTATATCCTCGTCTCGAAATTCCCAAAATATATTCCGAATACGAAGACTATCTATCAAAGTTATGATCATGTTACCGTACTGTGTAGAAAAAGAGAGATAGGCTACCCATCTATCGCAGAGGATGCATTTAGCGATGACACCAGAATAATCATAAGCATTGATAGTGATTCATTCATAGACGGTCAAAGCGTTGCCGATACAAGCATACAAAATGTGAAGGATGTAAGGTCCAAATATTACATCCCAAGATGGTACATGCAGAAGAACTACTGTGAATTTTGGCTCGAGAAGAGAGCAATCACCCGGATGTATATGACAATACTAAGAAATGGTGAGGTTGATAGACAGGTAAGGATAGTACCCAACAATGGCTGGACGAGCTTTACTTATGTCAAGAAGAATATCGGAAGATTGTATTATCACTGGAATGTAAAGTATAAAGAAATAGGATCAGTACTTGGAGAGAAGAGTATATATCCTCATATTTGGGTTTTCTACAGCGGGGATTGCGATCCATCTGGTCGTAGAATGGACATCAACTTAGTTAAGGAACTCATGAACAACTTTAGAAGACGATTTGAAAAAAAGGTAATGACTGATCCGAATATACCACCTCATAGGAGACGTGGAGAAGTTAGCAGGCGAATGACTACCATACATTTCATGAGGGCTGCAGTTACGGTAAAACAAATTGCTCAATTCAACCTAGAAGGCCTAACAGATCCCGAGCCAGAAACCGTCTTGAAATTGGAAGGCGGCTGGGACGAAAGTAAAGGGCGGAATAAGAAAGGTGATCCAAATACCACTTGGTTCAGGAAGATGTTCAAATGGTACGGTAATGGAATATTTCAAATCGAATTAGATGCAATGTATGCTCGCAGGGAACAATTTAAGAGAGTATTGCTTGACTTAGTGGATAGTAAATTCGATAACGAAACCTTTCAAAAGTACGTTGTAGAGAAGACGGAGGTCGAACGCGACTCGCTCACTATGAGACTTAAAGATAAGCTCATTAACGAGCAAATCGAACTACCCGGTTGGAAGCAGATCGAGCATAGGATAAACACCTTCAAAAGTATTCTCTCAGAAATGGCTGAAAAATCATACCTCACGAATTTGATGTTTTTCACCATGTCGTCAGCTCTCACGAGTAAAGAAAATACGGATGGTGATTGATTATAAAATCTACACTAGATTTTATATATTCAGTTTCTATCTGGGTGATTGCGATGCATAGACACAAACCAAAAAATGGGGTCCTTAGGTCATTCAGGAGACTAACGTTTGTCTTAAACGTAGTTCTCATAGCGCAACTTCTACAATTTCCATAGATAGTATCGAATTGGAAACTAAACCAAAATATGTTCATATAGTAAAACATTCCAGCGCTGACACTCTAGTAACTACCATTCCTAGAACCTATGTTAAGGCATTGAAGTTGTCTAAAGGGGATATCCTGGCTATGACTTTGGATGGGCGGCGTGTGATAATGGAGAAAGTCTAAACGGAGGAAAAAATAGGAAGTTGTGCAGCTTTCATGACTTAAAACCCAGGTATAGATACTACGCTGAGCACCCTCTTCGGTGAACAGGCGCCGGAGCAATAAGTAACGACCGTATAACCATGTGCAAATACTGTAGGAAGAACGGATTCCCCCTCGAAGCGATCACATTCACAAGGCAATATGGCATACGTCGACCAGTCAATTATTTCGATGGAAGTCTCCATGAACACAAGAAACAGAGAGAGGGGTTTGAGAATGAAATTAGATGAACTGTGGTTATGGACAGGTGAAAGTGTATTTTGTAAGTGCACCCATCATGTGGAGGACCACTGCACCAATTGTTATAATTATACTAGACTATTCCACTGCCACAAGTGCAATGAATGCACTGGTTTCGTAGCTTGCAGAATCAGGCCCGGAACCTACGTCGAAACGGGACCGTTGGAGATAATCAATGCACGATGACAACAAACCTTACTGCAGAACAGCAAACCGCTACATTATACTGGCCAGAAATAGCGAATATACCTATAATACCAGCTGATACACGCAACAAGAAGATATGGCTGAACGGTTGGTCTAAGGTTGACTTTACTGGTTATGATTTTAGGTCTAAGCTAGAAAATGGTGATTATGATAATGGTATTGCGGTCCGCCTTGGCAAAACTCTGTCAAACGAATATTTTTCAGTTGCATTAGACTTTGATGGAATGGATGCAGTATTGTCATGGTTTGATTCTTGGGAAAGTGCGGTCGAAACTGCGAAGA
>DASQQK010000194.1:0-2465 GCA_035643435.1 Nitrososphaeraceae archaeon | reverse complement strand
TACTTAGAACAAGACCAAGGCCAAGGAAATATAGAGATTATATTCAAATGCTGCCAGAGGGTAAAGTCTCTATCTATAATCTGTCAATATCAAAGCCTGCAAAACTAACAAGCCATACATAACAGATTACTGAGACGGGATCTTTGTCATAATGGTTTCGTTTCTTTAATAGTGATGTCTAATTTTTGCGTTTACCTATTTCTGGCGATACAACAACTAACCATACACTTCTACTTGTGTAAAGAAATGTAAACAGAGCAAAAAAGCATCTGGATCGATTGCAAAGTAAACCTATGTACATCTTCTATATGAGAAAGTTAGCTCAGAATGAAAATTCAGTTTATACGTTTGTACACTCCTTTTAACTATCCAGTGGACAGTATTGTGCACTCTGTCACCCTTTTTATAGTTAGTTGGTCATAATTGGTTGGTATCATCTTCTTGCACGAGCACATATTACTCCATGGACAGTGTCGTCGAGACAAATACTAGATCATCGAACAAATCCTTCTGACCCTTTGCTCAAGGGGTAGCAATAATAGATCCTTAGCTTCAGGCTGTGAACTGAACTCTCGCCAGTTCAGACATTATCGTAGACTGCTTGTAGATCGTGACCTAATAGTGTGGATCATGTCTGAAAGGGGGACCAGCCATCTTTACAAAATAACACCAAAAGGCGTGCACATGTTAAAGATATTGACAGAAATAGCGGACGATTTAAGTCCTAAGCCAATGGATCTAGATCCAGATATGTTAACTACTATATCAGCTATCAGAAATTCAGAAAAGATTTTACCTCAAGTATGCAAAGTTGAAAAGACTCTGGGAGAAAATATTAAGACGAATGTGACTTATATCTGAAATAGAATATAAATTAAGATGATCAGCAACCAATTGGCCAAGTAAGAGTTTTCCGTCTGATCGTACATAGCTGTAGTAGACGTATAATAACTATAAAACTGGAAGTGGATATGCAAAAGGGTGTGTGGATTGATACCGCTAATATCGAACGATTCGTAGAGAAACCTCCAGGATATGGATCACACTTAACGTGTTATTTTTGATGACTCTTGCTCAATTCGCCTTTCAATTGAATGGTTAGTCCTTCCAGTATTTGTAATAGTCTTTTCTTCTGTTCACGATCGTTGATATTCCAATCTTCACTCTCTGCGCGTTTGTGAGCTAACTTGTATTTAATTCCTCTCATGTAGTATATCTATTCGCATCCATCTTCTTTACATCTTGATAAGCAAGTATGTACCAGTGATACTCTGTTCCTACCGGTGCGCCTGATCCTTCTGGAGCCTTTCCTGCTCGTCTTTTGTCTACCGAGAAGGTAAAATCCCACTGGTTGGGTGTTATCTTCTTCTCTTTCCATTCGCCTTTATCATAATACCACTTATGACTTCTTCCCACTTTCATGCCCGTGTATTCTATTCCATCAAATTCCTTGAATTTATCATATGAATCGATTATTCTTGTTTTCCTATCATTCTTATTCCTCTGAATAGTTTCTTGTTTCATAGGAGTATTAACATGATAAAGATTTTAAAGATATGTAGCTGATTCAATTTACTTTGCCTTTAGAACACATTAGCACGGATAAGTAATATGTTCATGCACAGGGGATCTATCTAACTAATTGACTACAGCACAACAGAAAGATCTTTATGACGCTATTTTCTTTTTGTTGTCCGCCGTCTTGCCTGCTTTCGACCTGTTGATGCTGCTTTTGTCAACCTTTTGCGTAATTTAGTTGCTCCGCTTCTAGCTTTCGCCTTTTTTCGTTGTACTATTTTCTTAGCCCGCCTTGCGACAGGTTTAGACTTTCTCTCAATTATCCTCCCCACTTTTGCAGCACGCCTTGTCGTTTTAGGAGCAGACTTTGGTACCTGTCCGGCAGTCTGTTTTGCAAGTACTGCAGTTTCTCTTGCTGATGATAATGTTTGTTCTGCAGCACTAGCTGCTTCGGCCGCCACGTGACTATCACGCAGCTCCTTAGTTATATCTCTAACACCTTCTACCGAGTCTTTGGCAGCAGTTGCGGCTACTTGTACAGATTCAGCGAGTTCCATAACTGCCCCACTATCACTAAATGCCTTGACTGCTTCTCGCGTTGAAGTAGCAGCTTCTCGGACCGTTTTTGCAGCGTCTTTGACAGCATTTGCAGTATCTTCTGCTCTTTTCTTGAGTTGAATATCAGAAATGGTTTTGGATGCCGATTTTTTCGATGACATATATTATCATTATTGTGCATGTTATACTACTTAAGCATTGGTATTACTAATTTGCGTATGAAAAATAATGAGGCTAGATAATTGAATGCTCAGATAACTTTCTCCGGTGTGACTTATCTTACATCTTCTTCCTTGACTGATTTTATTGTAATTTTTTGTCCTCCATGTTCATTGAAACTTGCTTTCTGCTCTGCGAGCGCTCTACAGAAAAAGCTAGAGCTAGAGCCT
>DASQQK010000193.1:0-3221 GCA_035643435.1 Nitrososphaeraceae archaeon | reverse complement strand
TCCTATGATCAAAGAGTTAACACAAGAGGCTAGAGATTATGCGGATAGTCCTGAGAAAATGAATCCGGAAGCATAATGACATATTAGATTTAAGAACTACTGCCCCAATTAAAAGAACCAATCCATGAACTTCACTGGAGCAGAATGGCCTATCTTGTCGAACAGTTCGAGAAACTCTTTAGATGGCCTACCCAACTTGCCTACCCATCTTGACCACGCTCATTGTTAAGCGATTGAGACTCACTATTAGAAACTATAGCATCATTGGAAAGTACCATAGTACCTCAATTGGTTAGCTCTTAGACCTCTTCTTTGGCAATAACCTGTGGGCGATGTTCAGTCGCATATTTGGCAAGCCATTCTAGTGAATTAACTATGTTGTCATAAAATCTAGCGTGATATGCAGATCCTGTTTCGCAGCGAGTAAACCAGTCTGTTCTTGTATTTCGTTGTGTATGGGATTGTGGCATTGGCCGTGTTCAGTCTTTTTCTTCACGTTAGTTAGAAGCCAAGCCATTGACAATAAGGCATTCATCCACATCAGATATTCAAATGCCGCAGTATCATATCTAGTAGTTTTTCTTTTATATCCAGGTGGAGGAGGATGGTTGGATAGACAAGTATTCTCTTCGATGGGTTCAAGATATTCAACTGACTTTTTCCAGAGGAGATCAGTTAACCCTGCGAGAAACCTTACGTCCTTGGGTATCAATTCAACGTTGTTATAAATGCCTTCCACATCCAGATCTTTTCTAAGCATACGGTGTTGTTCATATTGACACTCTAAAAACTTCATTGCGTTATTTCTTGCTGTCCTCTAATTTTATTTATAATACAGATTTAAGGAAGTATACGGGAATCAAAGCCCTTATATTATTGGACGATTTTGTAGGGTCTGGTAATACCTTCATTCAATGGTACCAAGGAATTTGAAAATGGGTTTGAAAAGATTTATTATCGTACGTTCGGTGCATTCAAGAACGGAGTTGAGAAGATCAAATCAGAGACCAAGGCCGAAACGATATGGGGTCGGTTAATTGGAGAAGCTGATAAAGTTCTGGACGGTACATTATACAAATCAGAGGATCGAGACAAAATAAGAAAACTCCTTCAAAAATACAGCGATAAAACCTATCCCGAAGAAATATAGTTTTGGATATGACAATTGCCAATTATTGTACGCCTTCAAAGATAATATCCCTAATAATTCACTATGAATATTATGGTATTCAAAGAACTGGACACCCTTACTGGATCGGAAATAGATAACCGTTTGACTATTCGATTTTCAAAAATGACGATACCCAAATACAAATTGAATCGATTCCATAATCCTTATCTCTCATTGTAGGGGATGAGTGGTTAAATATCGCTCGTCTCACTTAAAGGTGAGCAGGTAATTTATATGTCAAAATTCCGATTTCAGAATCTGTCGTAAATGACAGGGCCCGAAAATCATGTCAAATTTGGTTCCCATCCCTTAGTGTAAGCCTTCTTAACAGCAACAGCGCCATATTCTTCTCACCCAATGTAAGATTTGGAACACCTATCGTATAACTAAAGGAACTAATTAATTCTGATTTCTCCTTATCTGGGACTGCATCCATGAAGTTTCAAATACCGAATAATAGGACATAACAGTAGGCATGCTATTAGAATATGTTGCTAATCCTAACGAATCTGCCAGTTTCACCCCAGAGTCATTCTGTATTTCGATGGCCAGCAACTTATCTCTGTCCACAATTATTGTTAACATTCTGGTATCCAATTCATTGGTAAATTGTAATTCTACACTTTGTTGGTTTTTTTCTTTTTCTAGAAATTCAGATTCTGTGATATTTCCATCGTCACGTACAGGATTTAATCCTGAATCTGAGACTAATTTATTTTTGCTACTGTTACTAAGCTTATGGTACTGTCCTTTAACCAGTAATTTGATATATATATCATATTTGTCTATTTGATGTTTTACCTGCTCAAATAATCCTTCTAATTCAAATTTGTTAAAAGATTCTGAAGTAGGGAATAATAGTAACAATTCTTCTTATGCAGATGAAATAACTTGAGGAATTAGTTCCACTATTTCCAATGGATCTCGAATTGTTTCAATGAATTCTCTTTTGCTCCCCTCTTCTATTTCTTTAAATCTTTGTTTTGCTGGAATTGCTTTTCTCCAAAGACTTTCAAAAAGATATTGTTGTGCTTTCACAAACCACCTTATGTTACAAAATACTCCTTCAATAAAATAAGGATTTTCATTTAGCAATATTGCACTGATATAGTGTTTCTCTGATACCTGAAACACATGTGTAATGGTATCCATATGTCGTAACCCCTCGATGTACTTCATATTCTCTTTACAGAATAATAGATTATTCTTTGCAATTTCAGTAATAACTCTGATCTTGACTCCTCTTTTTTGGGCAGCTATAAAATGATTAATAGTTTCTGTATCTCTTGTATTGAAACCTCTAAAGTCAGAATAAATGTCGACAGTCTCTTCCGATTTGTCGATAATATTAATTAGCATATCGAGAACTGCATCAGCACCGGCTATTATATGAACTTCGTCTTTATCGCCAAGTTTTCCTTCAACTCCATTCATTATGCTTGCTCAGACATTTCTCCCAGCTCCATACGGGCTCAAGAATAGCTCTACCAAAGCTAAGCTAGTATTTGCAACTTTTGCGAACTCAATTTTACCTTTTTCAAATGAGCGAGTTTCATCTTCGGCATCTTATTTAATGTTTTCATTGGAAGATAACATACTTCACCGAGATAAAAAGGATTTCCGGAACTTCCTCTGGGCCCAAATGAAAATTGAACCCTTAATAGACGAGAGCCCGAAATTAGGGCATCGTTTGACACGTAAACCCGTAGATAGATCCCTGTTATGCGGGGAATCTGTTGCTTTATTCAAAGCAGCAATACGAAATGCTGCTACTCGTGATCCTTATGAGCGGCGCCTAATTGCATTTTTGGGTAGGATCTCAATGGATCCTGATTCATTTGTCGATCTGGCGAAAAGTAAACCACAGGCCGCGGAAAAGAAGATTATAAGTTACATAGACAAGGAGGTATCTTGTTGCATCTCCAGGACTTCATGCAACAAGACATTTCAAACAGACGGGACACCCTGTCATGATTGCATTACCTAGCAGACAAAGATCTTTCTTCGGAGCGAGCCGCCGACGAGCAATCATCACATATCCATGAACCGT
>DASQQK010000192.1:0-5261 GCA_035643435.1 Nitrososphaeraceae archaeon | reverse complement strand
TCCCTCATCCATCCCATATATACGGTCGTTCGGCAAATCCATGACTGCAAAGTTAGGGATGTAGCTCGTCTGTCCAGGCTCAAGTGGAATTGGATCAATCCTAGTTATCTTGCTAGAGTTAGCCTGTGATATGGCGACTTCACTTAGGGATACATTCGAAGGAATGCCGTTTGTCTGAATAACAATCCAGTCGCCCATAACAGCCGCCGCAGTTCCAGCAGTCTGATCTGGTTTCAGATATGAAACTGGACCCCAGCTATTGTCTAGAGTGAGATTCTTACCATTCCACTCGTAACGATATACCTGACTGATACCTACTGCGTAGAGGTACTCCTTACCATCGAAGACCGTAGTGGTTAATCGACCTCCTATAAGTTCAGGAGGTTGAACCGAATCGAGTACCTCAAAGTTCTTCGAGTCGACCACAGATATAAGCGATGGACCACCAGGGCATTTATTTACTGCAATGAGGGAATTTAATGTGCATCCGGCTGCTCGAGTTAGATCTTTCATTGCAAGGGTACCATCAGGCCAGCCATTTAGACCATTGAAGTAGGCGTCAGTTGGTAGGGTATCCCCTGTTGGTAAGGATAATACTCCATCAACCTCACCTGTAGTGCCATTCAACTTGTACAAATACGAGTTTGTAATGACTACTATGTCACCAGTATCACCAACCGTGTACATCCCACCTCCACCGGTAAAAGCCTGTGACATGTTTGCGTTGAGAAGTTCTGTTCGCCATAACTCCTTTAATGAGCCAGGTTCCATCTTTGAGACGTATGGGTGTAAACCTAGCGAAGGCGGATTTGCTGCTACTATTCCACCATATACGTACATCTCGTTAACTCCTCTGGTAACTATCGTAAATGGAGTGGGGTAATAGGTAGGTGACTTGTAAGCATACACCTGGTTGGGACCAGTGAACGAACCTGTGAATGGTGCACACGACCAATAGTGACTCCTATTTGAGTTATAATTTTCAAAGGCGACGAGGGTTTGAGTCCACGGAGGATTGTCTTCTGCAGCAATACATTCAGACTGTTGCTGGACCAGGGTATAGTTAGGAGGTATTGGTCCACCTGCTGCTATTTGGTTTGGAGTAAGTAGTGTTGTGTTCTCGAGACTGACTGGAGTACTGGCAATTGCAAACTGTAATACGCTTGCAATCGCTAGTAGCAGTCCAGCCACGATCACTAACAAGAAGGAAGACAGAATTATAGTATGGATATTTCTGTGATTTTGTATCATGCAAATGAGGGGCATTGTATCTTCAATATATTTAATTCGTTTACCTTGCCTTGCTTTGCTGTGCGATGCATGGAGTGAAGTGCAACCACTCTAGTTTCTAGCAGAAGCCGAAGAGTCGGCTTTTGATGCCTGTAGTCAAGCAACTGTCTACTACCTTTCTACCGATCCCATATACCAACCGGTTCCGAAGCCCACCGAACCCTTTTAATCCGAGGAGCCCTCGGCTTAACATTATGAGTGCAAGACAGCGACAGAGCATCCATAGCTTCAACACCATTTAATGCAGCTCCCAGTCAGGCATTAGACCTAGAACGGGCTCAGTCTGATCGCAAGTCAATTATTAGAGGAAGTCAAAAAGCTTCATGCAAAGTCAGTGGGCGGATTGACTAGCGCAGCTATCCCACCTTTCTGGGAGTTGTACTAAGGAATGATACATAGAGGTAACTGCTACAAAGTTTATCCGAATTGGGTGAAAAAAGGCTGCCAAACAAATCTTACAAATCTTCTTTCTCATGCTATGTCATTATCTCACTCTCCTCCTGACTGAGGGCATAGCAGACATATACGGAAACTATCGAATATCTAGGCTGACTTCATCATCTTTAATAGTTGCAGACTTTAGCGAGGTGATTAACTTGTCAAACTTAGGATGAATGCTCCCGTGCTGTTACCGGTTCCTAAAATGGTTCCGTTACTTAAATACACAAACTTGAAAATAAACATTCTGTTAGGATGCAGCAGAACACTTGACGTCATATTCTGCTAGTAGTTAATGTTACAGCATTATTAACAAAAAAAGAAAGGGTGGACTTTCTAAGCTTCGTCAGGGACAGATTTTCCGTACAGCATTGTTATTGCTCTTCAGGAAAGCCTATGCAGAGAATGCCACCTTGCTCAAATGGCGGTTCAGGAGCAGTTCCTGATGTGTGCTGAGCAGGAAAAGTGTGAAAAGGTTCTGGAGGACAGACTCCATTTCCAGGTAGCGGCTCTGGATCTGCTGTGAAAATGCCCTGCTCATCAGCTACGGTCGCATCTTGGGGCCCAGAGTGGTCCTCGAAAAGACATATTATAGTCCCTGCGGGCAATTCGTCATTCACGTCTTCTATGAGAGTCACATCCCATACGCACTTGCAATGAATTTAGTAAGGGAGAGTAATTAAGAAGTTCTTTCCTAGCTTAGCTGTTTCGGATGTACATAGGGATGAAAGTTGCAATATCCCTAATTGCTAACGTACTTAATTTCAGCTAATCTCTGCTTTGATCCCATTATACTTGGTCTCAGCCTAAGTCTTGATCTGCAGCAAGGACAGTACAATCCATCCCACACAATAAAAATAGAGCATATTTAACACCTCTTTTGCCCATTAGCATATCTACTACTATCAGTTCCACAGGGTTTAATTGCTTTATAATCTACGCAAATGCCTTTGCAGCTCATTATCTGCCCCCTTATTGATATGTGTATATGTTCCCTTAAAAAGGTGCTTCTTGTGCATATTAGTTATCTAGTAGCAAAGCTAACCATTGTGTCGATGATTTAAAGCAGAACCGTATGCCTAACAGATAGTATCCAGAGGAGAGAACATCTTTTCAAGGTATTACTGATCTATGTAAGAAGGTGCAGGAATCCAAACGCACATATACAGTATTAAACGTCAGACTCTGATAAGGTAGTTTTGATCCTTATGTTAGTATCTCATCGAACTTGACTTCATATTCGTCATATGCCCTTTCGAATTCATCAAATTCAATGTCAAAATTATAAAATCAATGTCTCTGAAATATGGAAAGCAATTTTCGCAGATTACGTTGCATTCAGCATACCTCTATATAACCCAATTGTCATGTAGGTCGGGATACATAAATAGCAGATATCTTCCTTCATTATTATGGAGTAGAAACATAGTTGGGATTCTAGTCCAAGCCATTAGCTAAGTGGTTCCGTATGAATTCTAAGTTTTTTATCATTACATCTATCCTGCGTAAGACCCCAACATTATTAACATTATGGCAAATGTTATTAATCTTGCTGGTAGGATTTCTGGCTATTGCTTTTTGGATATGTCACTTAGTCTTAACCCAGCTGTAACTTTCTGGTTATGAATAATCCCCCGGTGTTGCATTAATGAATGTAGAATCTATCACTAATACAGACTGTCCAAACTCAACTGGCAGGTCGATAGATGTCGCATTCTCCATCATAATCGTATATGTCAAAGTGTTTGTATTCGTATCATAGATAGGACTGAATGACTCCACGATAGCGGTTTCCAATTGACCTGTTTGAGTATTTTCTACAATCAGGGCATCATTTGGTGCATCCGCTGAAAAACTATTAGTCCCAGTAGTCCAGTTACCAATGAAATCAGCAGTACTGACAATTTCAACTACTCGTGCTGGTCTGTCTGAGAACAAAATAGTCTCATTTGCTACATTATTCAATTCTAGCGCATAAGCAGTTTCGTTAATTTGAGATAGTGAACCAGACTGAGCGCTTTGGATGGATAGGAATTGTACATCTGAGGTATTTCCGTTAGTAGTAGTCTGGTTTGTTGCTCCTGCCATAGTTGCATTTCCTGCTTCTGCTGCTTCTGCCACATCTACGTCTGAGAGCCGTATAGATCCACTAGTCTGACCAGCATATGCAGATGCCAAAGCATCTTGAGCTGCTGTTACAACCAAGACAGAACATAGTGCAATTACTATTACAAACAATACTGGATTTATCTGACCTTTAGGACAGTTTATCATAGCGATGACTACATATGCATAGTATTTATGTAATTGTTAGACCTGCAGTTTCTGTAATAATTTAATCTATACTGCAGCAGCATATACGAGGTTAAGCAATGGTTAAAGGCCGGTCCGCTATTCGCAGAAGCATGCTTATGCATTGTCCCGTATGCGGGACGAAGTGGGAGAGTCCAGATGTAGTCGACGAGATACAATACGTCTTCTGCAAGTGTTGCAGCGAGAATATCAGGCTCATCTTCAAGACAGCTAGGGGGCAGAGTAGAGGTATCCACGTCTGACGTCCTTACTCGTGTAATTAGATAAAATTCCCTGTTCTAATTCTGCCCTGATACGTTTTACTAACTGTTGCAGGTTGTAGGTAATAAGATCTTATAACATGTCGCAGAAAAATCCTTAAATTCGATATGGCAGCATGGTTGACAATGAATATCAAACACACACTTAGAATATCAGTCACTATAGCTGCTGTCCTGGTGGCAACTGTAGTAATAACTTCTACTTCAAATTCAATGTTCGCACAACAACAAAAGTTTACAGCAAACTTGACAGGTAGTGAAGAAGTACCGCCAAACACCTCCACAGCAACAGGTAATGCTGAATTTAACTTAAGTACTGATGGAAATACTATGTCATATAGGGTCAATGTTATGAATATAGATAAAGCAACAATGGCCCACATCCATAGTGGAAAGACAGGAGAAAACGGGCCTGTTGTAGTATGGTTATTCAACTCCACGACGCCTAGTGGTCCAATGAATGGAGTGTTGTCACAGAGGAATATCACCTCTAATGATCTAGTAGGACCATTGAAAGGTAAACAGATGTCAGATCTAGTCAACTTGATAACTGATGGTCAAGCATATGTTAATGTTCACACAGAACCTAATCCCAAGGGAGAGATTCGAGGACAAATATCGTCGTAGTCATTATTATTTATAATAAAATGCAATCAGTTTGACTGTTGAAGGATAAAGAGGAGGGAATAAAAGGCGGGAACAAATCTAAAATTCATCCCATAATTTATCATGTTGGGCATGTAGGTTACTTTCGCAAGAATATGACTAGTTGTCACCTAGGTTAGCAACACTTGGTTAAATGAATTACATAACATGCTTGTCGGGCACAAGCATGCGCAAAAATTCAGATTATGTAACTATATAAATATAGTTAGGGAATAAAAACTATTTGTCCTTGTTCTTCGTCATGTACTCTCCCATCTGTTTCAGTTCATTAACAAAAGTATTGTAATCATAATT
>DASQQK010000191.1:0-3484 GCA_035643435.1 Nitrososphaeraceae archaeon | reverse complement strand
ATTGCTTCTTTCTATTTGCCAGATGTAAATAACGGTCTGCCATTCTTTCGGATTGGGTCTAATGATCTGACTAAAGAATTTCCGAATTTACAAAAAGTGAGCATAAATCAATATCTTCACAGATCTCTTGCCCATAAAAATTCTACTGGTTTCCCTGGCTTTAATCTTACAGAATCTGATACTGGCACTAGACGACTTGCAGGCAATTTAGCATACACTGTAGTATGGACATATGCTAACCCGTCCTATGGAATGCGAAAGTCTATAGAAATTGCAACCATTATAGGAAGCAGAGGATACTTCGTTGATTATAGTGCGGCTACAACAGATTTCTCAAAATATTTGCCAATCGCAGACAAAATGATTGAGTCCTTTCAGAAAACCAAATGAATGATGTTGATGCGGGGGGAGTGTTCCGAATTACAGTGGCAGCATACTAGCTGGAATATTGGTTCTTGTGATTGTTGCACTGTTTCTATAACGTGGTTCTATTTACGCAGTACCAACTAATGATAGAATAATCCCAATAAAAATGCCATCGCTTACATAAGTAATGATCTATCAATACTGCTGTCTATTTTCACTGTATTCTTAGATTGAAATTCTGTTAGACTGCATAACTCTAAAGTTCAATAGACCACCATATATCAGATATTGTATCTTCTTAGTCTGTTTCTGAGCTCCGGTCTCGAGGCAGCGCAGGAGTATATGCACGAGAGCGAAAGAGAACGAAAATACAATGAGGAATGAATCGAAGAACAAAAAAAGATAGTTCAAGAGAAAACCTCAGAACTAACCAAGTCTCACAAAGAGGGATTAAAGATCATCAAACAGGAGGTCGTTCGGTTTATCAGAGTTGCAGAGCTTAACAAATATGGCCAGATCTTAATGTAGTTATAACGGCCCACATTTAGTATTAAAAGGATGTTGTCATATCCTGTGGGGCCGTGAGGCTGGGATGAAAAGGGAAGAAGATTCAAATTATCTTCACCTGGGTAGAGTTGTTTTCTATGGCCGAACGTTATCCGAATACGAACAAATGTTTGACCTGAACATCCCACGCTACACTCAACATAAAATATTAGACTGTCCTGCAGGACCTTCTTCATTTGTCGCAGAAGCTAATAAACTAGGTGTAAAGGTTGTAGGATGCGACCCCCTATTTGGAATGCCTATAAAAGAATTAATCTGCCGTGCCAGAGAAGATCTCGAACTTGTTCTCAACCAAATTTCCGTTGTATCATACCTATATAACTGGGATTTCTGTAAGTCTATAGAAGGGCTGAGAAGATACAGGGAATTAGCCCTAGATATATTTGAATCAGATTACTGTACTGGATTGATTGAGAAACGATATTTGAAGGGAGAACTTCCTAAATTGCCATTTCAAGATCGCAGCTTTGACTTAGTTTTAAGCGGAAATTTGTTATTCTATTATAATAACGAATTCGATTATACATTTCATAAGGATTCAATTTTAGAAATGCTAAGAGTATCCAGGGAAGTGCGAATTTATCCTACGCAAGGCCCTTATAATCATCCATGGAAATATTTTGAAAAATTACTTTCTGATTTAAAAAAAGAACCTGTCATAACAAATATCGTAAGTGTTCCGCATCATTTCCAGCTTGGTGTTAACAAGATGCTAATTATAGCTCACTGACTATAGATGAACCAAGCAATGATAGCCGTAGCCAGAGCATGGATCTCATTGTGCGTAAATAATCCAGACGATTTGCTCTACATAATCTTCACGTACAAATATTTAGAGGGGCGGTTCAGCAGCACTGATTACCTAAGTCAGATAGATGCGGACCATCGAAAGATTGTATAGAATCGTCGATCACCAGAACAGTCTATCCAAACGCTTCAGGTAAATCGATGTTGCATTCTCTGCGGTAATTGTGTACATCAAAGTGTCTGTATTTGCATCATAGACCGGAGCGAAAGGTTTCATGAAAGAGGTTTCCAGGTTACCGGTCTGAGTATCTTCCACTATTAAAGTGTCGTTGGGTGCATCAGCTGCGATGCACTGCCTCCACCGCTTCTTCTAAGTCTACGTCAGCATCAGGACACGTTGGAGGACAGACCAATAATCCTCCACTACCCCATTGGGCCAAACCTAAATGCGTGTCTAAGGATAATCAATCTGAGAAAGAAGTTCGCACAAATAATTATGCGCCCTTTCGTGGATTCAAGCAGAGCCCAAATCTAACAATTGAAGCGTGGAATTCCATTTAACCCAAGTATAGAGATTATGTCTTAGGGGTGGGAACACTACTCGGGTACAACCATCGCCCAAATACTCGGCTCAGAATAGGCATAGCAAAATAGGTTAGTCCAATCACAAGTATCCCACTGAAAGTGATAGTGCTAAACAGTATTGGCCAGCCTTCCAAGTAAGGATCAATCAGATAATGGGATGGCAAACCAATTGCGTACGCGGCCATAAATACGATTAATGCCATTTTCCACTTAGGAGGAGGAACTAAACCTCTTAGATCCGGTAAGGTAAACCATGTTTCCATACCGTACGCAGAGTCATAATGAGGAGTTGAATAATTATCCGCCTCCTTTAACAGTTCGGCAGATTGGTCGGATTCCCGCCATGCTCTCATTGAAGCCTTGTCAACAAACCTTGTGATTATGTATCTTGCTGTTGATCTCGTACTGCCTGGTAAAATAACTGTTGTTCCCAGATATCCTGGAGCTTTCATTTCGAGAGCCAGGTATCGCCTGAGCCAGTCGTCATATTCTTTTTCACGGCCAGGTTTTAAATTCCGGCTAATCATAAAAGTAAACTCATTCGGGTTATGAACTTTCATTTCCAAATCATTTTCTCGTTCATGTTTCATTTAAAAATATTAATCTGGGTTGCCCGCCAAGGAACTATTCTGTAAGTGGATATTGACAACTAGGTTAGTCACGCAGACCTCCAGACAATAGGTGTGAAGTAGATAACTGCAGGGGCCGCCAGCCGTTCTCTTTCGAACCCAAATTTTATGTCAAAAATGGTACCCTTGGATTGGAACAACCTGTAGGTCCACAGACTGGGACAGGAACGTGAATGGGCGTCTTCTATGTCCCGGCCGCTGCCAAAATAGGCCATTCTATTAAACCACTATGAATCTAATTATGAATTTCCAAACAATTTCCGAACTATGTAGGTTATTGGTATGACTACTATGTAAGTTATTGGTAAGACCTGAGATTGGGTTGGTTGTATGGTAATGCATCTGGCAATAATAATTGAAGGGAGAGATCAATAAGGTGGAATCTTCTGGTTCCCAGTACTATCTATCACTTCAACAGAATGTCCAAACTCACTTGACAGATTAATGGATGTCGCATTCTCAGTCATAATTGTGTATGTTAATGTATTTGCGGTCACATCATACATCGGGTTAAACAATTCAATTATAGCAGTATTAAGTCTACCTTTCTGAGTATTTTCTACTATTAAAGCATCATTTGGCGCATCTGA
>DASQQK010000190.1:0-6825 GCA_035643435.1 Nitrososphaeraceae archaeon | reverse complement strand
TCCTTTTGATTTATTGTCTTTTTCTATATTCTCCACGGATCTGATACACTACGACGCCAAATAAGGTGAACGCCCCAACGATAGCTGCTATAAAGGCTGCCATGAACACGCTGGTGGCAATCTGAGCTAATTCTACACTGACACTTGCTGTGAAAATTGCGTAAACTAGAACAATAAATCCTATTAGCCCAAACAAGCCTAGAAGTATCATTCTTATATTATTCGATATCCTAATAGACTCAGAAAGTGAGATATCAGTTTCGTCTAGGTTATCGTCTGCTGTTCCCGTTATTTTACCTACAATTCTCTCCTTGAATCCCTTGACACCTGATGCATCAGGTTTCTTGCTAGCATCGGACAAATGAGAGTCAGTGCTTTCATTATTATCATTTTTCAATCTCTCCGCATCGCTCATTACGACACAAATTACGACTGCATACTATTAGTATCTTTGCCGTATTAAGAGAGATGTAGAATTTAGACTGGTGATCATCAAGCTAGCTCAAGGAATAACTGAGCCTCCAGCAGCTAATCTCTGGAACCGTCTACCATCATTTATCCCATACATAACATGCCAGAATACGGTTGGTTCACTAGAGAGATTTCTAGAATTAGCCTACTAGGTTTGCAGATCAAAGATGCTAATACTCCATCTGTTTCATAACGGGCAACAAATCACCGCTGCGTAGTTTCGACGACATCTACTAACGTACTGTAGGTAACCTGCTTATTTCCGGGGAACGTTGCCAGTATTTCTAACGTCTTTATTCCTTCTGGTGTTACTCTAAATGAATTTTTACTCGGCTCTTCAAGTGGGTATCTTACTGGTACATCTGCGTCATAATCCGTGAGAAAAGCTTGCACATGAATGGGATTGTCTTCAAATTCCATAGTTATTGTTTGACCTTCTTCCACTACCATTTCAGGTTGAAAATTGTCAGGCAGCTTTGGGAAACCCAACCCAATTGATCTCTGACCATCCTTCATAAAGTATGGAGTTAATGTTGAATATTCTTTACCTCGATAAATGGAATTGACTTTTGCAATTTGGTTTAGCATTGATTGATCTTCAACTTCTTCTTCTCCTTCCGACTGTGCTTCAGCAGCTTTGGGATAATTCTCCCCTATCTCGATTGCTGCCAACAAAACTATCAATGCTATCGGCAATGCTGCTAATCTTTGAACATTAGGACCAACCATGTTAAATCAAATGCGATTATATATATTAAAGTAGTCTGTTTTAATTATAACCCACTTTCTTATAGGTAATATTATACTAATTGTAGACACATGCATCTTGTCTCTTCGGTTATCTAGTAGAATTATAGAAATGACAATCAAGAAACATTTTTATCAATAACAAAGTCGTCCACATTCATACCTAAAAAATGTACCATAAAAGATACTCAAGGGCAGTATCCTTCTTTTATATGTTGAAAGCCGTCCTTTCTCTTAAATAGTTAGTTTGTATTTCTGGGTCGATGGGATTAAAGTGTACTCCTGGACTGAGTACTATTATAGAATGTCTTTTTCAATCCACTAAAAGAAGGAGAATACTATTTACTATCCTAATGACTTCTTGGCTTTCGACGGTAACATTATTGGGATATGCTCAGCCTTCATTCTCTCAAATTGATCTTCCACTTCCACTTCCGCTTCCACTCCCTGCCCAAACTGCTGCAAGTACATGCCAGCAGCTGCAACTGTCAAGTTCTAGTGTCAGCGCAAGTGGATTTGACTCTCCACGATTTGAACCATCCAATACCGTAGATAATGACCTTAAAACTCGGTGGTCAAATACGGGACTTCCATCTTCGATTCAGTATGACCTAGGTCAACCTATGACTGTATGTAGTGTGGACATCAACTGGTATCAGGGAAGGACAACAACTATTACCTTCGATATATCCTTTTCAACTGATGGGTCTGCTTTTACAGGTACACAACATTTCCAGAGCCTCGGGACCAATGGTCCTGAAAACTATGACTTTAATGATGTTGATGCTCAATATATAAAAATTGAAGTTACTGGAAACATTAAGAAAAACATAGCCTCTATAGTGGAGGTTGATGTCAACATAGCCGATAGTGGTGGTGGCGGTCCCCCTCCACCGCCACCTCCGCCTCCACCTAGTGGCGATGTTGATCCGTTTGGTGTAGTCAAGATCTATCCTACAAAAGAAGGGGGCGAAGAGTGGTATATGAACATGGATAACCCGACAAGTGACACTAGGACAAGCCCGCCTCCAATGACCCTAAATCCCCCTGGTTGCAACCCTTCCGACCCGTGTTGGAGGGTAACAAGTAATCAGGTCAGATATGGTGTATTCACATCTTCTGGATATGATCCGAGTCTGATTACTACTTTAGATCACAGCGAGATCGCAGAGAAAGGATACATGCAGTCACCTAATGACTGGAAGAACGTAGAAATGACTGGATATGTCAGAGTTGTAAACGACAAAACGGATCACGAAAACTTTGCATGGTACGCGAGAGGAGGCAGACATACTGGTAGCGGGGCACCTGAGGGCTGCGAGGGCTCGTCCATCAAAGGAGATCTATTTTACGACGGAAGAGTTAGGTTTGCCAAAGAACAGTGGCATGTTTCCTACGTGTTTAGCCCAATCACAACTGCTACGACTGACATAGAGGGGAGATGGGTTGGATTCAAGACGATGATGTGGAACACCATTCAAAGTGGTGGCGACTTCGTGCAAATGGAGCTCTGGTTGGATGAGAATCTAGACGGACTTCAAGATGGGCCTTGGGAGAAAGTATATGAAACAACCGACAGCGGAGGCTGGGGAACTGAGGGCGAAGAGTGTGGCGGAGCTCCTGACCAATTGATAACGTGGGGTGGCCCTATTGCGACGTTCAGATGGGACGCTGCTCCGGACGTGGATATCAAGTGGTTTAGTGTAAGGGAAATTCAGTCGCCCACATAATCTGACGTCAAACAAATGGCCTACCCCATGGCACAGGAAGTCCTAACTTAATATACAACGTATTGGAGTCAAGCCATTAGAGTGATCGGGCATCTTTTGTAGATGCGTAGGTCATTTAGAGCAGATCAAGAAGAAAGAGATACTCAGGACATACTTAATGTCTGGGGGTGGTTACTGAGCGAGAATCTCAATGACTAACCATGTCATGCTATGGCTTTGGTTCTAATTTCGTATTTTGTCGATCTGAACCCAATGGGATGGGTAACGATTAATCATATGGTATTTTCGTAGATAATTCTAGGCAAAAACAAGAATCATATTTAATTGGTAGCCTATTACTTAGAAATTCAAATAAAGTTTTTTCTGAAAACAGACAAATCATGAAGCAATTGTCAAAGTGTGTAGTGCTCGGTGTTCTAATTGCTGTTGTCTCTTAAACCGCCGAAGGTTCGGTAATAGCTAATTATGATGCGCACGCAGGAGGAAGATACGATAAGAATCAGGCAAATTCAGGAACAAACAGTTGTGGCAATGACTTTTTGCCAACTAATGTCCTGTGTTCCAATAGCGATTCACAGGCACAAGGAGATGAGAATGCTGTAGCGATTACCTCATTCCAAGAAGCTGCTTCATCTCTAATGAGCAGAATCGTAGATGGAATCGTAGATGGCTTTTACCAAATAAAGGTTGCAATAGTCAAGCCCTTTAGCCACCCAGAACCAGGGTTAGATGCGTTCCTGAAAACTCATGGTTTGATACCCCGAAGACGGCCAGGGTGGAGCATTTGAATACGGATCGTTAACCAAAGGAGATTCAATCATAGTAGTAACAACACATGCCGGAGTTCTTGACAGTGAAACGCAAGGTGGCGATCCACAGAATCCTATATGGCACTCATCCAGTCTGATTCTACGGGAGGGACAGGTCTGTGTCCTGGCTTGGAGGTTAAAACAATTTCCTCCAGGAGCCGTTGATATACAGGGAAAAACAGCCAAACTCTCGGGGATCCCAGGTACATTTCCTGGAACAGATGCCTTATCAGGTGGTATGATGACGTGGAATCCCGGAAATGACGATCAACAAGCAGTGTCTTTCAAGCTCGATCCGAAATTTGACACGAGCGGTGCGCTACAGGCCGTTTGTGTCAACGATATCACAGATGCAGATGAGCTGATAAGAAGATAGAAGAGAGATCCCCCAATCAATTTTCTTTTTTCCACGCAATCCAAATTCGAAAATCATACATGTATGAATACGTGTGGGTAATTTGAGCCGCTCTAGTGCTGATCAACACATTAGATTGTGAGAGACCCCATTCAACACAAAGTTGTCTGTTTATAAGTTAACAAAGGGATCATTATGTTGAAGGCAGAGTAAAGGAAAATGTGACTCCTTTCCAGTCAGCATTATTTTCAACCCATATTCGGCCGTCGTGAGCCTCAACAATATTTTTAGATATATATAAGCCCAGGCCGATTCCTCCAATAGATTTAGAACTATACTTTGTGAATAACTCCGGTAGTACATTGGGATCAATCCCCACCCCTGTATCTTTTACATTTATAACAAGTTCCTTTTTGTTCTGAGGATTGATGCCGACTCGAACGTATATTGTTCCATCCCTGGTAAATTTAATAGCATTACTTAGCAAATTAGAAACAACCTGTATTATCTTGTCTCTATCTGCATTCACATAAATAGCGCCATCAGCTTCATGTTCAAAAATTAGGTTCAAGTCCTGTCTGTCCTTTGCAATCTGTCTTTTAGAATCTACGACAAAGTCTGATAGTGCAGAGACTATGTCAAATCTCTGGAGGTTGAGGTCAAACTCTTTGCTTTCTATCCTTGCGACGTCCAGTATCCCCTGTGAGAGTCTACTCAGTCTTTTTGCATCTTTTATGATAATATCCAGTATGTGGTCTATTTCAGGGTCTAGTGCTGCAGATGCATCATTATTATTACTATTACCACTACGTCTAATACTGCTAATATTATTAGCCTTATTCCTCAATTTATCACGAAGTACATCAGATAAAGTTAGAATGGGTTGGATTGGTGTACGTAATTCATGTGCCGCTATGTTGATGAACTCATCTTTCAGGCGATCTTTTTGTCTTAGTTCTTCATTTACCTTAAGGAGCTCTCTTGTTTTGTTTACTATAGTTTGCCTCATATTTTCAAAACTGGATGTTAGCTGAGCAAGTTCATCACTACCTCCTTTAGGGAGTTCTATTTTAGTATCAAAGTTGCCTTTGCTCACCTCATTGGTAATATCTCTTAGCTTCATTATTGGTCTTGATATACTCCTGGCAAAAATAAATATTAAGACAATAGAGATGACTAAAATTATAACCGCTATCATTATGAATTGGTTTCTTAGCGCAGTAACATCCCTAAATGCATCTTCAGTATTTACAGCAAGAATGGAAGACCAATTATTTCCTTTATAATCCAGAAACCCTGGTTCTTTAGCACCGATGAATATCATTTTACCGGTCCCATTATTACTATCACTCTCGCTTGGACCTGCTATTATGGTCTTTACCATGTCACTCGAGTTCCTCAATTTGTCAAATATTATCAAATTGTTTGCCTTCTTCTCCAAAACTGATTTCTGATCATTATTTGAGTATATAATGCGTCCGTCATCCGATAACAATTCTACATCTACATTTCTTGATATCGATCCTCCAGCTTCGCTCATAATGTTGTTTATCTTGTTGAGCGGGAACGTAAGTACTAGAACCCCGCTCGTTTGGTTATTCTTGACATCGTAGAGTGGTGCCGAGAAATGCAGCACATACTGTTGTAAGTCACTGGAAAATGTGGGGACTTCATCGTAATAGATAGTGCTTCCAGCATCATCACCAATTGCTTTTTTGTAGAATGGTTCTTGAGAACCGTTACTGCCCAGACCGAGACTCCTTGTATCGCCAATCTTGATCCCGTTTTGATCGTATAAGGAGATTGATGCATAGGCTTTATTGGCTGTCTCGATTTTTCTCAGATATTCCACTTTCTCTGCTGTTGTAAAATTGTCACTTTGAGTACCGCTAATTACAACGTTCCCCGGATCAGTAAGGAATCTAAGATCTGCAATACGTTCGAACATCAGTCTCGACAGCTTATCCATGGAGCTAAGTGCTTCCTGTCTAAGCTCATCTGTAATTTCTGTTTCCAAACTGCTTGTAAATGTATTCAATGCAACAACTGAGAGTACTACAATAGCTGTCGTAACAAGAGATATCATTATTATGAATAGTTTTGATCTGATTCGCATGGATTAACTATTGTTATTGTTAACACTGATCGGTGTTCTGCTGCTGTTGTTACTGCTAACACTATTATTCTTCTCATATATGGCATCAACAAATCTGGGATCAATTATTTCGTCAAAATTTGGTATCTCCCTGATCTGTCCTCTATCTAACAGATAATTTGCTATAGTGGCTCCTGACCGATACAATGATTTCATATTACTGCTAGCCAATGATTTGTTCATAGCTTCGACATTATCGTTTAGACTCAGAATCTGTATTCCCTCGAATCCATCTTGCACCTCTTCTCTACTCATGTTATAAAAGTCTGAAAGTATCTGGGAGGAATTTTCTCTGTTGTTGTCCAGATATTCCTTACCGTGACTTATTGATTCTATTATGGTTTGGATATCATCTGGCCTACTTTCAACAATTCTTGAATTAAAGATCAATACATCTGTTATGGTTCCCTCAACATCTTTAGCCGTAGTCAGTGTGCTGTACCCACTCTGGAGCGCTTCGAACTTGGTTGGTCCCCATGTGTGACCTGCGTCGATCTCCTTGCTTTTTAAGGCACTCAATACATCCTGTCCAGGTATGTTCTCAAACTGAACATCCTT
>DASQQK010000189.1:0-3931 GCA_035643435.1 Nitrososphaeraceae archaeon | reverse complement strand
AAGGATTCACATTGATGCCAGACATAGGTGACAATTTAGCTGGTAGCAGTAGTATTTGGTTTTATAATGTTGTTCACTGTCACAACACCCGCTTCGATACGTCATAAGAATGCAACTGCCCTCCCTCCCCCCTAACAACCTGCCGTACTCATTATAAGCTGTTATAAGGTGATTCTTTCGTTCGTTCATAGCCCACGCTCGTAAGTATGGGAAGTGGTCGTTAACTATTGACATTGTGTTTTACTGTAATATAAGAAATAGCTGGCTCAGTAAACACCAACAAAGTCCTCATTGCATAAGGATAGTTTGTAAGTTTCTGTAATATACAACAACCACTTAGCAGAAGCGGACGTAGCTGGGATTATCATCATGTTCTCCATCATATTACAATTATTCATGCTCTATTTCTTAGAAACGTTGAGAGATCCTTTCAATAGCTTCATAGTTAGAAACAGCGCCTATTGTGTAATCCGATAATCTGACATAATTATTTGGATTGAACTGAAGGTGCATTCATAAGATGAAATCTTTTAACCCTCCAGTATCTCTGATTTATTAAGAAAAAGCCGAATCCTAATAAGTTCTGTTAAGTTAATGCGACACATTACTTGGAAAGACATAGTGCGAACATTCTAAACATCAAATTTATGGATCTCGTAATACTAATGTGAGGTGAGAGATCTTAATTTCCCAATAACTAATTAATTTCTTATCTTATGAGAAGATTTTTTGGCCCCCTAAGACTTAAGGATGAGGCTAGTCAGACATAATGGAATTACGAGAACCAAAAAGAAGTACAATACATGTGAGTGAGCACATGTGCAAATAGAATGGGTCGTAAGAAGCTCGTGTGGATATTTACCAAGATAAGCAGCATCTGGATCACCCTGGCCTTTTCTATATAACTTATAATGCGCAGTTCCGCTCTACCAGTACTATCATTGGGGAGAGGGGCGACAGTATTTCTTGCATTAACTGACATCATTAAGCCCTTATTATTCACCATAGTCAGATTTTACATTCTTGATACTATGCGAATATTATATATCTATGTTAAAACATAGAGTATCATAGACGCTAGAGTGTGTATGTTGGTGCAGCAATTGTTTAAAACTTTTACTACAATAACGATACTTTCATCTTTTGCATTCATCTGCTTTTTGTATCTTTTGAAGGTGGATAATGTTTACCTTGCTTATGGACATTTTTTTGGACAAAATATAACTCGTGATGGGTATCAGGTCATTTTTCAACCATTCCCTTTCTCGCCAATAGCTGGGGAAAATACAACTCTGAACTTTAGTATTCTCGATGAAGAAAATTTGAATATCCATAATATCTTTTCGGCACTAACAATTAAGGAAAAAGAATCAAATGAAACAATGGAACAGATCCCGTATAAGCAGTACACGTACAGTGATATAACTTTCCCTTACAAGTTCAGTAACAACTCTGACTATTTCATCACACTTGAAACTAGAATAATCGGCGATCCAAAGTACCAAGCACAGCCTTTGGTCGCTACGTTTGAGCTCGTGGTAGGAGACCAGGTGTCAGAGTATTTCAAAACCATAATGCTTTATTTTGTTACGCCGGCTTGTGTTGTCATCATCGTCGCGATCTTGATTTATGAACTGTATTGGAAAAGCAATAGGAGCAGCAAAAGGAAAATATTAGACTGATATTCTAACTGAAACCTACCATTACCCGTACATTGTCCAAGATTAAGGTTGGCGCCAACAGATATTGCTAGCCACAATTTATTCATCTGAATGGTGTACCATAATAATTAAATCATATCTTGGGTACGGACTGAAAGGAAGGCACTAAGTGATGATAGCCATACTTTTGATCACGGATTACGGCAAGATCGAAAAAGAGTTTGTAGAATGAACAACCACTGTGTGTGGAAGGCGGCCGTCTACCTTGACGACATTCTATGTGTGTATATTCTATAATATTTGAGCTAAAAATTCTTTTTGGTTGGGTGAAAAAATAGACGGCCGTGAAGAATAGAAAGATCTTTGAAATGATTACGAATTTCGGTGGGCACAAATAAACCTATGAGTTTCAATACGGTCGCTTACGTTACCTGCATCAAAAGGCTTTCAGTCATATGAGTACAGATTGACGGAGAACGGAATACATGAGTATGCTAGTATGAATAATAATAGAAGTTAACAATCCAAGATAATTTAGATTTGTGGTCTCTTGCCAAATTAAGATTGATTAACACATATTGTTAAAATGAAAAACGTAGGGAGATATATGCTTGTTACCATCTCACATTCCTTCCGGAAAGTCGTAGCTTGAGGGTATTTTATCTAATGGCATTTCTCCATAAACTATTGCAATTTCGTCATGTGCATTAAGGTTGATACTTCTATAGTCCATGTCTGTTGGCACTTTAATACCATTCACATATATGCTAATTGTGTTATTCGTGTCTTCGTCGTCTAACAAATGAGTATTATTAAATACCTGTCCCCAGATATCAAAGAAATTTCCAAGAGTAAATTCTCTTTTTATAGGTGCCTCGATATGAATAACACCACGATCATCGTGTGTATGAAGCCAGTATAAGCATCCCGCGTCAGAATTTATTCCGATCTGGGAAGGTACAGTGGCAAGTTCACCATTAATAAAAATGTCAAGATGAGCATGGACATGAAAAGCTGCCTGTTCCATAGTATTACATTGTATCCCATCTATTGTTCTCGCGGCGTATGTTAGTGACGTGAAATTAGACCCAAGTCTATAGTAATAGATAGATATAGATAATGCAGCGACAATTGAGATACCGAGACATATTATAACAATTGACTTCATCATGATTCTCCCCCTACTTCGATGCTATTACATATGTTAAAACCCCCTGTATTAAGGATTGCAGTATAACATTAGTGAACGATCTTGCGTACATACAATTTCATATTTTCATAAATAGGAAATTGGTTGGCGGTGGTCATGAGTGTGACTATGATGAGCATTTGAGGATCTTGTATAGTTTGAGGATCTTGTAGGTATCTTGTATAGTTTAGAAGATCAATCAGTAGTGAGGTAGGCGACCAATAATTATCCTGGGTCAATTACGCAAATGACTGCCTAGAAGGAAGAAATATGACCTACTAGTAGCAAATGACATTCTGGAACTTGCACACCAGAACTTAGAGCTTGTTAATCATCTCTGTATAATTATCTACTATTTTGTCAACGAAACTTTGTTCATATTTTGATAAAATTTGGCTTACTGTCTCCCCATCCACAAGTCGATATAACATACGATCTTCTCCATAAATTATCCGAATTATACCCGCTTCTTTGAGCCTCTTGATGTGCCAAGAGATGGTAGAGGGGGCTTTTCCTATGTCATCAACAATTTCATTAAAAGTAGATAATTCGTTCCTCAGGAGGAAAAGAACTATCCTTCTAGTTACTCCGTTCCTGAAGTATCCTATAATATCAGAATCCCCTTTGGGAATGCCAGCCACAAAGTATCGTGTTACTCTATTGTTACTCTGCCTTTCAACTTTGATCATTTCCGATTTTTCTAGTACCCCTAAATGATAAGTCAAAACACCATTTGATATCGCAGCAAGCCTTGTCAATTCCCTATATCGTATCCCAGGATTTTTGATAATCAGATTATAGATCTTGTCTCTAAGATGCAATGAGCTACATACTATATCTTGATCATACAATGATAATTGATGGGAATCTGAATCATTCATTACCTTGAGTTCACCTTCAGAACTCCTATACCAAATAATGTTAGCATTACGAACAAAATTATGTGTGGTAATTCTATATTAACTACTGGAATAAGAATTTCACGAATACCCCTTGTAGCGTAGAAAAGGAAGAGAGCTTCCACTATAAGGAGGGAGAGAAATCCCAATGACATGAATAACAACCTAGAACCACCGTTCCT
>DASQQK010000188.1:0-2049 GCA_035643435.1 Nitrososphaeraceae archaeon | reverse complement strand
TCATCTTGACAACAGGTAGGAATATACTTGTTTTTTCTACCAATTATATTTCTTATCCACTTGCAGGATTATTCAGATTCCTCAGGAGTAAACAGCATTCACACCTCTGTCCAACTTGTGGATTTACTTCATCTGGAAATTACTGTCCTACGTGTCAAATTTGGAGCACAAGGCTCCTTCTAATGTATGAAGTATGAAAACTAAAACAAATCGCAGTCATTATGCCTTTCCATTTATGATTTCCTTTGTCACATCCCTTCTTTTCCCAAGAGATTTTTGCTCTGTAACCTAGAAATCACTATAGCAGAGCCTTCAGCTACTGGTTAGTCGTTGATACACCTTACAGTAGTCTTGATCTTTACGTAAAGCGCCGAGAATTAGCATCAGAAATTCTTAGTGTTATGCTCTCTATATACGATTGCTTTTTATCTATGTTATTTCTTGAACCAGTTTAGCCAACATTGCTCCAGACTGCAACATTCGCAATGATCTATACAATCAAATTTCAAGTTACATTTGCATTCATTACAGTAGCAGATATGGTTGTCCGTTCTCATATCCATCTCTTATCCGTTTTTCCAGTATATATGGTTCACCACGAATAGAATAATCAATCGTGTTGCCTCTGTCCTGCACCACTCCAGAGCATTGCTTACTTAATGGATTAAGTAGGCAACCGCTATCGCAACAAGGGAGAGTACCATGACTAGCAGTGCTATGCCGACAGGAATAAGAGTTGACCTACTCTTGTATTTAGTATCATGATAATTGGTACGATGGATTAGCTGCATGTTATTTATAGTGCTAGCTACATTTCGACGCTATTAAATATTGATTAAATATGTTAACTTGTTAGTTGTCTCTAGAAACCAGTGCGGCAACCAGTTCACGTAACAAGCTGATAACTCAATAATTTGAACGATTTTCCTAGTATGAGAATTAAAGGAACTCCTATCAATACTATGGAAAGTGCTATCATTACAATAACGGCCATCAGAGAATCAGTTTCCAAATTTGATATACGATAATACTATCAATCATTATATACAGATATAATCCATTCAATTATTACCGCCGCTCCATAGTCAAATATGTCTTTGTTAAAGGATGACATACGTAACTTAGTTATGCAATCCTTATATTAGTACGATCGATTATTTAGATCGTTACTTTGCGTCAAATCACTTCTACATGTAAGCTGCCATGTGATTGTTTACTAAAATGGGATAATGAGGAAACATCATTGATAATGTGTAAAAAACATCACAACGATTATGATAAAATAGATATTAAAGTAGATGTAAATTATAAGACAGAGCAATTCATAAAGAAAGTAATTGATCCCTCTGGATCTCAGTATTCTGACATGATGTTGAAGGAATTAAGTTGAAGGACTTCATTCAACATAACCATTCCCACTCATTAATTATGGCTATGTGATGAGTTTACCTGGTCTGGCACAAATAATTATGCAGAATATGAATCTGATGACGGGGCAAGTGTCACAGATCCTGCAACAAAATCTGTGTCTTTATCCTCATTAACAATCTGTTCGATAGCTTGTGGATCAATTCACAGGCTAATTCCAGAAAGGCATGGGATGGAAGGTCACAGTGTGGATTCCTTCCAAAACATGGCCATCGTGGTTTGCTCCAAGGTTCTTCTATAGTTATCTAGGATTGTCTCAGCTGGCCGCGTCATGTGAAGACAAGAGGTAGGAGTGGTGCAGGGCAAAAAGGATGACCTATAATGACAAAGTGCGACGTGGTGATTTCTGCACATGAGCGATGTGCAAAAATTGTCAGAAGAGTTAGAATCCACAATCATTTAGCGATACACCATTTGTCCCATCGGATGATGGATTACAAGGCGGGTTATCTATCACTAGAATAGCCTGTGCAAAATCACTTGGTAGATCAATAGATGTTGTATTTTCGGCCTTAACTGTATATGTTAATGTATTCGTATTCGTATCGTAGACTGGGCTAAACGACTCTATGATAGTAGTTTCAAGCTGACCTGTTTGAGTATTTTCTACAATTAAAGCAT
>DASQQK010000187.1:0-3339 GCA_035643435.1 Nitrososphaeraceae archaeon | reverse complement strand
ACTTCATAAACTGCTGCAAATGGGTCCTCGAGAGTTCCTAATACTACTGCACTAGCTACGAATGGAATACTGGCTGAGAAGTGGGGAGTTGAGCTTCCGTAGTCTGGAAGAATAAATGATGGTGCAGATATTATCCTTGGTAAATCAGAAGCTCCCGCAGTATCAAATAGACGTAGATGACCAAAAACCTGAGGATCGATCTCTGAATATGTCGAATTATCAACAGGCAATCTGTGACCCAGAATCACTTCTACAGGTCTACTAGCTGTGAAGCTCAATGTGCCCTCGTACATTGCGCCATCTTCCCTAGGTGGCAGAATGACCACCGCCTCTGCGTTGTGCGCTCCCTTTACTGGAGAAGAAGTTGCTATTCCACGTTGAGAAAGCTCATTCTCAGCAACAGGGGCAGAAGCGGAAGTAGTTGTATTAGTCTGAGCATATGCCGATATTGTAAATGCACCAACGACGAACAGAATTCCTATCATTACAATAGGTATATTTATCCAATGTCTAGAATCCATTGCACTACTAACATCTTGCTGTACGCTATAAATATTATCACTATAATTATGATTATTTCTACCATTTCTCCATCCTCCTATTGTTCGGTTCATCTTATGGCTTACTAGAGTATGAATAATATGATTTTGGGCAACATCATTACCATCCTGAACCGCCATTTGGGTTGAGGTCTATGAGATAGTTATTAGTGAGGAACACAAAGTATACACATCTTGTTTGGGTTTACAATATATCTCATGCATCTAGCAGACTATTTAAAACGTAAAAAGACCAAGAAGAAAAAAGATGATGAAAACCATATTTGATATGATATGATTTCTTTTTTGGGTCATATCATATCGTCTTGCACTGGATTAGACCTCCATTTATATCAGATATCTTTTCTATCAGATATTCAATACAAATAGTATTCATATGTAGTGCTGTAAACTACATTGAAAGACAAATCTACTACTCAATAACACAATAAAATAAATCAGATTGAATTGACTCAACCCAATTAAATATGAATGCAAGAGCTACTTGCGAATCATGAAGAACAACAAAACACTACCAACAGTAGCAATGGTAACAGTAGCAGTGGCAGCTTTGCTTGCTAGCGCAGCTATAGCGCCATACAGCAACGATGTCTCTGCAACAAAGAGAGGCGATAGCAATTCCCAATCATCAGCCGCAAACAACGACTGTCCTTCGGAGTTGCTTTCAATCATTATTGGAATACAGCTTCAAACAAGTGCGAATTGTCTAAATGATCTCAACTCTGTGCAAGATAGCGACGGAGCGGCGATAAGCTCAGCACCAGCCAATGCAGCACCAAATCAAGCATTAGACCTAGAACTTGAATTTGAAGACGACGAATAGAGGCGGTTCATAGAACAACCAAACTCATTTAATTCATCCATCACTATTTTTTTACATCATACTACACGATACACGTTGGCATGCACCTATAGCATTCCGGTTGTTTCTAATTATTTTTATGTGCAGATACGGAGGTCCAAATATGTCAGTTCAAATCATGCGTAGATGGCAACATAATAAAGTATCTGATTCAAGTGACTGTCAAAGCTAGCTTAACGCAGATAAACTTAACACGTTTCTGTATGTAAATGAAATATGTTATACTGTTGACAGCTGCTGCCATTGTAATGATAGCTTCTTCCCAATCAGGAATATTGAATGTAAATGCTATATCTGCCAAAGATATAAGGGAGCACTTGCAGGGAATCGATGAAGACCAGATATTACGTGCTTTTGAATCGCTAAAGTCAGGGGGAGCCAATAACCAATGGTTGCAGGGAATTGATGAAGACCAGATATTACGTGCTTTTGAATCGCTAAAGTCAGGGGAAAGCGGTAGTTACGGCTATGGTGCAGGATTTATTCTTATTCTCGTCTTGTTCATTCTTCTAGTAATTATTGGAGCTGGGTTTGGCACTTCGGATATAAGTGGAGATGAGGAAAGACAAGAATTGTCTGCGGATGTCCAAAGCGGAGGATATATACCTCTGATGACCATGGAGCCATAATCTCATAACTGAACTCAGTGTGTGAGTGGAACATGGACAAGATAACGCGGCGGGAATCCGCCGTGACTCACCATTAGGGTAAACGAGTTCTTTTCTTTCATCCAGCGCTATTTTTTTGAGATTGGCTATGTATTCAAAAAAATTGATTATAACGCTAACGATCCCAGAGACCATCTAGAACATAATATAACCCACAACATATTGCATAGAACGAACATGGTTATAATGATCATATAACTAAATAAACAAGTTAAATTGTTGTTATTCATAAGCCAAATTCATGGTAACCCCGAAGAGATTAACTAGAAAATGCACAGAATGTCGTGATGGAGTGATGGAGGGTGAGCTTCAACCCATTCCAAATGAAATACCATTATCATCGTACCAAAAAATAGCTCCTGCCGACTATATCCCGGAAATTATGAAAAAACATCATTTCTACAAAGTTTTTATTTGTAACAACTGTGGATATCTGAAGATATTCTTTGCTTAAACTAACTTATCTAATGCTATATACTCTTCCCCTGCCAGCCGTATTCCACTGATTATATCACAATTGGACATTGATCGATTCATGCATAAACTTAACAAGTTAGCGAAGATTCTTGAAGAAAGAATTGGATCTCTAAGGGAAGAGGTCGAAATAGCAACGAACGTAAAGCTCAACCCGCTGTACATAATAGATCGCAAAGATGAGATAGTGATCCTATATTGGACGATGAGAATTATCCACTGGGTCTTAGATCGAGCTAATGATAAACAGCAGCAGCAACAACAACAACTTGGAGTAACCAAGATGCATTCGGAGTTAGAAGACACTAAAAGATTTGAAAACATGCTACATGATAAAATTCAGGAGCTACAGATAGAGTTAGAAGACTCGAATGTTCCTAGAGAGAAAGAAGTTCTTGTAAACGAAATTAAAACCCTAGAATGTGTGTTGGGTCATCTGGACAAGCTGAAAGTTAGTAACGATGACGAAACACGAGCCATAAAAATCGTAGCCTGACTATGATCAAAGAAAGACTTGTATAATGAACTTGTATAATGAATAACAATCCTTGGTTTGTTTTTTCGATTATTATTGATCTCGTGTAGTTGTCATTTAGTCTAGTATGGTATGGGCAAGCTCATAACATTATATATACATCTCCACTGTTCAATACGTAATGCCTATTACCAGTAAGAAAAAATATACCATTTGGTGCCAAGATTGTAATGCAGTTTTTGATGAACTTACTAAGGCAAACGAACATCAAGGGAAAGAAAAGCACAGGATGAACCAAAC
>DASQQK010000186.1:0-2461 GCA_035643435.1 Nitrososphaeraceae archaeon | reverse complement strand
TAACGATACGCTTTTTGTATTGATAAATAGCCCTGCCAGAATAGTGCAAAGATTGGTTACATATGCAGATGCCTCAAAAGATGAATCAGTCAGGTTCAACATGTCAACAATACGCACAGAACCTAATACCTATGGCGAGCGCCAAGCTATCCAGTCGGAATTAGTTACAATAATAGAGTAGAATCACTTAGTTAGTTAAATTCGATTTGGATCGACAAGCATTAAATAAAGTAATTCTACTTATAGTAATGAATAAAATTGAAATCATCTGATTCTCAATTAGTTTAGGGATAAATTATGAGACATCGGGGAGAAATACGGAGTAAACATAGACCAAAATGTTACCCTTTTTTAAAGTGGGCAGGTGGTAAGACTCAATTGTTACCTCGAATAGGTAAGGCCATTCCCCAGACCTATGCTCGATATTTTGAACCTTTTCTAGGTGGAGGCGCACTGTTCTTCCATATGGCATCGAATAATATTATGAGATCAGATGCTCATCTCATTGATATCAATAATGAGCTAATCAATACTTATAATGTAGTAGAATCTAATGTTGAAGAACTAATTGTGATCCTTTCTAAGTATCAACAGGTTTACAACGATTCGCCTGTAAAGTTTTACTATGATTTGAGAGATAAATTTGATCCTAACGCAACTAGTATAGAAAAAGCAGCACGAACTATTGCGCTAAATAAAACTTGCTATAATGGATTGTATAGAGTCAATAGAAATGGAGAATTTAATGTCCCTATAGGAAGGTATAAAAAACCTGTTGTTTGTGATAGTGACAACCTAAGAAATATACATAATACGCTTGTTGATTCCAAGACACACATATATTTAGGTGATTATAGAACCGTGGTGATCGATAAAGCAAACGAGGGCGATTTTATCTACCTAGATCCGCCATATTACCCAGTAAGTATAACGGCCAATTTTACCGGATATACTGAAGGCGGATTTACAGATAAAGACCAGATAGACTTATCACAAATATTTATGAAGCTTACAGATCGAGGGTGCAAAGTTCTCTTAAGTAATTCTGATACTCCATATATTAGAGAATTATATAAAGAATTTTCAAGATATATGCATCAAGTCAACACATTGAGGAGCATTAACAGTATCTCCTCAAAGAGAACAGGGCATAAAGAGCTGCTTATTAGCAACTACGATACTAATGTGTGACGACCTGAGATAGAGCACTGCTATTCCTATATCTGATTATCAGCCATATTGGAAGGTAAACAGATAGATCAATATAATATTCATAGTAGCCGTTTTACTCACCGAGTACTTTCACTAATATTCTTTTATTTCTCCGACCATCGAATTCTCCGTAGAATATTTGCTCCCATGGACCAAAATCTAATTTTCCATTTGTAATAGCAACCAAAACTTCGCGACCCATTATTTGCCGTTTTAAATGTGCATCAGCATTATCTTCTCCTGTATCGTTGTGTTCATACTGATTTGTCGGATCATGGGGTGCAATTTTTTCTAACCATTTATCGAAATCTTGATGCAGTCCAGTTTCGTTATCATTTATAAATACACTAGCCGTAATATGCATAGCGTTTACTAAACAAAGACCTTCATTTATTCCACTTTCTTCGACGATTTTTCTTACGTTTGGAGTAATGTTGACAAATGCTCGTCTTGTAGGAGTGTTTATCGTAAGATATTCCGTTTTAGATTTCATTATGTTTAAGTCAATGATATATATGTATGTTATAATCTTACCGTTTGTTCAGCCCGTTACTTTCCTCCCTCTGTCAACAGTATATCTATCAGTACAGCCTCATATTATTTTGTGAATGCGATAGAAATTAAGTGAAACAAAAAGATTGAAGTAATACACTGACAAGTATGCGAGTGTCTACCATGCTGCCACAGCTCATAATACCATCAAGCATTCGTCTATTAAAGAGTCTATGGCAAACACCTTATTTATTCCTTCGAAGTTGAAATTTATATCCCTGAAATAGGAATAAGTTAATATTACCAACGGTTGGATCTGTGAATCTGATATTATAGTATTATATGAGGATAACAATGTTAATCAAAGCTTAATTAGATAGAATTCTCATCAATTATGAATCATTGCATTTCAACGTTATAGACATAAGTGATTGTATCCTAATTGATGAAATGCATAGATGGGAAAACCATCGATTCATTGCAAAGAAGGTTGATGCTAATGACTAAGGAGTCGAATTTACTCTGTACATCTGTCGCTTGGAAGTGCTATCGGTGTAATTTAATATTCCAAGAAAAATGGATAGCATTCTTACACGCCGAAGTATCAAAACACCCAGTAAGATTGAATAAAACAAACTCCGGACCTTCTATCCATTAGTTTTTCTAGAGAGAATATAGACTTAACATATAAGTCATGACTTTACCCAGTAGGAATCATGAAGATAGGTATAATTGGATCTGGAGACGTGGGCCGTAG
>DASQQK010000185.1:0-6115 GCA_035643435.1 Nitrososphaeraceae archaeon | reverse complement strand
CCACCGAAGAGGTAGGCAGTGCGTTTAATAATCCGCATTTTGTTGCCGGAAACACGCGTGGAAGCCATCACATGCCCATAATGCCTGTAAAGCTAAATTCGTCTGCATCCATTAACTATTCTCTACCAATTGTTTCGTGTCTGGTATTCAGTATGCATAACGGCAAATTTACGGGCCCCCACGACGGATTCGGTACTGCAGATTGGGAACTGCAGAGAATGTGGGCTGCTGAGCGAGCAATGGTAATCCGAAACCAAGGATTCATTCATCCGGCTACACTGGTCCCAGAGGAGCTTGAATATAACAAAGGTTATGAAGCAAGAATGAAGAAGCTTAATCAGAAATTCAAGGATATTGAAAAAGTGATACGCAAGACCAAGTAGTAATGAGAGATCCTTGATTAGAATATATAAACAGAGATGAAGATGAATTTGTCATCCTCAATACTTGCAATCCGCACGGTGACTTGCGAATTGATTCCCTCTTACTCTAATCACCACCTTCAGGTAACATCTCTATAAACAAGTCAGAATGAAAGTGTTCAATCAGGAGTAAAAATTTGACCATCACTTCGCCATTTATCATCAATTTTAAGAACTACCTAGAGATTTCAGGAGAGAAGAGCATAGAGCTTTCGAAAGTATCTGAGGAGGTCAGTAACAGAACTGGGGTCGATATTATTGTTGCCCCACCTCCGTCCGCGCTGAGTCAGGTCTGTACCACAGTAAAGATACCAGTTATCAGTCAACATGCAGATTTCTCAAAACCTGGTTCAACGACCGGGTTTGTTGTTCCTGAAATTATCAAATCGTATGGTGCTGTAGGTTCACTGGTAAACCACAGCGAGCACAGAATCGACTTGAACTCAATAAGGGAATTGGTCAGCGTATTTAGGGACCTACAAATGGTCTCCATTGTGTGTGTTAGGACTCCAGAGGAGGCAGGAAATGTTGCCAAATTTAATCCAGATTTTATAGCGATAGAGCCACCAGAGTTAATTGGCTCAGGAAAAGCTGTTTCTAAGGAAAATCCATCCATCGTCACAAATTCTATTACTGCTGTCGCAGCAGAGTCACCGACCAGTCAGGTGATATGCGGAGCTGGAATCGTGGACAAAGCCGATGTTGAAAGCGCTCTTTCATTGGGCGCACATGGTATCCTGGTAGCGAGCGGAATAATTAAAGCCAGCTCCTGGGCTGACAAAATTTATGAACTTGCCTCAGGTTTTAACGTGCACTAAGTGAAATAAAAACAGGGGACTCCTAGTTCGCTCCTGCTGCCAATTTATTTGGTACTTCTTATTTTGTCTTCTAAACTCCGATCTGTTTTGCAAGCTTCACTACTTTTTTACCATCTACGGTGAGCTTGTTATAAACCCTGTTCTTCTCCACCTTTCTTTGAACGAGACCGATCTTTTCAGCTCTCACCAATAGCTTGTGTCCATATCCATAAGCGCCCAGCTTATTGAGTAGTTCTCTGGTTGGGTAATCTGAGTTTCCTATCGTCTTTAGTAGCCTAACGATCGCCCGCTCTTTAACTAGGATCCTTAGTAACTGGACCTGTTTCATATTTATGGTATTAGCCATTTTTCTATTTGACCGTTACTATACATTGGCAACGCGGTAGTATATAAACTATTCGATCGCTTTACTGAGTTTTAGAATAAAATTAAGCATATATTGCAATTGTTGCAATTTTTAGACTCGATCCTTACCTCATGATCATGATTAATGTGCTACCAAATAGGATGTACTTGTGCTGAGAATAGGTAAAGTAACTAATTTGAGACCGTTCTCCTTTACCAATATTAATTATCGCTGCGGAGCTAGAGAGTGAAGTGAACGATACTTAAGGGGGATTAACATTAAAATCGTTGTCAACCTCATTATAGCAATATGCGGTATTAGAACTGCATATATTGAGCTGAGACACATTTTGTTGAACTGATATATCTGCTGGCCCTAAGGAACCATAGCTCACGCTGCTGTATAGTGGGACGATTTTCCCCGTTGCACCGTTCCTAGAGTACATTTCTGTATTCGGTTGTGTTGAATCATCTTCGCCATATGATTGTGGGACATTAGGAACCTGAAAACTAGTGTCACCGTATGCATCAGCAAAAGAAGAGAAGCAGATACAAAACGCAAGTATCAAGACTGATGATGTAAATAGCACGCTCAATACTGACTCATACTCATCCAGATTCCACGACAAGTCTTCAACGGTAGACTACAATTGTGGTATTTCTGCAATATCTAGAATTGCAATCGAAAATACTTTTCACTGAATCAAGCGCTGAACTGTTTGGTAAGACTATAGAAGAGAAATGAAGATGACGCTAATCACGTACTGGATGGCCTGTAAAAAAATACTAAGGAAAGTTATAGTGATTGGCGTTATTCCTGGTAGAATGAATATACCAAAAAATTAGCCAAATTGTATATTGATCTGGCCAGGCAGTATAATACTACCTAAGAACCAACACGCTTCATTTTAGAACCACATTTTGGACAGGCTACTTGGTTATGCTTTGTTCCACAACTCATACAATAGTAGTTAAGAGAGGACCCTGAGTTGTATCCGCCAAACATTGAAGTCCCAGACATTCCCATTCTCTTCATAGCCCGTTGCCTTACGTAGAAGCTAAGAAGGATAAAGACACCAATGATGATCGGTAGCGAGTATGGAAAAGGAACTATGAATGAGATGGCAAGGCTTATTACTAACGACACTCCTATCCACATCAGCTGTTGGGACAGAAAATCCCTACTATTGCTCAACTGGATTGTATGCGATGTCATGTTTATTAAATGCTACCTTTTCTAGAAAATACAAAGAATACAAGATTTATTGTACAATAAATCGCTTGCAACGCACATCGAGTTTAGTTCACCGATATTCTTTGGTCATGATTGTGTGCTACTCTACATACTCTGCTCTGTAGTGGTCGACAGTCGGAGAGACCGGGTTGTGACATCGTAGAGGTTCGCGAACCAGCTGGCATTCCAGTCAAGTTTAAATTAGCATAAGATTTAGGTAGACGTACATCGACCAAACCGATGGGGAACATGCCTAGTGCAGCAACAGTGAGAACTGGACTGCGCTAGGCGATTAAATATCTTATAACCCTTAACTATGTTGAACTTGGATCTAATCTTCTACATTCAAACTGCCCTAAATTCTATTTCATCATATCTATCTTTGATCGCAAGCAAAAACAAAGTGTCTTCGTAAATTAGAAGCCAATCCTTGACACCTACTACAGGCAGCTTTCGCACCAGCAAACTTCCATTATCTTTGATTCTTGTGAGTACGAAGACATGCTTTGGGATTTTTTCATCTCGTAACCTGAAAAGGCTTTCCTGAAGTTCGATTCCGGGTCTTCCTCCTTGAATATTGAGCCCAACCTTATCACCATACTTGTTGACAATCTTTGCAGTTACATAACTTTCTCCAATCTCAAATTGTTCTATATTTACAAAAGCCTTTGCGACTGCAGAAGAAGATTCTGGAATCTCAGGAAACAATTTTGCCGAAACCGAGTCAAAGAACGGAGCATTTTTGGGAACCGACAATTTGGTATGATAACGCAGGAGAGCATATAAATCTGGATGCCAGCTTGTTCTGGAAGCTGACTGAAAAGATGTAGAGGAGCACAGTGCTCCGATAATTTCTGCACGACAAATACGGCTGACAAAAATGCAATAGATTATAAGCCAAGTTTAAGTAATGGGAGATTGCTCGACGTGATCGAAGATGGAGACAGATTTCATGAAATCATTGCGTACGGTGGAAAGCGATGGATTCAAGTGGATCGATCTCCCAAAACCCCAAAGGCGCGAGATGGATGGACTTGGTAGACTTTACTCTTTTCACGACCTGAATTTAGAGGATTCTCTATCAAAAACTCAGCTTCCAAAAGTAGAGAGGCATACTAATTATATCTTTGTTATACTTCACTTCCCGTCATGGGGCAAAGAGAGGCATGTTCCGAATGTGAGTCAGCTATCAATATTTCTCGGATCCAATTTTCTTGTAACTGTCCACCAAGGTGAGCTTGAGCCTTTGATGGACCTGTTTAGGATGTGTCAGACAAATCCGAACCAGAAAGAGAATCTAATGGGTAAGGAACCAGGCTACCTGCTTCATACGATCATAGATGTACTGGTGGACGACTTGTTCCACATTTTGATGAAAGTCGTAGGGAACATAGATGATATCGAAGAGGGCGTCTTTAATGAGAAAATGTCAGAGGCCAAGGAAATTTCGATCTTAAGAAGGGAGATTACTATATTAAGACGCCTCATTCTTCCGATGCGGAGAATCGTATTGGAGCTCGCAAGAGACGTTCAGAGCTTTTCTAAGGAGGATCTTACACCATACTTTTACGATGTCAAGGACCATATAGAAAAGGTGTTAGAAACTCTGGATGAATCAAAGGAAACTATCGAGATATACAAAGATACGGATTTTATGTTAAGCTCAGAAAAGTCAAATAGAATATTATCCATACTGACCATCCTCTTTACACTTTCAATCCCCGTGACAATAATAAGCACCTTTTACGGTATGAACATCCCATTGCCCGGAGATGATACAAATCCCTTCGGTACTATGTTTGGCAATTACACTACCCTTATAGTGCTGCTGCTGGGCTCTGTTATCAGCACGGTTCTCTTGCTCTGGTATTTCAGACGCGAGGGTTGGATATCGATAGGAATCCACAGGCACATGCATTAATTTGCCTCTGTTACGTCAGAGGAGTAATTGACGTAGGTTCAGACAGATCTTTCTTCCACTGTTTGTGACCTGTTTCATGGAGATCCTTCTTGCGGGTCATTCTTGCTGTTCTCGGGGACACGCTAAAAATCCTTCTATCCGTTACTGTACAGATACCTTAGCTATAATATACAGATGTACGACCTCAAAATTAATCTCTCTCTAGTCAATACCACACTTCACGAGGTTCAAATTCAGTATTTCCTGGCCATACTGCCTGCCCTCTTAACGCTATTTAGAAGATTCAAAACGCCAATCGTCCTCTATAATCGCCGATCCAGTTCACCAATAAATTCCTCCAGATGATCTTTTGGAATAACTGCACCACATGCTTTATCGTGTCCCCCGCCGCTGCCTCCATAATTAGCGGCTATCTCGTTGACAAGCCTTCCTAAATGAGCTCCGCACTCCCTTGAGCCTCTAATCGAGATAACAAAGGAATTGATTTCATCACGAGATTTATATACCAGTGCAACAGTTCGATCTGAAACGCCCAGTACAAAATTTACTATTACACTTGCAGTTAGATCGAGGTCATTTCTAACATGCGCTAAATTTTCCTCACGGATAATAGAGTCTTGTAAAGATTTTACAGCCTCGGAGACTTTGATTGCATACTTTTCTGCCATCATAAAACCCCCTTCTATTTCATGAGGAAATCTGTCTTTTGAAATGTAGTCTACTATTCCCTGGAGATATCTGTCATCGTGTTGGTTAGAAGAGATCATGTAAGAAAGGGCCGTAGACTCGAGCATTAGAAAGTGTCTATCGAATCTAGACATGAGCAAAGAACCAATGGGTCTCTGTTCCAGATAATCAGTCAGGGCTCCAGCGGCGGCATAAAACGAAGAAAAAGAGCTGAGTTTCTTCTTGTATCGCTGGTATACCTGCACGGTCGTACATTCATCTGTAGAATGGACGAGAGTCACCCCCGCCTTCTCCAAATCATCCTGTATTTCTTGGCTTAGATCATGATGGTCTATGTACTCCACTCCGTACCCGTTAGAGACTATCTCGCCTAGAACTCTTACGAACATAGATTCATTCTTCTTGTTAAGACCGAGATCACAGACTATCACTTTCTTCCGTTTTCTTGACCGTTTTGTACTTGTTCCTACTGAAGCATCATCCTTAGACGCACTTGATGATGATGGCGGTGTCGATATTAGATAAGAGACTCTGCTAAGCACCCTTATTAGATTGGAATAGTCAAGTAAGATGACGTAACAGCCTTTGTGAGCCGACTTCACAAGGGCTGCAGAAGACAGACCGTCAACATCTTCCCTATGCGAAAGGCATATGACTGAAGGAACACCACCACCATCAAAACTAATTT
>DASQQK010000184.1:0-4047 GCA_035643435.1 Nitrososphaeraceae archaeon | reverse complement strand
CATTATTGGCACATTATGAGTACCGAATTTGGCCCAATAATGCACGCACTTCAATCGCTAGATGGAAAGAAAGCAGCCGACCTACAAACAGATTTTGTTAAAGCTATCAAGCCATACTTCTATGGTATTTGGATTACCTGCTTACGGTTGCAATCAAACATTAGGTATAGTTGAAACGACTGAGACAGATGCATTACTATTCCGAATAATGCTGGATTTAGCGAAGTGGAACAGTTTGTCATAATGATATATTAAACAAATCTCATTATGCGGACCCTTGTTTTTTAGGTACCTCCGTTTTAGTTAATATTCACGGTTATTATCACTAGCATGTCTGTCAAAGAGGCATGAACAATATTCTGGCTAACATGTCTGTGCTTGTCAACATGACGTTGCAGCCAGCATTACAGCTACCGCAACCACGACAACTATAGTTAGATTCTTGCTGTTCACAGTATTCGTAGCATAAACACCAGTTTACAAACAGTGTTGGTGCGTTGAATTCAATTACTATTGATGTGTTGCTATTGACACCGCTCTCTTTGGAATTCTATTTGTATGAGAGGAAGCGCAATAACCACAAAAATCTTGCATATTACCTTTAGTATGACACATACATTCACATTTGTTACCTATAGAGAAACCTTTTCTTCGCTTCAATATTTATTATCACCTGTAATCAATTCTACGTGGCCTATAATAAATCTGTGTATTTTTGAAACTCAGCCCTTGTAGCGCAGTAAGCGAACAACAAACCAGAAATTGGTTATTTCCCCCACATTGATAATACGACCGAATTATCCTAAGTCAGACATATAGGTTAGACAAACTGAACATCATGACCTCCCTTTATTTACAATCAAAACTACTTCAGTCATTATTATCACGGTAGCGATTATTATCTGTGGAGTGATACGGTAGCTTCAATAAGTATCGCCCATCCCAAAAAAACAGCCACTGCTGGACTTACATAGGCAAGAGAGAAACAGAATAACGACTAAATATTAACTTCTGGAAAGAAGAATAATGATTTTAATAATAGGTTCAACTGTAACTGAATCTGAAAAAATACGACTATCAACAATAATACTATTTCAAACGCTATTTTGGGGAGTCTGTTCTTAACTGGAGAAGATAGATTAACAACCTTTAGCCGAATCAATGAAACCTATACTGAAATATCATATGCTGGTAACAGAACAATATTTCCTCCAGATGCTACCACTACTGCAACAATAAATGCAGCAGAGATAGGAAATCTGACGTTTAACCTCAAACCGAATGGCATTTCTGTTGTTGAAGGGCAAAGCGCGCTTCTGACTGTGGGCAGTAATAAGAATGGTTCAGAACAAGAAAATGCAACTGTGTTCCTTGTTGACCTGAATGGAGTAAGACCTAACGACCCAAGAAGTTCAACAGGTGTTTGTGTGTGGCATTTTTTAGTGCAAACTCTACTGGTCAACTAGCTTTCCTTGACAACGTGCTACAGCAGAAACTGCTATTGCATATTGGGAATGTGGGGGGAGCTGACCTTCCATTTGGGAGCTAAGCGATGGCGCATTGATATCAGAAACCAGAGTATTCAAAGCCCAGAACTAGGCTAGGATGTCAGAACCTTGCCGCCTGATAAATCCAGTTCTATATCGACATAGGCCGCCTCCCCGAACTTGCTATACTTCGTTGTCACGGAATACATTCAGTTGCAACTTTCAATTTCCGCTAGTATTTGTTTGTGAAAGCGCCTGAATCTATTCGTACTTCTTATGTCCACCCGCAAATGCGCCCCCAGTGGACGCTGAAGCCGCCACTCCAAGGAGCGTTACTGCCATTGTGGCTACAACTACCATACGTTGCCGAGTAAGTGTAAAAAAATTACACATATGGAGTCCATTTTTGTTGGAGCATCTTTTTACTCATCGGCTCATCCCACCAATGAGTCTAATATTTACACCCACCAATGAGTCTAAGCGGTTGTGTTAGTTTCCATACCATGGTAAATTCATTAATTATGCTTCTGAAGTTTTACCTTTCTCTGTTTAGCTAGATTTGAACTATTTTTTGTAGCCAGAAGATGGAGATCTTTCCCAAGAGTGTAATTGAGATATTTTATTCTATTATCATGGCCAAAGTACCTTAGTCTTCTACAATACCCTTTGTCTTCTCCAATACGGTTATTCTTCACAACTGTGTCATAATCTATTACTTGTTTTAGCGTGCACAATTTATCTTTTAAACTTCTAATAGCAATGTCTCTTTGTTCCAGTTTTACTTTTCCATTGCGCACCAAGGTATCTATTTTGTCTGATATTTTGTGTGATATTTTGTCATCTTGTACGTAGTCATAGGAATCATTACTTAGAACAAACCAATTCTGATTTAGCTGCAACACGTTTTGCTCGATCATCTCGCTGATTACCTCATCTGCAGATTTGGAGTAAGCAACTATTAGAAAGCTATCCTCTTCTGACATACGGCGATTTATTTCATTATATTTCTTTATATCACCAGTGTCTGCGCACCATAGACTCTTAGAACCAGATCTAGTAGCCTTCACTCCCAAAAGATATGGCATATTTTCATCGAGAATTATCTTGATCTTCCTAGGTTGAAGGCCTGTTACCCTGCACAACTGTGTATGCAGCGCGATTAGTTTTCTAAAACCAAACTCTCCCTTAGGGACCATCATATGAAGTAAATTGCTTCCATCAATTAGGATCCCATCTATACACTTTGTAATGACTTTGTGATTTTTAGGTTCGTAATTAATATGATCCTGCATCTGGTATCCTTTGCTATGATGTAAATGACAAATCTCTACTTTAAGTCTAACTGATTGCGAGATCAAAAAAATAAAACTAACTGATTGAAGAATACTATCAGATATTTAATATCAATAGTATTTCTTGCAGACATCTACGATATTTCCTACAGGTTCTTGCAAACATCTACGATATTAAGTAGTTCAAGTATCAGTCAGATAGTTGTATATATCATGAATCACAATCTAAAATCTATGCGTGATGATCATGATATTGATTCCTATATCTTGGGTACATCAGAAGAAGAATTCGATAGGATGGACATACAATCAATAGTTTTTCATGATGAGACTTTGAAGACACTCAAGATTGCAGGAATAAAACCCGGGATGAGGTGTATTGATTTAGGATGTGGAATAGGTAACGTTACACGCCTTATGGGATCTCTTGTCGGTAGGGATGGAACAGTAGTTGGACTAGACATGAATTCTGATGCCATTAATATAGGCAATAAAAAAACTAATGAAAAGACAGATTACAATAACATAAAATTCGTAGTAGGCAACGTATATGATACTCAATTGGATGGTTTATCATTTGATTTTATTTTCTCCCGTTTTCTGTTTCAACATCTAACCGAACCCAAAAAAGCTGTTGGCGAGATGAAGCGGCTTGCCTCAGATAACGATGGCATAACATCTACTATGGAGGCAGATCACAAAACGTGGATCTCATACCCATATGATCCACATCTTGAGAATCTAAGAAAATCACTGGTCAGTCTATTGTGCCTCTCAAACTCTGATCCATTCATAGGTAGGAAATTATACAAAATTTTTGCCGATTGCGACCTCAAATCAAATGTAAGTTCATACTCTGTTTGTATCCCTATGTCTAGGAAACCACATAACTTGATGGGTGTAAAAATGGCTGAGATTTTAAAGGATAATATCATCAGATCTGAGTTAATGTCGCATGATAGCTACAACTCCATGCTGAACGGCCTTGTTCGATATTTGCATAATACCAATAATGGGTTAGTCAGTGTCGTGGGGTTTAATGTATGGGCAGCAAAAGATAATTAAAATTGGGTGAGGCCCAGAAAATACTGACCAATCGGAATCAGCTGAGCCTACAGCTAGTCATTTTTGGAAAGAAGATTGCACAATTATTAGTCAGAGCCTGTCGTCCCTCCAAGACAATTCAACTGGATCACCTCAGAATCAACCATCAGCACAGCACTATCCAGAATCAAGCCACCTTGATACGGCTGCATTGATGGATGCTT
>DASQQK010000183.1:0-3681 GCA_035643435.1 Nitrososphaeraceae archaeon | reverse complement strand
TGAATCTCTGATATCCATAGCATAGTCTCCAACGATCTCTTCTATAGCCTCTGAAAGGACAAACTTTTCCTTATTCAGTTTCAGTGTCTTCCCATCAATTTTAACTACATCAAGAATATCTTCAGCAAGCCGCTCCAGCCTTCTGGCATTCCGAGCAATAATAGCAATCATTTCTTTCTGTTGATCCGTCATCTTAAACTCTGTGCTGCCACTGTTTGATGAAGTATCTGAACGTTGAAGAATATCTGATAGACTTAGTATAGGTTGTATAGGATTGCGCAGTTCATGCGCCGCAACATTGATGAACTCTTCTTGTGCCATACTACGATTCAAAAGCTCTTCACGTAGTTCAGTTTGTTTCCATAGGGTATCAAATATCGAGACATATGATAATACTGTTGATTTGCTATTAGAATACGTAGATAGTCCCATTGCTTGCTCTGAATCCTCTTCATCATCATCCCTTAATTCTATCACAAGCGAGTGCTTTCTATCTATGATCAGAATGGTCATCCTGGTCTGCATTGCTGGTTCAATTTTTCGTACTTGTATACCATTGATATGTTCTAACCTTTGAATTATGTCTGCTATTTTATCCTCCACTGGTACAAGGATTTTGATTTGAATTTTGTATTTGATTGCATTTTCAACAAGTAAGTCTATTCTACCCGATCTTTCCTGACGAAGAAAGGCATTTGCTGTGTGAAAAACCATGAGAATCTCCTCTCTAGCTGATGTAACAAGTTTGTATGCTGTTTCAATTACCGCATTCGGATCCATTATAGTATGAAGTACTTCTGGTTGTATTCCTCTCTCTAACTCTTTGATCCTAAGGTGTGCAGGTATTGCCTGACACCAAAGACTCTCAAAAGTGAAGAGATGTGTTTCTACCATACCTCTCTGAGTGCAAAAAATGGCGTCCTTGACAGGTTCGCTTGGCTTATCTACAAATTGTAAAAATCTCTCTATCATCAAAAATGCTGAAGTTACCCTTGACACCGCTCATATGACGTATTTCGAGATGCTTTAGCTCCTCAAGCATTTCTTTACAATACTTCAGATTTTCATTTCTTATGTCAGTAAGAAATCTGACCTCGATTCCTCTGTTGTCTAATTCCAAGTTCGCAGTCCAAATCGGTGTTGCCTTCTTGATCGTTATAGGACCTAGATAATCATCACAAACAACTATATTTTTTCTTACGAATGTATAGCGTGAAATTATGAAATTGACGATATTTTCAGCTCCTTTCAAGATCCATATTTTTTGATCTAAATTATGGAAGCTGAATTCTGGATTCACGTTAGCAATTGAATGGTTAGTAGCCATAAAGATAAGGTTTACTATAATAGGGTGGAAAGCTAAAGTTTATGCGCTTCAGGATAAAATTAATGTACAAGAAAGGTCTTCAAAACCCTGGAAGCACTACCAGAGACACTCAACATTACCCCGAAGATTCAGATCATGCTTGCCATGCGGGTATTCTAGGAATCAGCTTTGGGTTGGCTTGTGCAGGGCATGGAACGCCTTCACGATTTGGAAGCAGAAAGATGATATAGAGATGATGCGAAGATACGGGAGGATAATACACAACATCCAAAGGAAGCTCGGAATATCTCTTACTGAGTTTGATGCTATCGTTGGAGAAGAGTACGGAGATGAGAATGATGCTGATGATGGCGATGATTTTTGAAGGCCCGTGGATCTTTGATCTACCAAAAATTGATGAAGAGTTGCTTGCGGAGATTGAGGAGCCTATTTATTATGCAGATTCAGATTCAGATATATGATGTAATTCTGGAGACATTCGTTCCAGGAATAACGCTGTAAGCTGAGGTATGATATGTTTGCCTGTTTGTCAAGTCATATAGTTAAGCCTCATAAGTCATACTATGATTGACAGCAGATACAACAACTAACAGAGCGTCTTGTGGTGACAGTGATTGGATAAATGTGGGAAAGACATTTGATTATTATTCACTGTTTTTAGATAAGTTGATTAGGTATTGTTATTATATTATTTCAATGAAGATAAACCTTCTACTAGCAGGAGCCGCTATGCTGTTGGTCCAGGGGACGCTGACGTAACCGCAGTTTGTGCGGTTTCTGGAAGCAGCGGTGCGTATGCAACTGATGGCGGCGCCTTTGCTGCGGATCTTAGTGCATTCGCGTTCGCATTTAACGAAATCGCGGGTTTGTACCTTATGCGATAGAATGTTGATCCTAGTTATAGCTGTGCATAGCTATTGTGACAGGTGCTGTATAGACCCAAAGCCTAATCAGGATCCATAATCCCAAGAGCACCAAATATCTGCGTCATGCTACGTCAATGAGAAAATGTCAAAGCTATTAGCTCCAACCCCTAAATAGGATCCATTTAAAATTAGATACTATTTAGTTCATAATATTAATATTTTATCTGATTCTAGTTGTTAGAATACTCTTTCTGGCTTTACCTCGCCCCATATGTGGCTGCTTGATTTCAAGATCGCGCTGGGTTCATCAGATAGGTGTAGAAGCGTACCAGAGTATGCAAAATCGTCCGTCATTATTTCATCTGTATATTTTGTTGTAATATAAGAAAGATGCTACTGTTATTCTCAATGGTAACGATGAATAGTTTTACTGTTTCACTGTATGGTTTGCTACGTTTGGGGTCTACTATACCCTTAAGATGGTGTGATTATCATTTTGGTGAGAACGCCATTCAGCCCCATATGGTATAAGAAGTTGGTTAATAAGGAAAGTGCAACATCGTGTTTTCCAAAGTACAGAGAATCGTTGAAAGGCCGAGGGTAACTACAATCCTTCGAGCAGATAGAAAGATCCTAACCCAAAAAAAACAGAAATATGGAAGTTTTAGGCTACACCGGCTGGTGGTGAATGGGTAGATTCGCTATGTTCAATCTTCTTGTGGGTATTCAATGTTTCTTCCGATTCAAAATCTTTCCCACAAACATTACAAACAGTCGTCTTAGGTTTACGTCGGGATTCAGGGGTTCCGGCTGTAGAATACATCTCTTGCTCATACTCTATATGAGAGCATCCTAGTTAAAGTTACATCCAACCAGGGTAGCTATCATGTTGATAATGCCACAAAATTTCTGGGTATCTTTCATTGAGTGGGACATATCTACAGATTCTAAACAGCTGGGGATATTTAAATATCGAAGCAAATCATGTCGTCCCCAGTTATACCTATATGCATAACAGTAACACGCCAAACATCGCCCATACTGACTCAGAATAAGCCTGATAGTCTCAAGCTATTGATCAGCATTCATCACCAAATACTTACTCATAGGCTAAACATGTAGCTTTTTTACCTTGTAAGCTAAATACTTATTCTAGTTCCTGTTACATGTAGCAAATATACCTTCTCTCTTTTGTCGATTGTCTTAATTCTTCAAGTCTCTTTAAATTCCTCTCTTTAATTCGAATCCCTTTTGCATTAGATCGTCTCGGCATGATTTATGATTACAGTGTTGATACATAATTTATTTATTTGCAGCGCTGATGCACTATATGGTCAACGTGTGGAATTAACATCATGTCTTCGAATTAGGCAATGGATTCATTTCGTAAACATGATTAAGGTAAGCGACCGGTCTCGCTGCTCCTCTAGGAGGCTCGAAGTTACTTTTCTCCCATGTGGGATACGAGAAACGTTTGAAGAAGAGGAT
>DASQQK010000182.1:0-7812 GCA_035643435.1 Nitrososphaeraceae archaeon | reverse complement strand
TTTGTCATGTATTTAGTCAGCATTTCCTTACTTATAAAACCAGTTTCACCTTTCCAATCATATTCAGCTACTGCAGAAGAAGATTCTTTCTGATCTTCGCCTGTAATAGTATAGATGACCTTTAGATTATTATTCACTTTTGCACATTGATCAAAATCTGTTCTATAAAGAATATTTGCCTCATCTCTGTTAGAATAAAACATCACGATTCGTAGTGGTAGGTGGGTGTCTGTAGCATATTTCACCATGCTTCTAAACGGAGTTACTCCTATCCCCCCAGACAGAAAAACAATAAATTTAGAATCACCATCTTCAGGTAGAACGAAGTTTCCTACCGGAGCTGTAATCTTAACAGGTGTCCCAATTTCTAACTTCGCAAGCTTCTTTTTAAATGGTGTGTTTCTTATTCGTGTGCTGATCAAGATGAATTCCTTCTCTGTCGGAGAGGAAGCTATCGTAAAGGACCGAACAGGTCCCTCTTCATCTTCTTTAGTTTCAAGATCCATTGCGGCATATTGTCCAGCCTTGTAATCCAAATATCGATTCTCATCTTGAATGTCCCTGCGAGCTAGTTTAAATGACATCATATCGGTACCTTGATGAGATGTAACCTCTAACAATTTCAATTGAAACTTAGCTGGTCTGATAGACACCACTAAATCACCCAATATTGCCGTTTCGTGATATGAGTAAATTTGTCATTTCATACCAATCATACGGATATATCAAATCTGAATTGGTTCATCTGTTTCATAGTTAACATAATTGCAATAGGGATGCTAGGCCTCTACAAAGACAGAATCATTTTCTAATGTAACAGGGTATGAACCTATTGGTTCCAGTTTCTGTGGAAACCAGTTCAAATTGCCGGTTGTGACATCCCACTTCGAACCGTGCCATGGACACACTAATTCGGTACCATTCAGTTCACCCTCATGCAGCTCTGCCCCCTGATGGGGACAGGTATTGCTTGTAGCATAAAACTTTCCTCCTACGTTTGCTACCAGAATGTCTTTCTCACCAACCACAACATGTGTCATTTTCCCTTCAGGAATATCAGAAACTTTCCCTACACTAACCTTAGTCATATTCTTCGTCTACTATGTGGTACATCTAAATATAACTTTCTAGTAGTCCTGTTAGTGAATCCCCATTACTCCAGAGTAATGGTAGCGATATATTCATTATTCCCAAAATTTGCTATTTGGTTTGTTTCATTAATCATTGACAGCAATCTTTGCCCTTCTCTTGTTGTAACAAATAGATGCTTGTCTCCTGAATAAGAGATCATATTATATTCCAATAGATGAAATAGATACACTTTTAGAGCATAATCGGGCATGTTTGTCAAAAAAGCCATGCTATTAAGGTTATATCCACTATTAGAGCAATCTAGTATTATTTTGACTGCACTTAGGTCTAGTTCAGCGGCAATATTCACCATATATATTGAGTTTGCCTACAAAGTATTTATACATGCTAATAAATGTCATCTGGTTTGATTTTCTGAGATCGGATGTCGACATGGCATATCATTTTATTTCGTATCTAAGCATAAATTTGGATAAAATGCTCATATAACATGTCAATTCCTGATTTTGATCAGACCTCCATTGCAGCATTAAATCATGTCAAAAAATGTGAAAATGAATCACAGATTAATTTGAGGGAGTCTTTTTCCACCAATCTGTGGCAAGGATTACTAACAACTAAAGAGCTCAATAACACACTGCATAGCAACCCTGCAAAGAAGGATAGAACACACAAGAAGGATAGGAACATCCTAGTCGGCATAACTCAAAATTTCTGTCATTTTCTGTGTCAAGAACAGACACTTTTATTTCGTGCAAAAATTCCTTTTTTTATATCTATATTCGGAAGCTGCAGGTTACACTATTTTGTCTCTTTTGCTATTTTTTGTTGTTCTTGCTTGTACACTTCTCCTCTGTTCCTAGGTAGTCGAGAACGATCAGGATCAGATGTTTCGGTCATTAGTATACGTCGTACTACATAGGATAAATAAATTTACTCTTTATGAGTAATAGGACCATCTCCTCGCCGAAAGTATTCAATGAATTTGGGACCTTTGATGCTAGGTAAGAACTATGAAATTTTTGAGCAGTGCAATGGTGAGCACTATCTATTCGATTTCCCAGAATTTATGGAAATCTAATCACCTTTACACATTCATTGGCCTGAGATGTTGAATGAATTTACTTTCTATGAAAACGCCTCCGCTGCGAGGTCTGCTGCTTAGGACTAATACTACTGTCACTCTATATTACATCAAACGAATATTTAGAAATAAAATTAGGAATGGATTAGGTATGCGTTAGAGCTATGGCGGAAGAGTTGAATTAGATACTACTACTAACGCTGGATCTGAGGCTACAGAATGGTAAAGACCACTTCCGTTATAAACTGCAGTAACAGCTACTATACCCTGCGTATCTGGAGCACTTGTTATTGCATTAAACCTACCATCTGAATCAGTACTCTTTGTGTCAATAGCTTCTAAGCTGAAAGGTGGAATCGCTTCAGAGGCAGATTCATATAAAAATGATACATCTGAATTAGCTATAGGTTCAAGAGTAATTTTATCAACCAATATTCCTGTAATATTAAAATCTGCGCTTGGTTCCACAATAGGCCAGGGTTGAATACTGAGTGTTGAGAAAGTTGGTGCGTGCTTTATTTTGAGATCAGCGGTTGCATTTCCAAATGAAGTACTATTTTTAAGAAATTTTGGTTCTGAAACATTTTCTTGACTTTGCTGCTTCTGACCTTGTGTCTGATTGGTAGTTACACTTTGCTGCTGAGCAAGCGATGAACCAATTCCACTATTGTACGACATGGCTAGCACAGTTAGTAACCCTGTTATGGTAAATATCCAAAGAAGCTGCTTTGTACGTTCCATATATAATTCCCTAATTCTTCCAAATGGAACATACTATTTAATTATTTCAATCATCAGTATATCCAAATTCTCTATCACCTATTGATAAAATTACTGCTGGAAAGTTAATAAACTAGATAATTGCTTAACCATAAAGCAGCTAATTACGAGTTGAGTTGATTTGTTGTTCATATAGTAGACGACTCTGTTAAATAGTCGCTATGCTTAGTCACTCGATGTTGATATTATATATTCTTAAATCTGATATTCACCAATTATATCTTGAATAACAGGTTTATGTTCATGTCAAAGCTCTCATTATTAGTAGTGGCAAATGGCATTCTAATATCAAGAAATAATCCAATTGGCCACATACATATCTTTCTTTTAACGTTATTATTTACAACATTTGGATTAGTACTAACTGACGATCAACAAGCAAAGGGTACAAAACTAGACTATGATTTGATACTTTCTGAAGGTTCATTCACTCCAAATTCAAAATTTTTGTTAGTCATGACTTCATACTCGCCTTATTCTATGCTTTCATCGTCCTCTGATCAGACCTATACGCATTCTCTAGCTGATCCTGGAGAGGTTCTACCACCAATAGTTGAGACGAACTACAATGGAACAGAATACAACGGTAAGTTAATTGCCTACGAATTTAGACGGACAGATTCTTTTAGCCAGCTAAGTCCACTCACAAAGGAATTATCAGTGAGAGATGCCGAGGACGGAGAATTTAAAAACCTCATTATTAGTCCAGACAGCATCATTACAACTCTTAATCAGTCTTCGATTGAAATAAAGGTAGAGAACGGATCTAAGATGAAATTTGTAATTACAAATAATCCTTCACAACTTCCTCCTGCTAGCCTGTCAATTACAGCATATACCCGCAGTCCGTTTGAAGCAGTAAAGGTTCTTGATGTTGACGAACAAGATCCAACGGACACCTCATTCAGAATTGATTTAGCAAGTCATGAAAAATATTTGTTAATAGCTACTGCAACATGGAGTTCTGCCTTTACAGGAAGTGATCAAAATAATGATATTTCCGGTTATGCTATATATGCATGGCCAACTGACATCGTATAAGAGCGTCATCACCTCCATAAACAAAGAAATACAATACATATTAGGTATGTCGGCAAACTACTCTGTAGAGAATATATGAATGAAAAGCTTTCTAAAGCAGAAAGGGTTGTAAAGTACAATGAAAAGTTTAATGTGCCTGAGCAGACCGAGCTAGAGGAAGCTGAAACAACAGAGGATGCAAGATCAGAAAATCTTGCTGATGAACGAGTCATAAGGAAAAGGAAGGGCCATGAAACTGATCAATAACGCTGTCGATATAAAAGCATTGATAGGCTATCACGAACTAGAGTAGCGGATCAAGGAAAGGGCCTACCAAAAGGTCAATTTTACAGATATCGAAGATTGTATATATGTACAAATAATTATTTTGAATACCACATACAATCGCTACGAAGTGTTAAACTCCAATGTCAGTTGAATATGACTTGCAGGCTATGACTACTCTATTGATATCAACTTCAGTCGCAGCTGCATTCCCTTTGGGAGCATTGTTATCAATTTATCTTCCATATCCAGGACGGATCAAATCAGATATAGCGGCTATTTCAGCCGGCATATTCTTGGGAGCAATATTTTTATCATTAGTTGATGAGGCCCGCAAGGAAGCCGCTATTCCTGCATTTGTGATTGGCTTTACCATAGGAGCTATAGTCTTCAGCGTTTCGAACCACTTCTTCAAAAAAAGGTCAGAAAAGCAGGATCCTGATGACTCAACTAATAACAGATCGAAAGAGAACATAGGTTCGGCTACTACAGTCATTGTTGGTACCTTTCTAGACAGTATTCCAGAAACTTTGTTTATCGGCATTATAATTGGGTTAAATCTTCCTGAACTAATACCTTCTACATTAGCGTTAGCATGTGGAAATCTCACAGCTACAATGGAAGGGGCAAAAAGAATGTACGAAGAAGGTAGAAACAAGGGTGAAATACTTAGAAAATGGTTATATGTTTTTGTTCCTGTAGCGGCGGGTGGTCCTATCGGCTACTATTTAGTGGGACCACTTACGCATGATCAACTCTTTTTGATATCTGGGTTTGCCGCTGGGGCCCTAATGGCATTTGTTACTGAGGAGCTTGTGCCCCAAGCATATCACAAGGTCGAAGTACATATCGGACTTTCTGCAACAGCTGGATTCTTGTTTGTCTTACTCATATTCCAGTACATATGAGCATCCCACTTTGAATCCCATAGCGCGCATTATTAAAAAGATGGTGTTGATAATGACATAAGACTTTTAGAAGTAATAAACGAATTAAAATAGACTAGGAAGAGTCTTGGTGAGATAAGAACGAAGTTCTATGATGGTATAATCATTACTATATACATCCTACTAGTTGGTATTTCTATTCAAGAGAGCTTTCTTGAGGAATTAGAAAGTTCTCTTGGAAATCACATGATCATAGAACATATGCTGTTTTTTGCCATAGGCGCATTGTCAGTTATTATAGCAGAGATTTTTCTAAGGGAGATCAATGTAAGTAATAGGCAATATGTCGGGAAAGTAAAGAGAGAGGAGCTAAAGGCTGGCAGTATTACAGCAAGTGTTCATTTAGCCTCGACAGAAATAATTCAATATTGGACGCAATTTCTTCGTAAAATATTTAGATTAAATAAGTATCCATGGATATGGATTATTTTTGCCCTGCTACTTATGGTTGTATGGCACATACCTTATGTCTTCGATTATGCCTTTACACATTCTATGGCTCATGTATTACAACATATCTCATTTGTAGCTGTCGGAGCAGCTATATTCGTTACGATAAGGATCCTTGGAGAGTCATTTAACCTATTTCTATTGTTATCATTAATAGGAATGATGGGTTTTGCAGGTTTGATATTTCTCATTTTGGATAGTCAAGTTTACCAAGTGTATTCCATAAAAAGTCATCATGATGCAGGAATCTATATGATTATAACATCTATTTTGCTCTTGTTAGTGATCACACCTATTTATTTAATTAGACGTACGATATTTCATTTGAAGGCCAAAGGGTAAGTCCGGATCATCAATATACCCTACCAGTGAGTCAGCAATAGATTGTAAGCTAAAGATTTAACTTAAATTATTATTTCATTTTGAAAGCCGTATGATATATTCTTAAAGAAATAGTTCACCTTTATTACTCAATTACTCATTATAAGCAGCCTTAATGATTCATCGAACCAATTTATTCAAGTTTCTTAACGAAATTATAACCAAAATGCTTATAGGTTTTTCTTATTTGTGAAATATACGACAATCGTGATAGACGATGTTCCAACTTCTATGATTAAAAAGAAAATAGTGATGATATGCGATGATGATCCTGATCTTCGCCAATTATTTAGTCAGGCCCTTAAATCAAGATATGACATCATTCTAGTCGGTTCTGGTGAAGATTGCATTGATAGATTCATACAAGAAAAATATCGCGGAAACAGAATACATCTTCTTTTGTTGGACTACAAGTTGGGTGATATGCGTGGCGACCTAGTTGCTAGAAAGATAAAAGAACTGAACGGAACCAAAATAATTTTGATTTCTGCATATGATCTCGATGGTGAACTTGTGCAAGAATTGGAAGAGAATAATTATATTGCTAAGTATATTGAGAAACCAATTCATTTAACTAATCTGATTGAAACAGTGATTCGCACTGTGTCTTAGGTTAGTTTCTATCCATACGTATATCGGTGTAGGCGGCTTACGTTGAAAGAGGCACCTATAGTGATTCTATTATTAGCCTTCAATGGAAAGATTATTAAAGCTATCTAACTAACAGAAATTTTCATTCTTGAAAGTTTGCTGTATTTATATGTTTTAACTTCATATAGCTTTCCGCTTCTGTTGCTTACTCTTAACTTTATACAATCTGATTTACTTGCTAATTTATTGCAAAACGAGCAATATACGAGTCTGAATGTTCTATTCTTTGATTCAATTATATGACCATAAGGATCTTTAAACCAAGTCATCATCCATTTCTCCATTCTGCAATTGTTTTCATAGGTATTACTTCAATACTAATTGTGAGAATTAGTAGCTAGGTTGGGGTCTCATAATTATAACATTCATAATTCTCATTGTAACTCTAACTACTTAATGGCAACGTAAATGAGAATGTCGCCCCTTTCCCATTTGAATTATTTTCTGCCCATATTTTACTACCATGGGCTTCTACTATGCCTTTACATATATAGAGTCCTAGGCCTATTCCCCTATCAGACCTTGTAGTAAATTTTGTAAACAGTTTTGGAAAAATTTCTGGATGTATACCCACTCCGGTATCCCTTATACTGATAACGACTTCATTTCTTATATTAGATCTCATCACCTCAGTGCTAATCGATATAGTCCCTTTCTGAGTAAATTTAATAGCATTGATAAGCAAATTCGATATAACTTCGTATGTCCTTATTTTATCAGCCTCTACGTATATCGGATCTTTTTGAGTTGGTTCTATGAACTGTATGGTCAAGGCATGGTTCTTGAGGAATTGATTCTCAATATCCCTTTTCACATTTAGTATCTTTTCATTTAAATTTACCTTTTCTTTTCTCAATCGAAGTGTCTGACTATCAATCCGTGTTACATCCAGCAGATTAGTCGCAAGTTTATGAAGCCTTTCTGCATTTCTTCTTATGGCGTCGACCTCCGCCCTTCCTTCATAGCAACCTTCCAAAAGCTCTGCGTACCCCAGAATTGATTGGGTTGGTGTTTTCATCTCATGGCTGGCGATATTGATAAAGTCGCTTTGTAATTCATTCTGTACTCTTTGTTGTTCATACAGTTCCACTTGTTTCCACAAACTCTCAAAGATTGAAGCGT
>DASQQK010000181.1:0-4783 GCA_035643435.1 Nitrososphaeraceae archaeon | reverse complement strand
CTTTTTATTCCACGATTTTCGGATATGTGCTTTGCTAAATCTCTTATTCTCTTTATACTGCCCTTTACCATTATAGTCTCAAGGCAGTTATCATTCGCAAGATGGAGATGAATTGAAGCACTTATAATATCAGCAAATTTATGTTGAACGTGTACTGATTTCTTATCTTGATTGTAGATATGATTATTGTATAACATTACAATGGCCCCTGCACCGTCAGCCTTGTCTTCACTTTTCCAAGTATATTCATCCACCAGATAGTGCATGGCAGCCTGTAATGCCTTTGATCTATCGGTGTAGCCTGTCTTTATCATACTATCATCAAATTTTGAAAGCAGGTCTGACGGTAATGATATACTAACTCTACTTAACCCAGCGCTTTTCCTTCGATAAGGATTAGTGGCAGAACGGCGTTCCGTATGGCGATGAAGCCTAGTAGGAGGCAAATATTTATGAAGTATGGATTAGCTATCTTAATAACATTTCTTCGGGGATATCTTTTCTCCATTATATATTTGCGAGAATCCTATTTGAAAAAGATCCCAAGTAAGTTTCGCTGGTATCATCAACTTTTGTGATCTTATGGAAGTTATTCGAGATAAGTTGAGTGATTGAATTCAACTTCAGTTGTGATTGTATGAGTTGATCACTTCAGTGTTACTCTCTTCAAAAACGTTAAGATCCATTTCAAGACTCTGACCCAGACCCATTTGGCAGCAGATTCAAGACTCTGAAAAGCCCGAATTCTCTGTCAGCTAGAGCTGACGTGCATTATCAGCTATTGACGATTCTATCTAAATCATAATAAGCAATCAAATATCGAATGCCTTTTTCAGTAACCGTGTATTTCTTCGTACCCAGATCGCATTCTATCATCCTACCTTGGAGTAGTTCTATCAAATAGTGCCGAGCTTGGTTGTGGGAGAGGTAGACCTCAAACATCACGTTTAATGTTGTAGCTCCACCTCTTGTACCTTCATATGCTCGAATTGCCTCTAGTATCAGTGCCTTATTTTCAGTATGTTTTCTTACATTCCGGTTTCGGTTAAGCAACGCTGGACGAATGGGAAAATGGTATTTATGAGGACCTTCACTTAATTGCATTGCTATTTGTGATCAATAATTGACACAAAAAAGAAATATAGCATTTACTACGAACTATCTTCATGAATCACGTTACGTTAAGTTAAAACGATAGATTCTGATGCTAATGAGTATTCATAGATGATCGCTCCAGCCGCTTGTGCTGATCAATATCCCACCAAACAAAAAAATTCAACTTCGGTCACAGAAGTGTAACTCCATATCGTCAAGTTGAATCATATATTGTATGAGGTAAAAAGTCTTACACTAATTCCTTTTAGAGAAATGCTCGACAATATCAGCGGTTTATGCCCAAAAGCATTCAGATCAAACGCTCCAGCAGAATCTCTGACATAAGTGCGTGGCACACATTGACATTAGATGATTTTGCCAAATATAACTACAGTTTGAAAAACGCTAACCGAGCGTCTATCGAATCTGTCTACTCAGTCATCGAAAAGCAAAGCGGGCAAGTTACCACTAGGCATATCGAGAAAGAAATAGGACTAGATATAGGAACTGTGCGTTATGCCATAAAATACCTCACTAAGGAAGGGAGAATACGGCGAGTTAGGGGATTAGGTACTAATAAGATCGAATTTTACTACAAAGTCTGCCAGTCTGTGTAGATTACAGGAAATTAGCCAGCAGGTACCAGCTAATTAGAAACCATACTTAACCTTTCTGCACTTTCATCAATCCACTGGTCAATTATTGTGGAGTCATCCGTGGAATATGATGCAATAACAATAGTGAGGCAAAAAAGTATTCCAAGTACTAACGCTATAACTGCCTCTATATCTTGATTCATTCAAACCGATTTCTTTGTGTGGTTGTAAGTAATGGTACAACCTTAATATAAAACCAATCACTCAGTTGTGTTCAATAGTCCATGTTACCCTAAAGGGTGTCATAGAAGGCTTTTATTTTAGAATATTAATCCCTCTTGTATGATCTATGCTTCAAGTGAAAAAACTGAAGATGACGAAGGAAGAGGCAGAGACGAGGTAAAGGAAGAAGTTCATGAACTACAAGACTACGAAAGTGAGGAAAGCGAAGAAGAGGATTCTGATTTAGAAGAATAGTGCAACTACTGACCTGGATCTGGATTGAAATATCAGGCAAGACAGGCCTTTAAGGGGGGAACATCAACTCAACTTACTCATTTAGATTCCCATAAATATCACTCGACGGTCTGAGGAGTATAAAACTCCTCACTTGCAGTAAGTGTCGAACAGCCAACTCAATCGTTGTAAATAATTATGAAAGGACTATGATTCTGTTCTTATAGAATCCAGAATAGAACAGACTCTGAATCTGGTTCAGTTCAATATCCCACAACTTTAACATCATATCGGTGAGAGTCCAGCGTGAAAGACCTTACACTCTTAGGTATTTTTCCACTTCGTCACCGATGAGTGTGTGGGCTAAGTTATTGTTGTTGTCTATATTAGCCTCCTCTTCATGCTTGGATGCTAAACTCATCTCCTGAGGTGTTTCTTTATCATATTCCAGATGGTTACCGCCTTCGTTAATGAGTTCTTTTAGAAGTTGAACTTGTCCTAAAATTTTTCCCCTTCCTATGTCTGAAAATCCGTTGTTTTGTAAGAATGGCAGATATCTAACGAGTACATTTAGCTCATTTAACTTTGTTTTAGCTAGTTCTAACGTTATCATAGGCGTTTGACGATGTTAGCGATAATGCTTACTTTGCCTTATTTATATGAGGGTTGAATAAGTTAGATAACACTATGCAGGGTAATTAAGCCAATCAGAACTGCTTATTGATATCTAGTTAGGCTTGCTATTCCGAACTAACTCAGACTCAACCCCTGATTAATATTGCCCATCTATAGCCGATATTCTGAAAGGTTTCTGGATTCATTTGTAAAGAAGTTTGAACTCGCGCAAGTAAATACCTTCGAAACAACCCATTGGGTAAGCGTCTATGATCATAAAATCCTTTAGAACTACGTCATATGCGATCAAAACAACGATAGCCCCGTTTCACAAATCTTTTGCTATTGCTATCACTGTAACTATTGTTGCTCTAATGATCCTGGGCTCAACTGCTCCGAATAGGATCGAACAGACGGCAGCTGGACAAGTAGATCTACCACAACAAGAACAAGATCGAGAATACCTGTCCTCTTCGCAACAGGCGGCTGCCCAAGTGGCTGAACCAGACTACAGTAGCAATAGTGTTTCACAGACTTTAGATTACGCACACTTTGTTCCCTTGACCAACGGTCCAGGAAATCAAGTAAAGTTGCTATTAAATTACTCATCTCTAGATCCTTCAATGACCAATGCCCAAATTAACGCTGTAATGGAAATATACGCAGCCAATCAAACCCTATTGAGGACCACTTCATTTCCTCAACCCCTTTCACTTAATCAATCAGGAGAAATACAACTTGCTACTACATTTGAGGACGAGTCACTGAATAACATCACAGCAAGGACGATGTTAACAGATGAAGAGAAGGTAATTCCGATCTCCAATATCTTGGAAGCCAGACTTACTTTAGGGCAGAACATTTCTAACGCAGAAGGTATTTCTGATATAAATTAACCACTTATCTTGTCATCTTCCGGTCGACCAGTTGATATTCCGGTCGAGTATAAAAAGAACAATATAATAGCCCTATAATTTATTATATTGAATATAATAATAAAAGTGATATGTGAATAAGAATCTTATTCATTATATCCACAACTGGCGAAAAACTTTTGTTGAGCATTGATTATACGAAGAAAAAAACGAAGATAGATCCTCAAAACAAAAAATTCCTAGGATGTCCATTATGCCACTCATCAAAATATGTGGTCTTCACATCCAATATACAAAATGCAAAGTATCGTGTTCACGAATTATATTGCCATGGTTGTAACGTCATATTTTCACCGTTGAACGCAAGTCTGCCAATAGAGATTATAGATTCTTGAAAATCCTGTTTTCGATTTCTGAATAAATTGAGATAGATGTATCTTGGACAACTTCATTATCTAAGCAAAAAAAGAGGTATCTGACCCACAGAAGTTATCTGTCTAACATGCCGATTAAATTAGTGCGTTGATTTCTTATCTCGCCTCCTAAGTCCGTAAGACTAGTGCCGACTGCCCCCAGTATTTGTCGTGTGCCATTGTCAAGGGCCAATGAATTGTTCTGTGATATCCTGGTAATCTCTTCTCCTGTACGAAAGACCGATGAGATTGTATTTTGTAAAGCGTCATCTGCCAATTGAGCATGAGAAATTGCTTCAGAAGTGTTGCCTGCAAATGCAAATTGATATCCAAGTGATAGCTGAGATCGTATCTCATTGAAACCGAACGTTGTGGCTAACTGATTCCCAAGCTTCTCTCCTTGACTGTCCAGTTCATTTCGAATATTTTCGCTCGCCTGAGTCATCATGGCACTGATTTCTCCAGGGTCCTGAGGAATAGGCCCATTTGTCATCGCTGAAGCGATTGAAATTCCAACTGTACTTACTGATGTCGACATCAGTCCTATGGTTCCCACTAGTAACAAAAAAAACCTGCCTTTCCCGTCTATATTTTTTGAAATTCTAGTACCGACGATCAATTATGGTCTATTTATGTGTAAGATTGATGTATAAAAACTTGGTAAGAGGTAAGGGTAAGGGACAAGTAGATCTATGTGGAATCAGAAATTTGCCCTCTAGTGGTGTGTCGTAAC
>DASQQK010000180.1:0-3869 GCA_035643435.1 Nitrososphaeraceae archaeon | reverse complement strand
TTCGCACCCCCTGTCCTGACAGGAACCACTTTCGAAACCCCTTACGTGCCGCAAATACAGGAAGTTCAGAAAGTTGACTGCATACCACTCCTGAAACCAGGAATGTTAATAAGACAATCACTAAAACTAGAGATTTCGCGAAGCCTTGGGTTCTACTAGAACGAATACATAATATACTTCTCAACTTACTCCTAAATTTCCACCACAGGCACAATACCCAAATTCATCAATTCTTGAACTACATATAGGACATAACTCTGCATAAGCATCTCCATCTTTGTCTCCTTCTAATCCACCATAAATAACTCGATCGGCGTCTTTTCCCCAAATTTTCTTATGTACGTTTATTTCTTCAGGGATATCACAGTTCATAATCTTTCCTAAGCACTCGTAGATATTAAATATATATGATATATAATATAATAATATAATATACAATATCATATAGACTGTAAAAGATGATTCCGCTTCAGGCCTAACATTTTCTGGATTGGGACTGAACTTATATTAATAACAATTACCTATCAATATGATGTGCAGGAAATAGTTAGATGTGATAAAATTTCAATAGAAACCATAAAGGTAGTGAATTTTCTTTCTAAGGACTGTGAAATAGAGATCTGAATTGCCAAAAGTGTGTTAAATGCAGCAAAGGCAACGATATCAAAGTCATGATATATCTCGTATCAAAACACTCCTTGATGATAATTCAACTATTTGTAAATCATATAACACTAAGCTATTACCCGTAAATACTGATTAATAATCTAGGACAGAGTAATGAAATTATGCACTAATACCTCCTATCAATTCTATCTATATAATCTGCTATCTCATCAAATGTCATGCCAGAATCATTGAGCCTAATGACCAGATCTTCACTAATACCATTTCGTCCCAATGCAACTAACGCATCCAATAATCGATTAGAAGCATCAGAATCATCTTTACCATTCCAGCCATAATAAGACATAATCACACCTATGGCACATCTGCCGTTATGCGTATCAGAGCATCACTGTTTTATCTGTACAAACTGTTTTCCGTAGCTACGTAGTATTTGGGGGATGGTCAGTTCTTGCTTTAAGAGTTGTTGTTTCTGCTGACTCATCATCATACTAATATATTGAAAGAAGATGTATTTAGATACTATATATCCACTTGGGAGATGGCTGGCTAAATGGAATTAAATACTATCTATGGAAATTGCGCGCCAGAGCTTATACTGGATTTGACTTCTTCTTTTTGCTCCTGAGCAGATGCGACTGTAACACTATTTTCATCCCCTTGGTCTGAGAACCTAAATTGGAGTATTATCGTCGACCACTTGACAATTACAAATTACAATTAAATGATCCTCAAACTAAATTTTAGAATATGTATAAAGTTCTGTATGTGATACTCGTAGTTGCTTTTATTATGGTTATCATGTTTTTCCTGGGGTTTATATTTTGAAGCCTTATGCCTTATGCAAACACCTTTGCAGGCCATTCAAACCGACTTTATCTTACAAATATAGTATTACAGAACGACTTTATAAAATCTAGGAATCGTAGTCTACGAGCAAGAACCTGAAATCTAGTTCACTTGCTTCATATATTGTTATTTTAGGACAGCTGGGAAAATTGCATCCATTCTATAACATGTTGTTATGAAGGAATTCTTTCAGAAGTACCTTGCATACACGCATAGGACAATAAAATTGGAGACCAGTTAGGGCAACAAGTTCTGATATCTTGTTACCACCAATGTATGTATGCAGAAATATTCTGTTGTGAACGTATTCTTCACCGTAGTCGTCGCTCAGGTGAGGATAATCAATGTGAAAATCCTTTTCACTATGGAAAATGTAATACATGTAAAGGAGCTGAATTCATGGACCATCGGTGGAAATTTAGCTACCTAATGCTTCAGAATATTATACCTAATCACTACAGTATGAAGAATTTCTGGAATCAGTATGATAATATCTCTTTAGATTATCTGCTAGGCCGCTAATTTCTTTTATATCATTAAATTCATTTCTTCGATTTACTGCTAACCCTAAAGAGAGTAATTCATTCAGCCACCATCCATATTTTTCACAGTACTCATATAGGGCAACCAATTTAACTCCCTAGTATATCGCTCCCGTCATTATTAAGTATGTATGAGCACATGGCCCAGAAGCGCAGAAACCCGATGTTATTCATTTTGGACTAGTCAGCTATGGAATTACTCCATTATTTCGGCAATTATATGAAGAAGTTTAGTTGCCGTGTAATAGTTTCTAATAGTGGGCTTCACGATTTCGCCTTTCTTTACTAGGTCTAGATGAAAACGTCTTTGATAAAACTGCTTAACCGAAATATATAATGAATACAGCTTCTTTGGATGAAACCATTGTCAAAAAATAAAGAAGAAAAGCGATAAAAGAGATCACTAATTGATGTCACACACACGGATTTCTGGATTAGATACTATTTCTATGTCAGCTCAAGTCTCCATACACTTGCTGCGGGAACGTTTAGAAGGACTTCACTTCCATTAAATCCTTCTACAAATGACTTTGGAATCTTGAAGACATGCCTTCCAGTCATCAAAAAGAGCGAGTCATCATCGATTGAGATTATGTTTCCCATATCATCATTGTCACTGGAACGTACACCTTTTAGCACCAGCCTATCCCAATTTTGGATCATATCTGGTATATTACATAATCATAATTAATTATATAAAATGATCTGAAACCCATATCACATAAGCATGGACAGAACACTACTAATTACCTTGTTGTGATCTGCATCTACCTCGGTTGTAACCAAGAGCAGATGGTTTCCTTCTAACGGAAATGTTATCCTTTTGATCTTCTCATACTCTGCCATCGCGTATCTGCCTTTGCCGACTTTTGGCGAAAGAGAGTTCCTCAATGCCCATCTGGCTATAGCCTGCAAGTTTGACCTCCTTGTTTCGTCAGCAGATAGAAGATTTGTTATTCCTTCCCGTTGTCCACCATACTTTATCTCCCCTGAGTCATCACATACCCCTGCGAATCTTATCTTGGATTCCATACCAAGGATGTCCTTGCATAGGTTATTGAAATCCATACCAATAAGATAGTATATCAGCGAATCTAATAAAGATCCTGTTGCAGTCTCAGACTTGACTCATTCAACTTGGTTTTGCTTCTGCCTGGAGCTGAAGGTGAAGTCTCTCCTTTTTCTAATAATGCCAAGTTTGGGATCAGAACACAATGAATCCACATCATAACCTATCTTAGACCATTTTACCACAATAAAGCAACGTTCAATAAAAGTTTATTTAGATGGGTAACAAGATGGTAGATGCAGCAAAATACAAACAATATCAGGTATTACTTCTCTTTATATGAAAATCTCACTCTCTATTCACTTTATTAGGAGATACTCACTGAAAAAGCGATTATTATTACTGATGCTTGTACTCTAAGAAAAGAATTAGTAAAAGAGACTCGTAAGAGGAGTATGGATTTTGAGGTAGAATGAGTATGACTGTCAGTCAAAATAAAAAATGTTTTCGTATTGACTGCACCCAAGATACTGATTTAATACCGGTTAATTTTAATAAATGCATAGTATACTTCTGCAAATCGTGTCTACACAGCTTGCTATCAGAACATATAATTGAATGGTCTTATACGGGTTATCGTGTTATTACCTAAACAGTTCGGATTGGCAGCACACTGGTATGAGTAGACTGTCTGCCAATGATGCAAAAATACATAACTAAAGGCCAAGTAATGATCCCATGACTCCACCAGTTGCCCCTGCCTGTCTGATTCCTGAACTGCCCCTAACCTTTTTGCCTTGGCTGATAATGTAAACGGTAGTTGTCTCAAAACCTGGGTTCAT
>DASQQK010000179.1:0-13014 GCA_035643435.1 Nitrososphaeraceae archaeon | reverse complement strand
CCCAAATACCCAGTCGTCCAGGGGCATCGACTTCTCCCCAGACTTTTATACCTTGAAATGTTCCAACAACGCTGCGCTTTGACTTAAAATCGGGGTCAATTGGTCCTTCAACTTTAGAATAGCCCGTTCCGCTGCCCGTTAGAGAAATAGTTGTATTTCCACTTCCTGCTGCGCTCATTTGTGGAGAAGGTGGTGCAGCAAGCTGCTTCTGCTCAGATTCTTGGACAGAAGCTGCTTTGGTATCAGGGATTTGAGCGGAAGGCTCTGGAATGGCGAGTCTATTTTTGGGATTCTTAGCAAGAGGAGAAAGATCCTGTAATTTCTTTGCTGCTTCCTCAAAAGACAGCTTGTTTGCTTTCTGATAGTGTGCGATTAGCTTATCTCCTATCTTGGTGTTGAGCAGAATGGTATCTATTATCATCTTCGCATTTTGGTCTGCCTTCATCCGGTAATTGTCGATCCAGTAATCATCACCAAAATACTCTAGAGGTTTAATCTGATAAATAATATCCACAACTTCTCCTGTGACAATCTCTACGGTGATGGAAAGACCTGCTTTCAAGTCTTTTTTCTCTATTGAATCAAACTCTTCCTCATTCCATTTGTAAGTAATGTATATTCTATCGGCATATGTGTCTACAGAGAATCCAGATTTTTTCATTTCACTTGCTACTTGAGATATCTCTGCATTATTGGTAAGATCGATCGGAATTCTATATAAACCAAGTCTGGACCCATGTAACGGATAAACTCCTCTCTTAGCCACCTCAGAGAGCATCACCCAAACACGGTCGGTTAGAAGTGTAGACATTGCTAGTGGTACAAACAGGTAAAGATACGAACGCCTAAAAGGCTTTCGATTTAGTTCCTTCACACTTGAATGCTTGAGACTTAATTTAGCTACTAAACACACTGGAACGATTGACAATCAGGAATAAGCTGAGTATGCATGTGCAGATAGCATCATTTGTGACTTCCTCCTTCTAAAAGATTAAATTATCATACCTCGATGAGCGTAATGGATTAGGGGCCGGTAGTTTAGTCTGGTAGAATACCTGCCTTGCATACCCTCTGCTGGGTAGAGGAGACGTAGGTGGTCGTGGGTTCGAATCCCACCCGGTCCAAACCAAAGTTGACGGTTTATTCAGGTCCCAGTACATAACTCATTTTTAAAATGTTATGACGGTCTCGTTATTTATCTACGGACTTGGATCCCCAGAAACACGAAAAAAATACCGAAGTCTAAAAGCTTTTTTCGATTCAATTTACCCCAACATCTCTCTCGCTGTAAAGATTTGTTTCTACTGCAAAACATGACAAGCAATGGGCAGAGAATTCGATTATGAAATTTATGGTTTTCCAGAAACAACGCTGTAAGGCAAGGGAAATTCGTGCATCAACATTCCTAAATTATTCAAAACTAATCAAACTAATTTCTAATCCAATCTACCCTGTGCCTATTTTGCTCTTCAAGCCTGGATGAAATTGAGGGGTGAACACGGGGAGAAAATAACTGGCGAACCGGTAAATATAGAAATGGCTGCTACTATTACTCACTTCTCATCCTACTGATTAATACTGGAAGTTCCCTAACCACTTTCTTAATGCGGATCTAAATATGATACAACAATCTACTAAAAAAATACTATATTGTTGCTAATCTGAATTCTATGACACTGTTAATTTGCAGAGAAATTCGTTAAATCGGTTTCAGATGGTTATTGATTTAAAGAGACGGATTCTGGCCGGCTGGGATAAGAAAATAAATGAAAAGCTAGGGTCTATACACAACGTTAACAAACAGACACAACCGCTTGATAATCTTATTTTACTTCGCCAAATCCCTCCCCTTGGCTGGTCTTGAACTTGTCAAGCGCCTGTTTATCAACCTTAAGCGATACCGCATGGCCATCAAATCCCTCGACCAGATTCTTTGGTATTTTATAGTGAGTTCTAGCACCTTCGGTAGATACCAAGACACCCGTGTCATCTATGGCATCTACATTCCCAATGAGATCCCCCTCACTGGATGTCACAAGCTTGTGGAGAGTTGCCTCCCAATCATATATTTCTGGAGACATTTGTATAAATAACACTTAGACGAGTTATTAGGTTTTTCCTTTTTGAACATAAACCGATCCGATCCGTAGAACTTTCTGCTCAACACATAGAAATTTTTCTCAAATATTCCAAAAACTTTGGTTTTGATTTCTGAACAACCGTAAGTTCTCCCCCAAAAATAGCCCAGAGCATCGATAAAGTGGATGTCCTCCTCTACGCACGGTAAGTACAAAAATACTCCAGATTCCTTGTATTCAATTTTAGTTATTTTTATTAGAAATTACAAATATCCGTGGTTTGTGAACAATGATGTGGAAATGCAAATCATTCACTCATACGCGAACACTCGAAATTTATTAGCAGGATTTTTGGTAGCTTATATTCTCTTCTCTTTGATATCTTTAAGCACTGCAGAAAGCCAAAGTAAAAGGGATTACAGCGAAAAATCAACAAATGACAGACAGTTAAGAACTGGCAAAGCGATAGGCATACAGGGCGACCAACTCATTTACTGTGAAGGAGATTTGAGTTCATGTCACAACGTGCTTACAAATATTATCTGTTCAAATGTGAAGTACTGCATAGTAGGAGACATAACACCATTCGTTATGTCTAACCCACTTTAAATACGGCTTAAAATCTAAAAGATCAAGATATGTGAGCCGACCAAAAGATATTTTGTCCACTCTTTCCATGCTATCAGAGTTACAAAAAGTCTTGTCTAGAATGGTCGAAACTACCGATATAACTCCCGGTCATTTATTCAAGCAAATATGTGGCATAGACGTTTCTTACCACATGAACAGGGCATTTTGTTCCGCTGTTAATATGAATAGGAATTCATTCGAAATTGTCGAAACAAAAAAGTTTGAGTATCCGGTTGAATTTCCGTATATTCCCGGTTTCTTCATGCTAAGAGAAGCAGGTCCAATCTTCACAACTCTAAAGAAACTCGAATCCTACTATGATGTGTTAATTATAAACGGCCATGGCATTCTTCATCCCAGACGAATGGGGCTTGCATCGTTCATCGGGCTCTTGCTTGACAAGCCTACGATTGGGGTAGCTAAACGACTACTATGTGGAACAGAAGGCGTTGATAACTATGTGTTTTTTGATCAGAATATTTGTGGGAAGAAAATAAACAGAGGAGGGCACAGCTGCGTTTATGTCAGTGTAGGCCATAAGATAAGTTTGGAAACCTCGATAAAGATTGTAACGGAACTCTTTAGAGAGAAAGGCAGGTTACCGGAACCCCTACTGACTGCTGATCTATTAACGAAGAAATCTAGATCGCAGTACTTATCCAGACTAAGAAATATTTCTCCTACCCAAAAAGGTTAATTTGTGCAATTTCTATTATAATATCAGTAATGTCTTTTTTTGGAAACAACCAGCCAGGCGTAGACAGAAGCAAATATGAACATTTGACTATGAGTATTAAGCAGACGGTTTTGGAAAAGGCCCGTCATCGATGCCAAAGTTGCAATATAAGATTCAACGGGGGTACGCAGGCTTTCTTTGAACATATCAACGGCTCAAAGAAGGATAACAGGCCTGAGAATTTGCGTGCCCTATGTTCCAAGTGTTTCAAGAAGGTGGAAAAGAAAGAAAATAAGAAAAGCTTGCTTGACAGCCTTTTTAGTAAAATGAAATTATAAATCAGACATCAAGAATGCGGACCTATGTTCTTCGGAGCAGAATTGTTCGATTCTAGAGACCCCACGATTATAATCCCCCTCAACATGTGGCCAGCCTTTTCCTTCAAAGCTTTTTCCACAGTAGGCACATACATTGTCCATGAATACTCACCACATGTTTTTTTATTTCTTCCTTCTCTGACAGCCACTTTTATATTTTTGGAGCAGGTTATTATTTATATTAAGTGCCTTCGTATTCATTAAGAATGATACTGCAACAGTTGATCTGCGACGATTGTAAGAGAGTGATATTGGAAAAGCCTGGAGATGAATCTCTTGAAACAGGAAGGTTTCCTATTTCAACTGAAGAGGCTTCAGCCATCGACAAAGAGCACAGAGGTCATCAATGCCATATCGAAGCTGTGGAAAGGGATTGATACACATGATCAAGACATGCACATCAATGCGTACAATTTGAATGAGATAAGGTTTGCTCAAGAAATTTGAATGTGTCGAGAGTTGCTCTGACTGTTGCATAAACAGAGGGTATTTTCCGTCTAAGGAATTTGGCAAAATAGGGGTTATTCTACTTCCCAAGGAGAGAAAAAAGATTGAGCGACTTGCGGAAATAAAAAAAATAGCCATCAAAATTCTGCCGAGGATTGGAGTGGGTAGGAATAACGGCGGCGAAGGCCCTGAAAGAGTTATCGCGTATCAGCTAATGGGACGAGAAAGCGATGGAAATATTTGTCCATTTTTAGAGACCGACGGATCGAAAAAATCTCCACATGGAGGAGCGCTTTGCATTATCTATGATGAAAGACCAGCCGCATGTAGGGCATATCCACTCGTCAATATCGATCCCACCATTTCGACGTTGGACAGCAAATGTAGTTACTGCGTCGCAACCAACGGGAATAAGGTATGCAATTTAGGTCTAAGCGATGAAATATTGGCTTTGAACGAGATAATGGTTTCTACTCAGGCAGGTGAGGACGACCATCTTTGGAGATATGCTACAAATGTTGGCGATTCGAGTGACGGAAAGATGATGCCAGAAGGATGGGTTCAAACAAATATTGATGATCAGGATATACATTAAAAAACGTTCAAGAATTGAAATATAAAACTCACATTTCAATCAATTTTTGAGGGTCAAGATTAATCAAACCGCCTGCTTCAATAATTCGGGCAATCATTCTCGGGAATGGCTTAATGTGAAACGCTTTCATGCTCTGTGTGATATTAACCAGTTTGTTGTCCAGAATGTCTACGATTATCCTGTCGCCATCTTCGATATGTAGACACGTATCCTCATCTACCTCAATCGGGAGTAGATACCCCCCATCCACTGCGTTTCTGTAAAAGATCCGAGCAAATGAAGGTGCTATGATAGCCTTTATACCGCATTTGGCCAGAGCTATTGGAGCATGTTCTCTACTCGAACCGCACCCAAAATTCCTCCCACTTAACAAAAAGTCGCCTTCGCTAACTTTTTTGGAGAATTGGGGATCTATACCCTCCAATGCGTGTTTTGCAAGTTCTACATGATCATGTATCTTAAGATACTGACCTGGAATGATTACGTCTGTATCAATGTTATCTCGATAGTATTTGTGGACAGTCCCCTCTAACCGCTTCATTTCGCGATGTCCCTTGGATCACATATCTTTCCATTTATCGCTGATGCGGCTACTACCAGAGGAGAAGCTAGGTAAGTTTCTGAGTCTATATCACCCATTCTGCCAGGAAAATTCCGATTGGTGGTACTGATACAAATCTCCTTTGGACCCAAGACACCCATGTGTGCCCCACAACAAGCACCGCATGTGGGGGGACCAACAACACATCCTGCCTCAACAAAAATGTCAATAAGTCCCTCACGAAGCGCAGACGCAAAGATTGATTGAGCAGCTGGTAATACCTCAGTTCTAACCTTTACTTTTTTTCCTTTGAAGAGTCGCGAGGCGGCTCTAAGATCAGTAAGTTTAGCCCCAGTGCATGAGCCGATATATGCCTTGTCGATCTCGATCCCTTGAACATCCCTTACAGTACACGTATTCGCAGGTGAATACGGTCTAGCAACAATGGGGTCCATTTGATCGATGTCATAATCATGTATCTCTGAGTAGTTCGCATTAGCATCCCCTTGTAAACTTTGAAAGGGACTGTCTGTTCTCTCTCTTACATATGCCTTCGTAACTGAATCGGGTTCTATAATCCCATTCTTAGCACCTGCTTCGGTGGTCATATTCGTGAGAGTGATTCGTTCCTCCATATCCATCCTGTCTATCACTTCACCGGAAAACTGCATACATTTGTAATTTCCGCCTTCTGTTCCTATATCACCAATAATACGCAGAATGATATCCTTTGCCATTAAATAATCCCTTAACTTGCCATGTAATTTGAAAAGAATTGTTTCTGGCACTTTGAACCAGATTCTACCATGATGGAGTACATACGCGATGTCACTATGACCGAGGCCAGTAGCGAACGCTCCTAGTGCTCCAGTCGTATTAGTATGAGAATCACCACCAACGTAGACTTCACCAGGTAAAACTAGCGCCTCCTCATGGGAGAGCGTGTGACATATTCCGTATTGACCCATGCCATATTTGTAATGTTTCTTTACGCCGTACCTCTTGGTCCAATTGGTAAGTTTGATAATATTATTTGCTGATATTTTGTCAGATGCTGGTACAAAATGGTCCTCCGTTACCCATACTTTGTTTGGATTCCAAATCCGGTCCAGATTACTCCCTTTGTTTTTCCATTCATCTAGTACTTTGATTACACCTGGCCCCGAAACATCATGCATCATCAATTTATCTACTGCTGCAAACACAACATCTCCCGGAGACACGGATTCCTTATTGGCTGCCCTTGCCAAGATCTTTTCAGTAAGGGTCATTCCCACTCCGAAGTCACCTGAGATGGATTCTTATTGGAATCGTCATTAAAACCTTATGCGTATTGAACAGGATAAATAGTCGACGATTGAAGGTGAGTAAAGTGGCCTCCAAATTTGAGGTCTTTTCGTTGAGACTTCCGCCGATGGTCGCTCCATTCGATCTTTATGAAACATTAGTGGAGGCTAATTTTCGGTTCAAGCATAACGACATCCTAATAATTTCCAGTAAATTCATATCGATTGGTGAGGGGGCTGTAGTTCAAATAAGCGGGTTAAGAGCATCACATAAGGCTAGGATCATTGCGTCAAGATTCCAAATGGATGAGAAACTTACGGAATTAATCTTAAGGGAGGCAGATCACGTTTACGGAGGCATCCCTGGTTTCTTGTTGTGCAAGAAGAATGGAATGTTATGTCCCAATGCCGGGATCGACAAGTCGAATATTCCCAAGGGCTATGCGGTCCTGTATCCACCGAGGCCTTTTGATTCGGCTGACCGACTTAGGAGGAATTTCTTGAAAAGGAGTAAGACCAAGATATTTGTAGTTATTTCTGACAGTCGTCTTATGCCTGGAAGGTTGGGCACTTCAGGAATCGCAATCGCAGTATCAGGGTTTGAACCAGTAATAGACGAACGGGGCAAGAAAGACCTATTTGGAAATGTCTTGAGAGTGACAATGAGAGCCACAGCAGATAATTTGGCATCTATAGGAGTCGCCCTTATGGGAGAAAGTCGTGAGTCAACTCCAGTTGCAGTCGTAAGAGGATTCGACGTGAAGGAAAGTGGCAGACCAATGAACTGGCGAGATTTAGCCATAGATCCTTCAGAAGATATCTATCGAAGATCTTTTGGATCGAAATGAAGATTCGATTGAGGTGTACCAGAATAACACAGTTTTAATATTCCATCATGAATTACGAAGTTAACAAAGCAAATGTCGGAATTTCTTATAAGCTATCCTCGACGAATGAATGTAGTAAAAGGCCTTCAAGACTTGATCAGGCACGAAGAAATAGAGCTCGATCAGCTTTACATTGCAGTTAGAATGAAGAAGGATGACATAATACGCACGCTCACTTCCGAGGGGTTTAAGAAAGTTTCTTTAGAAAACAAGATGGCTTCTCAGATTGGTAGTGGTTTTGCGAAAACTCTGTCTAAACCATGGGAAATGCACGTAAGACTAATCGACATACATCAGCAAGGATTGATCGCTATGAGGGCCGAAGTTGAAGTATCAAGGAGATATATCCAACATCTTACCTCTGTCAGATGCCCGGTGATTTATGAATTGGAATCTATATTGAAGAAGCACAGCATTGAATATCAAATATGGAATTCAAAAGTTAGAGATTATATTTCGCAGATAATCGATGACCATCAAATAAGGCTCCTTGCTCCTCGCTTGCCTGCGATGCCTTGGAAGGCAATGGCTTGCTTTGCTCTATCTTTAGCAGTGGTCACATCTTTGAAGTTCCTGCAAATTTGGAGATAGGCCGTTTACACGTCTAGATAGCAAACACACAAATGGAGCAAGGTTTCCATTTGCGTTTCATCTAATATTTCATGGTGAGATGCCGATAGTAGCAATACCAAACTTTAATTACATTTTCCTCGTATTATTAATCGAATTCATGGTCTCCTTAAACCCTTTCTTATCGTGCGCCTATTCATGTTTTTATAAGATGATGGATTCACCACGACACTAAATAACTAAGAAGATGGGCATTCCAGAAAAGATCAAGGCAATACAGGACGAAATTCATAAGACACAGATAAACAAAGCTACTGAGCATCATATAGGGCTTCTGAAGGCAAAGATAGCCCGGTTGAAAAAGGAAATGGAAGGAGACATCCATGGCAAAACCATCTCCTCTAGGGCCAGAACCTCTGGCTATAGCGTAAGAAAAGCAGGTGACGGAACCGTAGTATTGATTGGCCTCCCTAGCGTGGGGAAATCAACTTTGCTTAATAGACTGACTAACGCCAATTCAAAAGTCGGTTCATACAAGTTCACGACTCTCACCGTTGTTCCAGGCATGATGGAATACAGAGGAGCCAGAATTCAGATCCTTGACATGCCAGGGATTATAGAAGGCGCAGCTTCAGGCCGTGGGCTTGGCAAGCGTGTCCTGTCAGTTGCAAGATCTGCCGATCTAGTTATACTTCTCTTAGATGTCTTCCAGCCTAATCATATAGAACTACTAAAGAGAGAATTATCTGAGATAGGAATAAAAGTCGACCAGAAACCGCCTGAAATTTTGATAGAGAGAACAGCGAGTGGCGGAATTTCGGTAAGCTCGCAGGTAGAACCTCATCTGTCTGAGAACCTTGCGAGAGATATCCTAAGAGTTTACGGAATTCATAACTGCAGACTAACGATAAGAGAGCCTGACCTTACGGACGATCAACTCATAGATTTCCTGGCTGGAAATAGGGTCTACATTCCCTCAGTTGTCGCTTTAAACAAGATCGATTTGGTGGATGACGCCCTGTTAGCACAAATCCGTCATAGGATAGGAAATAATTTTATCCCCATTTCGGCTGACGGCAACAAGAATATAGAATCTCTAAAAGATACAATCTTTCAGAAGTTAGATTTTATTCGTATCTTTCTAAAGCCTAAGGGTCAAGATGCAGATCTTCAGGAACCACTCATCGTAAGAAGCGAGTGTACTGTCAGTGATGTCTGCACGAAAATACGCAGGAACATGACCAATGATTTTAAGTACGCTCAAGTTTGGGGTGACAGCGTAAAGTTTGGGGCGCAAAAAGTGGGATTGGACCATCGACTGGCTGATGGTGATATAGTTTCGATCACCAAGAAGAACTAAGAATCCAAATCGTATGCTATAAGGTCAGCTCCTGCCTCAGCTGCTGTTTTATGGCAGTGGCAGCTCAGACAAATACCTTTTCCACATCAATCTTCAGTGTAACTCTGAATCTTCATTACTGCCACTACAAACTTATAATGTTGGTACGTATAGAAAGCTTCGTATAATTTTTTTCACTAGACTTGACTCGCAATAAATCATAGATGAAGTGTTGCTTTAGTACAGACCTGCCGAATAATGACCTGCGCTGTAACATTATTAGTAACGTAAAAAAGAGGTTAGTTCAACCTGACATACCATGCTTGATGGAAGTAAGACGCTGCTGAGCACAAGGCATTTCAACTTTCAGGTTAAACATTTGTTAGTAATTGGAGTACTTGCCATTTCATTTTCGACCGCCTTCATAATTAGATCGTATCCAATAAAATACGGCTACTTCCTGAACGAATTTGATCCCTATTTTGACTATAGAGCCACCAAGTACATTGTAGATAATGGTTTACAAGCATACCTAAACTGGCACGATACAATGTCATGGTATCCGGAGGGGAGGAATGTCTCCGCCACATCTCAAACGGGTTTACATATAGTGGCAGCTTATCTTTACCAGGTATTTGGAGCCGGTTCCTCACTTCAGGACTTTGTCATAATCCTTCCCGTAGTTCTGGGTTCTCTCACGACTATAGCAATTTTTGCCCTCGTGAGAAGACTGAAGGGTACTTCGGCAGGCCTCTTCGCAGGGTTGTTCTTTGCCTTTACCCCCGCGATAATTCAACGAGGGAATCTAGGGTGGTTCAAGTCGGAACCTCTGGGGTTGTTCCTTGGTATTATCGCAACATACCTATTTGTTTCCGCTATAAAGGGGCGGCAAGTCAAATTTATTATCCTCAAGGCGCTAGCTGCTGGCTTTCTACTTGGTTTGGCAAATGCTTCATGGGGTGGCATCCAGTATTTCGCGATTCCCCTCTCCATTTTCTTCGTTGCTATCCCGTTCTTCAGGAAAGATTTGGGCATCCCATTATTGGTAGCTATATGTATAACGATCCTCACCCTAGTCACTGCAGGTATATTTCCAAGGCCTGGAATATCGTTTGTATTTGGACCCCCTGGGCTCGCACTAATGGGCGGCACCGTATTTTTGGCCGCGGCATTCTTGGTACGGAAACTTACTTCTGCTGACCATTCGATTCGAAACACAGGAATTATCCTTGCCGCGTTCTTCGCGATCAGTATCGGAGTTATGCTTACTCAGGCGTACTATTCCCCTTCATTCAGGTATCTGAATGCAATAAATCCGTTCTTGTCAGCGCAAAATCCATTAACAGCATCCGTGGCCGAACATTTTACACCCACTATCGTCGACTATTTCATTGATTATTCGGTGCTGATGATGTTCGCTGGATTTGGCATATGGATGGCATTTAGAAAGAGAAATGACATGACCATCTTTGCATTGATACTGGGGATCACCGGTCTATACGTTAGTGCCACGTTTGCAAGATTGCTTGTCTTCTCTTCGATTAGTATCATAGTTTTAGCGTCGATGGGACTCTTTGATCTGACCCGAATCTTTATGGAACGGTACTCGTCAGCAGGTCCTTATACTGAAATCCAATCCAAGTCAGCTAAAGGGAGAGAGAAGAAGAGAATGGACCGAGTTAAATCTAAACCTTTACGCAACAAGCCAATGGTGATTTCATTTGCGGCTGTCCTTATTTTCCTCCTCACCGTCCCTCTGTTTTATCCACCCAACATAAACTGGGTAACTTCAGCTGACGTTCCACCGTCCATTGCAAATGGTGGAACAGGCTACCGAATGCAGGTAGCTGATTGGATCGATGCATTAAATTGGATCTCCAATAACACACCACAGGACTCGGTTGTTGCCTCTTGGTGGGATTATGGATATTGGATAACTACCCTAGCCAATAGAACAAGCCTAGCTGATAATGCGACAATAAACCAAACGCGTATAGCCGAGCTTGCCAAAATGTTTATCGAACCAGAAAAAGAAGGCTACGAAATTGCGAAGGATTTGCATTCCGACTACGTTGTACTGTATTTAGTTGGTCAGAGATTTCCAGGAGGCAATGGATCTTCATTTTATACCCTTGGTAGTGGAGGGGATGAAAGTAAAAAGCAGTGGTTTATTCGTATTGGTGGTTTCAATGAAAATGAGTACTTGGAACAGGATGGTTTCACACCTACCCCCAAGTTCTGGAATGATACGTTGCTTGGAAAGCTAATTCCATTTGAACCACAGGCATATGCTTCTATTCAAGGTGGCCAGCTTTCAGGGATTCAGCCAACATATCAACCAGGAACAATAGGACTTTACACCCGTGATTTGAAATTCCCTTTGACAGAACAACCAGATCAACCGTTTAGTCTTGTTTACGCATCACCCAGCTTTATGTCTGATACTCCGGGCCTTGTTTTTGGCGTATTGGTTTATAAGGTTAATCAAGACTATGTGTCTGATTCTATGCCACAAGGAAAACAAGATAATAGCACTAATATCAACTCAAATAGCACAGCATCAAGTGAAATTCAACCTTTAACCTCTTCGAGTTCGAATGCCTCGCAAGAAGCTGCTCTTATCCAAACTGCTCAGGGCCCAATAACCATCGAGTTTCTACCTGAAGTGGCGCCAAATCATGTAGAAAACTTCAAGAAACTTGCACAAGATGGTTTCTATAATGATACTATTTTTCACAGAATTATAGGAAATTTCATGATCCAGGGAGGGGATCCCAATACAAAGGGAAATGATTCACAACGAAGCAGCTGGGGAACCGGTGGACCTGGATATTCCATAGACGCAGAGTTCAACGATGTTCCTCATGTTCGCGGTATTGTATCTATGGCCAGGTCATCAGATCCCAATAGTGCGGGATCACAATTTTTTATAGTTACCAATGATTCTCAGTTTTTGGATGGACAGTACACCGCGTTTGGAAGAGTCATACAGGGCATGGATACGGTTGACAAGATAGCTGGTCTGTCCACCACATCATCCTTCGGACAGGCAGATCAACCCACGAATCCAGATGACGCGAGAATAACAGGCATAGAAATAGTAAACCAAAGTTCGTTGGAAGGTGGTTGAATATACATACATACAACTCCCATAAACGTGAGACATAACAAATACATTTTTTTCGTGCTGATCCTCGATTTTGAATGCAATACACTCTGTATTTGATTTATGTTGGTATTAGTGTATGTTCGTATTGGCGACCAATATTTTGTACCCATCTACTACTGGTATCTAATCTAAACTATAGGACTGCCTAACTTAGTTGGTGTTAGAGAAATACCTCATTTCCAATTGCTATTCTTTTCAGACCCAACTGTTTTGGTGTCCACGGAGCCATCTTATTTGTAGTCCGCATTTCCAGATACTCAGTGACCTTTATCCAGTATTTTTGGAATAACAACTGTTTTGTCCAAACCTAGAAGAATACTGCGCAATTTGCGAAATATATGCATGCTGTTCTTTCAGGTTGGGCATCATCAATTCACCAAAATAAATAAAGCCATCGGTACAAACAAATTATTTCCAAA
>DASQQK010000178.1:0-2711 GCA_035643435.1 Nitrososphaeraceae archaeon | reverse complement strand
TGATTCTATTCTACTAAAAACGACTAGAATAGACTATATAATAATAATGATGAGGATCAAATTAGTGAGAAAGATGCAGTAGTAAGTCCAGATAACCGGGGAAATTGTGATACCAATTCTATATCATCGGAGAATAGAAGTTCAGTATGTAATGATGATGATACTAACTCAGAAAATATTGAAACTGATAACTCTCTTATTAATAGTAATAACCAAATTAGAAGAGCTATTGCAGATACCCCAACATCAATTAATGACACTTTCTCCCATAGTAAAGATCTATCCCATCTATCCCATCTATCCCAACCAACTATAGAGAAAATATTAGAGTTCTTCTACGATGACGGACTACCATACCGTCCACCTCCGCCACATACCCTTGAGGAAAGTTCATGTAAGTCGATAATTGGAATCGACAGAAATGGTTTCTATTACTGTAAATTACATCCAAATGTTCAGAATCTATATTTGGAGAGCATTGAACACCATGTCAAATACAAAGATGCGTCTATTAACAAATCTGAAGTTATGAAATTGTTAGATATGCAAAGTTCTATTCACCAGCAACTCGAATAAAGACTAAAGTCGATGATGCGAGTTGATAAAGATTGATTATTAACATATTTCTATTTAGTAGTAGGCTAGATGAATAGCAATAAAGCTACATGTCCAATATGCAAGATGAAGCTCAATGAACATTCAGAACTACAAGACCGGATATGTAGAATGATTACAGTAAAGCAATTCGCCGATTATAGTCCTGGATTTGATGTCCCATATAGGCCATTTTTTGAACAATGAGTCTCCAGTAAGCCGATCTGTAGGTTAAGCTTTGTCTGAAGAGATGGTTAATGCACTGGAAAAAGAGCCTAAATGTTTGTGGATAGGTTGATGTCGGCGTATCAGTAATCCACTTTAATTCCGATAACAGATTTGAGTGCGGGGAACGAGTGGAATGATAGCTGTTATGATCAGGGATTTTCTGACGGACATAATGAACCGTTTAGTCAGGCTACATACGATTACTGCGGCGAAGAGGAGGGCGGTGCTGATGCATGCTATGAGGGTTTTTATTGATGGTAGTATATCGGCAGAAGGTAACACAAGAGATGTATGTGAATCTGCGACAGACGCATGATCGCCTTTATCATCATATACTCTCATCTTTAGTTGCAGTTCATGTCATATTCACGCTGTAACTCGAACATAGCACCAGTAAGAGCATTCAAAACCCGTTGCACATCTTTGCATTCAGAAGAGGAGCAAAATGCTAGGTGAAGATCACATCTCAAAATTCATTAAATATGCTTCCCGAATTGGCCACATACATTCTTCCATTCACAGGTTCGTATGCTATTCCAACTCTCACATCGGCACCAGGTATCGGATTCCCCCCAGTGTTAGTGTTTGTATCTATGACCACAACTGCGCCGATCTGGCTCACGTGCATTTCCTCATCGGGCTTTAAGGGGGTATAATAGTTACTGTGGCTGAGTCACTATTAGCTACATAGATGCTCTTAGTAGTTGGACTATATTCAAGATAGACTGGACTATCACCAACGCCTATGGTCTTTACAACCATATTATTGGAGTCTATTACAGATAGGTTCTCAGACGCAGGGTGATGAAAATAGTGTGTCAGTTGCGTCTGCTCAACAGCAAGAAGAAGATAAATCCAGTAAAACAACATATGCCCCGCCATTTCCATAGAAATATCTAACGATCTTTAGAGGTAGTCCTCGCTAGGCTACTGTCTATACATAGTGCTTTCATACAGCTACAACATGTATCATAAATCATAAATGGTCTGGCGAAATTACGGCAGGAGATGATATTGACCATGAAAGAAGAATGTGTAGTTAGTTCGAACAACATTCTTCTAGATAGTGGTACGAGTAGGTAGCGGATATATCTAAATATGTAATCGTGCAAATATACTAGTATATGATGAGTCAGCAACAACAACAACTGTTAAATCAAGAACTGACCATCTCTCAAATTCTACGAACTTATGGAAAGCAATTTACGCAGATAACTGAGCGGTATTCTAATGGACGTAACGGAAGATGTGCTATTGGTGTGATTATGTCTTATTATGGCTGGAATGGCAAAGACGATTCTCAGGCTTCTGGGAAACTATTAGGTGCATTAATTACATTAAGAAATACGGGAATAGAAAAAGAATCAATTATTCGACTAAATGATTCTGGTGCAACGTTTGATGAAATAGCAGATTATATAGATCGAACTCACGTATTGATGAATTCGAGTTAGTTGAGATTTGGATTTAGATTCGTCGATACGAGTTCCTAAATTGAATCTCAAATTCTTTCAGATAATTATCTGAAATATTAAAATAAACTGCATTATCACCATAGCGATCTATTTTTGTCTTGGGAATTAAATATTCGTGTTCTTTTTTATATTCCCCATCTATTATAACCAGCTTATCTTTGTATTCTGCAAATACTCTTCCAATTTCTTGATCGATATTTTCATTATCTTTACTATAGTTTATAACGGCAAAAGCTCTGTTGGATGCATAATCTCTCAAAGAATCACAGGCTTCATTTTTTACCATTGTAAAATATGTTCTTAAAAAATATTTAATTCTTGTGTAACATAGATATTTTGCCTATTTCATCCGTACTCGTCATATGTCTATGCAACTTGGCAGTTCACTAGTAAGAAGAAGAATACATAAACTGT
>DASQQK010000177.1:0-20897 GCA_035643435.1 Nitrososphaeraceae archaeon | reverse complement strand
ACGTGTTGCCGGTTGTCTTCATGTAACGAAAGAAACAGCCGTGTTGGTGGAATCCCTAAAGCTGTTGGGTGCAGAACTTTCTTGGTGTGGATGCAACCCCCTTAGTACACAGGATGACGTTGCAGCATCACTTGTGGAGGATGACAAAATCTCAATTTATGCAAGCAGAGGAGTGTCAACCCAACAATATTACGACGATATCCACTCTGCGATGGAAATCGATCCAAACATAACCATTGATGACGGCGCCGATCTCACGCTAGAGATGCACAAAGAGTTTCAAAGATTCAAGACTGTGTATGGGGGAACGGAGGAAACCACAACAGGAGTTGTAAGGCTAAGATCTATGGAAAGAGGTGGCATTCTCAAATATCCAATCATAGCGGTCAATGATGCAGAGACGAAACACGACTTTGACAACTTCTATGGAACGGGCCAGTCTGCTTTGGATGGGATTATTCGCGCAACAAACATTCTCGTCTCGGGAAAAAATGTTGTTGTGTCAGGGTACGGACATGTAGGCAAAGGAATTGCTCGTAGGGCGGCAGGCTTGGGCGCGAACGTAACCGTTACTGAAGTGGATCCAATTGCTGCATTGAAAGCAAAGCTAGATGGTTTCTCGGTTGCAAGAGTTTCAGAGACAGCTCCTAATGGAGATCTCTTTATAACAACGACAGGTTGTCGAGATGTAATCGATTACGAAACAATATTGAAATTGAAGAATGGGGCATTATTGGCCAATGCCGGTCACTTTAACGTAGAGATCTCAGTCGACGAATTAGAGAAAAATGCAAGTTCAAAAAATAGGATAAACGATCATGTATACCAGTATCAGTTGTCAAACGGCAAAGCCGTTTATCTTATTGCTGAAGGAAGACTGGTAAATCTCGCAGCTGCAGAAGGACATCCATCTGAAGTCATGGATATGAGCTTTGCAAATCAACTCCTTTCTGTAATCCGGATCGCAGAAAATCATAGTTCCCTTGAACCCAAGGTCTATGAGATAGAACGAGAACAGGATATGGTCATAGCTGAGGCAAAGCTTCATTCCATGGGAGTATATATAGACCGGCTCACACAAGATCAACTGGATTACTTGAAGGGCTTCAATCAGGGCACTTAGATCCCGACTTCCAGAGCCAAAATTAGAAATAGGAGGCAGAAGCTCTTCAAAAAAAATGGATGGGTAGTCTAGCCTGGTTATGATACCTGTCTCACACACAGGTGATCGAGAGTTCAAATCTCTCCCCATCCACTTAACTGAAAGATGAAATAAACGAAATCCTCCTGTTTTTATTTATATTTACCGAGGTGAGGAGCTGAGATTATGCTAACGCAAAAATGAAGTTAATCAGTTTTAACACCACACTTGGTAATATTAGTAATAATAATAGTAACAGCGACGACACCACACTACTACTAGGAAGTCACGTCAACACCATCATGCTAACAAACATCACCGTTAAAGCACACAAGAAAATTTTTGTGAGCCTCATCGATCTATCCAGTGCAGACGAATAATCATCCAACTGTTTAGATCCCATTACCTTTATACTCGATATGGCCGAATACAACTCAAGCGATGATGATCTGGCCGATTCCACGGCTCGTAGAGATAATGTCTGGAATGCTTCAATGAGCGAATCCTTTTTGCTAAGTTCTCCTAGTGCGAAATAGCCATTCCTAGTCCTCTTTCCGGAAGTACTATGTGTATCCGATGTGCAGATCTCAACGATATGATAATCTTCACCCGTCAGTTTTTCTAAGAGCTCTTCCCGAAGGCCATTCTTCATATTATTGGAATCGGCCCAACACAAAAGGTTCCACACGTCTTCTATTCCCAACGCAAGCACAGCAAGACCCGACTCACCCAAATCTTCCTTGAAACTGGTTCCAAACGACGTATCCCTCATATTGGCATAGCCTACTCGAAACGGATACTCAGGTGCAGCAACTAATCTATCCAGACATTTCTCGGCCGTCCTAACTAATAGATCTACCTGCTGAGCATCCAATGAAACACCCATAGCATTGTGACCATCTATTAATAGCAAGGAATCAAACCCGACCTTCCTCGAGTACCGTGTAAGTTGGGAAAGCACAGAACAGGGAACATCTTCCATCCCCTTAGGGGACATTGACAAAATTAGCATACTTATAGCCCCAAATTTAATCCCTGTTACGGTACAGTAACCCTCTTCAACTCGAACCGGTCTCGAACAGCGGTTATGTGAGAATAGCAACTTTGCTGATTTGAGACTTTCCAAGTACCTGTCCAGCTCTTCCCTAGAAGGGATATTCAACGCATGGTCAGATACACCATGCAGAACCATTGCCCTGCCGGAAAACGCATTGTATAGAACATATGGAAGATTGCTACCTCCAACGGACAGGAAAGGGCCAGGATGAATCTCTGGGATAACAATCGAGTATCCAGTCCTGTTATCAAGTGAAAACTTCATCATGAATGTAGAAACGGGTTTCTGGTCTGCTTTCTCTTCGGCAATCCGCTCAAATCTCGTTCCATCTTTTTCCGTCCACGCGGCCAAAAACGCCTGTAGGATTTCAAATGTGCTTCTAATTTGAGGTCTCCCAGCACGATCAGCCAACATAACCCACAAAACTCCCATACCCACCAAGGCCAACCCGTACCCGAGCGGAATCGGGTCAGAATATACTTGGGGGACAGATTGAAGCGGTATGAAGAAGAAGAGTATTGTAAATGGGGCGACAAGACCTACAAGGATAGCTCGGGCTAACGCTGCTCCGAAAACAGATTTGAACATGCAAATTCTGAAACCGACAACAAAGAAAAGTCCCTCCAGAACATAACTCGAATAGGTTACGGGATCATGATCATTGCTTGCCAAATTAGGGGCGAGCATTCCAATGACCAGAGTAAATAACCATATAACATACGAGAACGCACATACATGAAAAACCTTTGACATTTTGTTTAGTGAGGTTCCCCTCAGGAGTACATAGTCCAAATATGTCAGTGCGAATAAAGCAATATTACCGACTACAACATAGTAGATCAGATATGGAAAATTATCAAGTCCGACACCCGTCACGTAAACATTTGTAAGAACAACGAGGGCAGTAAATGCGCAGCATGTTATCGCAAAAGAAACTTTGCTAGTAGATGGATTGAGCTTAGTTAAAGCCCATCGCTTGTGTATGTTTGATACGCTATCCTCTGCCTGACTGAACATAGAAAGAGTCTTCACACAGGAAATACTATTCGAATAAGAATAGATACTCCGATTATTCCTCCCGCTATCCCAAGTACCAATTCAGGCCTGACCTTGATTCCCTTAGTCTCATCCTCAAAGAATCTAAGCAACCCGGCGCTTGATGCTGGAAGCGGTGCATTCTTTTTCTTGCTGCTGCTCATTGATACTTTGCGAAGGGCCATAACACGTTTAAATAGGTTACGATCGTGCAAGATGAAATATACAGTGGAAGTATCATGACAGTACTTCACCGTCTCATCAGGCAATGCTTAATAGTAAGAATTGGAGTATTATTTATCAATAGATGGCGGTTATATGCAAGAAATGTGGCCTTCCCGACGATCTTTGTGCTTGTGGTGAATTAGAAAAGGAGGACACAAGGATCATCGTTCGACTAGAAAAAAGGCGTTTCTCCAAGACAACTACGATGATTGAAGGTATTGATCCAAAACAGAGTGATGTTCAGGGGATGATTAAGGAGTTAAAGAGCCGGTTTGCTTGTGGCGGCACTGCAAAAGATGGATTCCTAATGCTCCAAGGTGACCATCGGGATGATGTGAAGGGATATCTGCTCAGATTGGGTTTCAATGAGGCAGCTATAGAAGTTCAATGAGGTAGTAAATATACGTATACAGTAGCTAATGTGTGATTCCAGTAGTGTGCATAAGACACGTTTATCCATTTGTTTGCTACTTCTAGTTTATTAGTTTGCACATATTTAGACTAAAATGTGTGACTATAGCTTTAGATGCAATTTTAAGCCTTTGTACCTGTTCCTAATTGTGACCTCAGTTACTCCAGCAGCCTCTGCTACATCTTTTTGTGTCTTATTCTCACCATTCATCACACACGCAACATATAATGCAGCTGCGGCTAGGCCCATGGGATCTTTACCTGCGGATATTTTCCCTTCCTCCGCCCTCTTCAGGATCTCTAGGGCCTTTCGTTTTGTTTTTTCTGATAGTCCTGCCTTACTTGCGATCCTGGCGACACACTTAACCGGATCTACAACGGGCATTTTCAAGTCGAGCTCCCTGATCAAAAGGCGGTAGCATCTGGCAACATCCTTCTTCTTGATATTGCTTGCATTGGCAATATCCTTCAATGTCCTGGGAGTTTCGGTATCTCTACACGCCGCATATAAAGCAGCTGCGACCAATGCTGATATGGACCTTCCTCTCACAAGACCGCGTTCTAGAGCCTTTCTATATACATAGGCTGCCTTTTCTATCACAGCATCTCCTACTGCTAGCTTATCTTTGAGGCGATCCAGCTCACTGAATGCTTGCCTAAAATTACGGTCCACTGGTTCGTGTACCTGGCTTCTGCTATCCCAAGTTCGAAGTCTTTCAATAGTACTTTTCATAGATGCCGACAGAGGTTTACCAGAAGCGTCTTTGTCGATAGGTCCGATAATGGTAGCCAAACCCATATCATGCATGGCTAGCGAAGTGGGAACACCAGCCCGACTTCTGTCCTCGTGTTCCTCTTTCGAGAAGGCTCTCCACTCCGGACCCATTTCTTCGATTCTCTCTGTAATTACAAACCCACAGTTTCCGCAAAACATCTCTCCGCTAGAATTATCCGTAACCATGGGGCCCTTTCCGCATCGCGGGCATCTTTCATTAAATAGAGTAATGTCTTTTACCAAAGTTTTTCACCAGAAAAAGTGTCAGAACTCAGCACCTTATATATATGTTTTATTCTTGTATATAAAGTTATATCTAATGAAGGAGGATTCGCATCATTAGTTTGAAATTTTTACAGATGTTATCCGAAATGATTAACATTATTACCATGGATTAATATTGTTTGTATATTTTATTGAAAATGCATCGAAATACGACAAATTGGTCAACACAATCAGACACAGCCAGAAGAATACCTGCATTACGACGCTACCAAAAAGAGACTTTGCAGTACAAATTAATATCTCACCAATACGTAGCTATTTCTAATGATACCAGATGAAATTATCCGCCGTAGAATTCCTCCAAGTTTCGCGTATAAGACACCACATTCAGACTTAATCGGCCAGCAAGACCCGACGTCTGTGGATACTTATTCTGCTCATGGAGCTAGTGCTATGCTTGGAAAAAGGAATGGCATTGACACAGATACTGTTAGCTCACCAAGGATTGAGGGTGAGGAAGGTCTTAGTAAACTAAGAAAGGTTACTACAGACGTATTTCCGGGCAGATACGCGCGTCGCATAGCTTCTGATCAATCAGCTATAGCTGATGAGGTAAGAAAGTACGTTTCAAGTAATTATGTGAATCCTCTAGGAAATTCTAGCTATATAGATTACCGAAGGCGTTTGGCAAGATTTTCTCATTCTTTCTAGCTCAAAGAGTTCGTTCGATGGACCCCAGTCTTCTCTCACGAGCGGGTACGTATGTTAAGGACAAAGGGGTTCCGGATTTAAAATCTCGTCCTACTCCGTTCACTCTCATCATAATACCTCTTGTTATTTTAGCTCCTAATCTCGCTTACGCAACGCAAAGCAATGGCACGGGTGCCTATATCGATAGCGTTAGATTCATCCAGTATCTAGACGACAACGTGGCCCTAGAGGAATTGAAATCAGGAAATTTGGATACTTACTATTTTCGAATACCGCTAGAAGCCGCCTCTGAAATCAAGAATATTGCAAATCTGAAGGAATATGACAAACTATCAGGATCGTTTGGTTTACTCTTGAATCCTGCCCCATCAAATAACTCTAACTCGTTGAATCCCTTTTCACTACGAGAGGTAAGGTATGCAATAAATTATTTGATTGATAGAGCGTTTGTGGTAGATGAAATACTAAAGGGTTTGGGTACCCCTCTTGTAGGTCCTTACGGAATCTTTTCCCCAGAGTACTTCAATGTAATAGACTCAGTAGAATCTTCTGGAGTGAGGTATAATCCAAGACTGGCTGACCAAATTATAACAGACGCTATGAATGAAGCGGGAGCACAGGAGGAAAATGGAAAATGGACTTTTAATGGACGCCCCGTTAGCATTTCAATCTTGATTAGAAGTGACAACCAACCTCTTAGATCAGTTGGAGAATTGGTAGCTTCAGAATTAGAGAAGGCAGGATTTACCGTGAAAAGGAATTACGGTGACTTGAACAAGGCAAATACCGTAGTCTATGGTTCTAATCCACAAGATCTTGGATGGAACGTATATACAGAAGCATTTGGTGGGACTGGTGGTTTTGTTAAGTATAATCCTGTGATTCCTTCACAAATGTATGCTCCATATTTTGGAAGTATGCCAGGACAACAGAACCCCGCTTTCTGGAATTATAGGAATGACACCATAGACAAGTTAGGGCAGAGAATTCAGTTCCTTAATTTTACATCAGAAGAAGAGAGAAATTCCCTTATTAGAAACGTCACAGGTTTAGGTGTACAGGAGGCAGTTAGAATTTTCATCGCTCAGTTAGTGGATCCGTATGTAGCGTCATCTAAGCTCACCGGTCTTGTAAATGATTTTGGTGCAGGAATTTCTAGTAAATTCTCGCTGATAAATGTCAGGACCCAAGATCCGTCAAATACCATGGACATTGGCGTCAAGCAAATATACCAAGGAGCATGGAACGGGGTCGGTGGTTGTTCGGATGCATATTGCAGGGACATCTCATCAGCTTTATCCGACCCCGGTACCTTTCGTGATCCGTATACCGGAGAAGTAATACCGATGAGGACGCCATGGGTCAATATCACAACAAGAGGGCCCTTGGAGAAACTTGTCGTGCCAGATGATTCAATGAATTGGGATCCGGTTTCGCAGCAATGGAAGGGTCCTGGTAAGAATAATACTGCATTTACAGTTGTCAAATATGATACACTTTATTCAAACTGGCATAACGGGATTCCAATGTCTTCTGCAGATCTACTATACCCACAGTACTTCGTCTTTGAGTGGGGCATGGATACCGGGGACCCAGCGGATTTGACAAAGGATCCAGAATACATGTCTGGAGTGCAACCTGGTCTTCCTCTGATAAAGGGAATAAGATTCCTTGACAATGGGACAGTAGAATCATATGTTGACCAGTGGCATTTTGACGAGAAAGAATTAGCAGGGACGGCGGGGGTCTGGGCTGGAGAGCCTTGGGAGATCACCGCAGCCAGCGAGAGGCTCATTACGTCGGGAAAGGCCGCATTTTCAAGGGGGGAAGCAACTTCCAGGAATGTACCCTGGCTCTCGTTGATAATTCCGTCACATGCGACGATGATTAGAAATGAGTTGTCGAGCATGAAAGCTGAAGGATTTGTCCCTGCCCCACTTCGAGATTTCGTAACCCCTGAGGAGGCTGGCGAAAGGTACGATGCGAGCATTAAGTGGATTGATACTCACAGACATGCAGTAATAGGAAATGGGCCTTTCTACTTGGATTCGTACAATCCTGAAGGGAGAGTTATAACACTAAAAGCCTTTAGAGATAGCTCTTATCCATTTGAGAAGGGTCATTGGTCGAAGTACGAGACTCCCAAGATCGCATCGATAGACAGAGTAGATGTGCCGAGAAACATAATTGCTGGACAGAATCCACTTAGGGCAGAAGTAACTGTTAGCATTGAAGGCGAGCCGGCTAAAAATGCGTCCGTCTTTTACTTTGTCTCGGACAAGGACGGAAGAACTGTAATATCAGGCAACTCTAGTATACCAGATGAAAATGGCAAATATTCGATCGAGATACCCGCTAATAAGACAGCTCTTCTGCCAACTGGCCCTAGTGTCATGAAATTTTTTGCTGTAAGCGATTCTGCTTATAGACCTGATATTCAAACTACAACCATAATTGCGGTCAATCCCTTATTTGGACCAATGCAACAGTAGTGATAATGGAGATAATGCTCCACAGGTACATTAAATGGGAACAGGATACAGAAATTGTCGAGGGGATTTTTTGAGCCAAATACCATTAACCGATATGTCAGCAAGCAAAGCATCAGCCGATATGTCAGCACCGTATCCATTTAGTCCGTTGTTTCGTCGATGACAGATTTTCTTTTTTTTGTCGCCAAAACAACCGCTTATAGGATTTTAGTCGTGGTTATTACTGTAGTTATCACGCTTATCCTCCTCGGTTCAGCGATGGATAGGTTGTTGGCTGATAGGATCAGAGCCGAAGTAGTGGAAGCAACTGCTCAGGATAGGATTCAGTTCAAGACATTATCGCAACGTCAAGCCTATGTAAACGAACAAATTCAGTTGAAGACCAAAGATCTTGGCCTCGATGAACCCTGGTACTCACCTAAAAGATTCGTAAATACCCTCTTTGAAGTACTTACACTTAACCTAGGCCGATCAAATTTCTTCACGTCAGATAGTGGCTCTTCCAATGTCAGCGACATAATCATTGAGAAACTCCCTAAGACGATATTGCTCTTTACAACTTCCACAATAGTCATCGTTGTGATTGGCCTATTTTTAGGGACGTACATGGCAGAGAAAAGAGGTTCGGTACTCGACAAGAGCGTGTCATTTGTTGCTGTTGTCAGTAATAGTTTTGCTACCTTCTGGGTAGGAATGTTGATGATTCTTCTATTTTCATTTACGCTTGATATCTTCCCTGCTCGATCTACTCCATTGACTCCACCTGGAGATCCGTTTTATGTTGCAGACCTATTGTACCACATGATCTTGCCGCTAATCACATTGGTTCTACTCAGCTTTACGGTTTGGTCATTCGTGGTACGGTATTACATATCCAGGGTCCTGGATGAAGATTTTATACAAGCAAAACGTGTCATGGGAATTCCAAAACGAAAGATTTTGTACTCGCATGCGCTCAAGAACGCCGCACCTCCAATCTTGACAGGTATACTTACTGCACTCATTGCCTCGATAACCGGGAGTTTTATAGTAGAAGCAGTCTTTGATTGGCCCGGAGTTGGAAAGCTACTTTACGACGCGATAATAGTAATGGATATTCCTCTTATATTAGGAAGCACATACATCTTTACCCTCATTTATGTGATAACGATGTTGATAGCTGATCTACTCTATGCATACTTCGATCCGAGAGTCAAGGTGTCATCGTGACAGCATCGGAATCTGTTGGCAATTTCAACCTCCTCCTTGGTGGGATTGTGCGTACAAAGGCTGCTATTGCAGGGTTCTTCATACTGGGAGTCCTGGCCGCAATGACGATCTACGCACTCATCGCAGTCCCGCTAGAATCCTTCAGTCAGTGGAACGATCCAGGCTTTTGGATAGACTATCCTAAGTCTGCTGCGCCCTCGTGGGTAAACTCATTTCTCCCAGAAAGCAATCTCCCAAATCACATCATCTTAGGACCTGGAGATGCGAAAACGCAGAACAGTTCATTTGGAGGTATACCGATTAATTCTTTCTTGTTTGATCTTGACTTCGATTACAATTCATTTCCCACTGATTTCATAATTGATTATTGTTTAAAATACGGTGACATTCCCCCCGTAATCCAGGTAGATGTGACGAGACCGGATGGGGAGAGCTTAATGATATACAATTCTCCACTTCCAGCGAGCACAGTATCAGAAAGCACATCTAACCTAAATGAATACTGCTCTAGGATCTTTTCGACGGATGAATCAATAAAAGACAATTTGCGAACATATACATCACTTTTTGATTACAGTCCAGACCTATCTTCACCACAAAAGACGATCTTTTCTCAGCTCGACGAAGAGATGGTGCTTAGGGGAAATTATCAATTCAATATTACGTACTACCTATTTGACACGAAAGACAGTGTAGAGGATACGAAAGTGATACTTGGGGGAAAAGTTTACGGATTGATGGGCACTGATGATCTACGTAGGGACCTGAGTATAGGCATTTTCTGGGGTGCGCCCGTAGCATTATTTGTAGGTTTAACTGCAGCGATCTCTTCTGTTACCATTGGCATGTTGTACGGTCTACTTGCAGGCTACAAGGGAGGAAGATACGATGAGGCTTTGATGAGGGTCAATGACCTTGTGATCTCACTCCCAACATTCGTTTTTCTTATTATTCTATCGATCACCATTGGGAGCAGCATTTATCTCATAACCATGTTCCTAGTCATCTTTGGCTGGGCGGGCATAGCAAGAGTAGCAAGAAGTCTTGCACTCCAGATAAAAAATCTTCAATATGTAGAGGCTTCGAAGCTGATGGGAGAAAGGGACATTATAATCATTTTGAGGCACATATTGCCCCAGCTCCTACCGCTCACATTCGCGAGCATCGCCTTGGCAGTACCAGCAGCAATATTAGCTGAAGCGACTTTGAGTTTTATAGGATTAGGAGATCCCTCGATCCCGACCTGGGGAAGCATTCTTCATGACGCAAATACCGCTTCTGCGGCCGCCAGAGGTCTTTGGTGGTGGATACTGCCGCCCGGAATTATGATAGCAGCTGCAGGCATATCATTCGCCCTGATTGGAAGTGCTATTGAATCGGTTACCAATCCTAGGGGATCAGGAAGCCGGTCAAAGATGAGAATTACATAACACGGGAAACGCCCCCTGCTGGCTGGTTGCCGTAGCTACGCTATGAATAGTGGGAGTGATCTTCCGTTTCGATCGAATGCGCCAATGCAATCCTCATCATAAGGATAACTTATGATGACCGAAACCAATCCAAAGAAATTGTGCAGGTCCTGCAGTGACGGATGATTAGATCCTCCAGGGTGAGAATGAGCAGTCCCAATATACGAAAGATCAAAAGGCAAGTCATAGCTTGGGAACCCTGAGTAAAATGGTCCATGCGAGGCAAATGGGGGTACGACTAATCCATCAATGTGTACCTCTCCCCTCTTGTGTTTATGATGGCCTCGGAGTATTAGTATTCCCTCATTAGGATGCCAGCTCTTTGCGAAAGTGATAATACCGTCTGCGGTCTCCCTAGTCAGAATTATAGTGCGATTAGATTTTGGCTGTGCTTTGTCTCTCTTTATGTGAAGCTGATTCTGGCTCTTGTTATTGTTTGGATTTAGTAACCGCTTGAAAAATGACAACTAACTCTACTAGTAACGATGGGTCGCAACTAAATTTAAGCATTATCGGATTCTATACACAGATCGTTATCGCTAATCTTTTTGGGGTCCTATTCTACCGAGCTGTCAAACAAAATGCATGCAAGGTGCGCCAGGTGATGATTGTAGGGACCAATGTGAAAAGGATTGAAATGAAGTGAAATAGAATGGGATGGAATGGTGATAAATGTCTCATTTAACCACATTCAAGTAAATAGTTAACTGTACTTGATCTGCAAATGGTTAAATAAGTTTCTGCGGTAGGATAATACGTGTACTAAATGCTGGCGCTGAGGGATAGAAAAATTGATTCGAATTCTATCATATTGCGAAGAGGTTATGTGAGTAACGACTTAGACGGAACCCCACTTTTGATAAATTTCAAGGGAGAAGGGTTTAGGGTGAATGACACGGCCATCTCTCTTTGGAACATGTGCAATGGGATATCATTCCAAGATTTAGTTTATGAGGTGCTCTCGATTTCTAGTGATAAGGAACCTAAAGTGAGAGAATCATTGAAAACCATGTTAACTCAGATGAAGAAGGCGTCTGTAATAAAGATAAAGAATGAATCGCTATTTGGCATATGATCCTTGACCGATATCCATCTGAATAAACCTTGAAAGGGGTGCACTGAAGAAGATGAAGTTGAATATTAGGAATTTCATGATTGTCTGAACATGATATGTTTTTAATAGCCTCGAGTACCTAGTCACAAGACAGATAATGTCTGATGGTAAATGTTCAGTTATCTTATGCGAGCTCGGAATCGTCCTCTCGAGTGAAGATGAAAACATAATTGGTTCGACCAAGTTTGCAAATCCAGTCGAATCTTATCGTTTAATCAAGAATGGAGGCAAATTTATTGGTCTAGGGGAGATCATAGGAAAATTAGGAAATTACTCTGACGTGAAATCTAATGACCCTAGCTTGAATTTCCTTCTGCAGCAGAATGGTGTTAGCAGCACCTTGATGAGTGATGATGAGATTAGAGAGCTATTGCTGAATAAGGAGTCGATTCTAGAAAAGTCCGAATTTGTTTCCAATAAAAGACAAGCTCAACAGGTACTTCGTGAATTTGCAGTCGATCTGTCATCATCCAAGATAAAGGAGTCATCTGAGCAGCTCGACTTACATGTGATCCAAGCAGTAGGAGCATTAGATGAGCTTGACAAGATAATCAATACCATTGGAACAAGGATGAGGGAATGGTATGGTCTTCATTTTCCGGAGCTGGATAATTTGATCCAGAGTCTGTACCTATACGCAAATATAGTTAGAGAAGCAGGATTTAGGGCGAGCATAACGAAGGAACTGCTTGAAAAATTAGGATTGGATGAAAAGAGGACCCAAATCATACTTCAGGCAGCCGAGAGAAGCAGAGGGGGAGATATTACCTCAGAAAACCTGGCCATCATAAAGCAGCTTGCGTACCAGGTGATCCTTCAGACAGAGCTTCGAAGAATCATTGCTGATCATATTGAAAGTACTATGGAATTAATAGCGCCCAATACAAAGGAACTCCTGAGCCCTTTAGTTGGTGCCAGGATGATAGCCAAAGCAGGAAGTCTAGAAAGGTTTGCCCGTCTTTCATCCAGCACCGTGCAAGTTTTAGGAGCAGAAAAGGCTCTGTTCAGATCATTAAAAACTGGAGCCAGTACTCCTAAGCATGGTATCCTTTTTCAGCATCCGCTCATCCATTCTGCTCCTCGGTGGCAGAGAGGAAAAATAGCAAGATCTGTCGCCTCCAAGGCTTCGATTGCTGCCAGGATAGATTTGTACAGAACAGGGGAAAAGGATTTCTCCCTCTCTGATAAGCTAAAACTTAGAATAAATGAGATTCACCAGAAATATAGTCAACCACCTCCGGAACGTCCCAGTCGACATTTGAGAGGTAGGCCAATTGACAAGTTCGCTCCGAGGCCAATGGGAATTGAGCGAGGAAGAGGGGGAAGAAGGGGAAGAAGGGGGCGACATCCTGACGACAGGGCAAGAGGCAAAGGAATGAAATATAGAAGCAACAAGAAAAATAGGAGGAGGCAGAAGTAAGAAATGTTCGTATCACACATGCGCCCACCTCATTTACCCATAAGGCTTGATAACGGAGTTTGGTTAACCTGAATAGTAACAGCGACAAGGATAGCAATGGGAATAACAATAACAATACAAAAATCTGGATCTACGTAGATGGCCAAAAGAGCCTAGCGACACCGAATCTAGACATAGGGCATAATGTATATGGTGAGCGTCTCATACAGGATAGCCACAAAGAATTCAGACAATGGGATGCGTACAGGAGCAAGTTGGCTGCAGCCATCCACAAAGGTATACAGAATTTGCCCTTTGTAAACGGTACTAGGGTGTTATATCTAGGAGCCTCGACGGGTACTACTGTAAGCCATATATCCGACATCGTCGGAAATGGAGGAATTGTATTCGCAGTGGAACCTGCAATTAGAGTTGCAAGAGAGCTCCTAGAGAATGTGGCAACGCGGAGATATAACATCATTCCAATCGTTGAAGATGGTCGCAAGCCTAGGTCGTACTACTCCATATTTGGGACTGTACAAGTGGTATATTGTGATATTGCCCAACCTGATCAGACAGATATTGCCATTGAGAACTGCAGGGTATACCTTGAGAGGGGAGGAGTGTTACTGCTAGTTGTAAAATCTAGAAGCATTGATGTGGTCAAAGCACCAAAAGTGGTCATAAAAGAGGAAGCACAGAAGCTAGAATCAAATGGGTTTATGATAAAGCAGGTCATCGACCTTGAGCCATATGACAAGGATCACGGTATGATCTATGCGATATTTGCCCGGAAGGATGAGTAATCGGTCTAAGGCTGCTGACCCAGCATCATTTTTGTTTGTTGTCGTTCCCAGAGTAACTTCTTGACAGGCAGCCAAGAACTTCTTGCAAACGGAGGGGGAACCCCCGTCACGTCTATCCACGACTTGATGAAGCGAGCCGTCTGTTTATCAGAGGGGTAGCCGCTACCTATTTCGCGATGGATCTTTCTGATGTTACCAATCTCTTCCTCTCGAATTACCTTTGCTACTATTGAAGCAGCAGAAACAGCCAGGTTCAAACTATCCGCATGATGGAATGAAAAGACCTCCATCTTTCCACTACGTGCATTTTGAAGTCTTCTCTTGACATGACTTAGTATGATAGACCTAAATTTCTCTTGGTTTACATCGCAGCAATCTACGAAAATAGTATCGGCGTTAATATTATCTATAACCTGAGCCATAGAGAGAGCTTCAAGATGGTTTAGTCTTTTAAAGGATACATTATTATCTATTTCTTCAATCTGTACTACTCGGACACAAATCGATCTTGCTATTTCCACAAGTCGCCCATATTTTGCGGCTCTCTCCTTTCGAGAGAGCAGTTTCGAATCCCTAACTCCAATTTCCTCCAACACTTGAATGTCTCTCTCTCTGAAGCTAATGCCTGCAACGACCATTGGACCAATCACTGCACCTCTGCCAGCTTCATCCACACCTCCAACAATCCTGCCATTCTGATCTGGTGATTGATGCATGATAGCTCCAGTTTTTGATTTTGATTTTGATTTGACATAAGATCGCATACCTGGATTGCATAGGGTCTGGTAATCAACTCCAGAACTATTTGTTAGCCTAACCACTTACTATACTGAAAAGGAATGCTAATACTTATTATAGTTTTCATCTTGACAGTTAATACTCGCCGAATCTTTCTGGTCGACCTACTCCTTTGCATCCTCGACCCTTCGAAACATGTAATACACTTTGATGCTGCCAAGAGAGATGAGATTGAGGAAACAATGTTATTCAATGAACACGGTCAAAACTTCGATGGAGGGGAGATGATGGGTTATGATATTGATGGGAAATTAACTGAAGAATTTACCTCAATACGTGAAGGTTTTACTACTCTGTTAGTCCCTTCCGAATCGCTTCGGACAAGGATTCCTCCAAGAATGCCAGCGTTCTTCAACCCTGTTGCGAAGTTGAGCAGAGATGTCTCTACATTAGTATTCGGATCTTTTGTCAGGATGAATCATCATTTATTTCAAAAGGGGCCTATCAACTTTGCTGATGCGTGCTGTGGGGTGGGTGCAAGGGCCATCAGAGTAGCAAATGAGATACCTTCCATAGACAAGGTGGTTCTTAACGACCTCAATCCAGTGGCTCTAACAGTAGCTAAGAAATCGGCCAAGATCAACGGTGTTGAAGATAGGTGCGAGTTCTCTCAAAAAGACGTACACGTATTCCTTAACGAGCGCGACATCTTCAACAAAAAAGAAAGATACGTGATAGCTGATCTTGACCCATTTGGTAGTCCTTCTCCATTCGTGGATTCTTTGGTAAGAGCCGTAACTGACAGCGGACTTGTTTCTCTTACTGCTACTGATACGGCAGTACTCTATGGAAAATATCCAAACGTCTGTTTCAGAAAATATTATAGCAGACCCATCAATTGCACATATTCAAATGAAATTGCTGTTCGAATAATGATATCATTTCTTGGTTTAGTGGCTGGGAGGATGGATCTTTCAATCGAGCCAATATTTGCCCATTCCCATCGCCACTATTCGCGTGTGTATGTAAGAATACACATGAACAGTAACGAAGCAAACCGGTTGGCTGATAAATTGGGCTATATTTCTCACTGCCAAAGCTGCGGCGACAGAAGAGTTCACCCCATGCTTTTGCCACCATCACTTTCATGTTGTATTTGTGACGGTACCATTAGTGGGAACGGAAGAAGCAAGTTAGTAATCGCCGGTCCTCTATGGATTAAACCCATATTTAGCAAATGCCTTATTTCTGATATTCTAAACGTTGAGAGCAATGGTGATAATACCGCCAGAACAATTAGCGATATTTCAAATCTTTATGAATCTTCAAAAAATTCCCAATTACACAATTTTGATCTTGTGGTGCGCGATCAGCCCCCTTCGAATAGTATTCTCCAGGTACTACGTGAGGAATATTTTCACCATATACTGCAGTGGCTCCGAATAGCTAACATGGAGCTTGATAACCAGCCTTTCTACTATACACTGGACGAGGTTGGCTCTATAATGAAGAAAAGTCCACCTTCCATCAATACAGTTTTGGATCGCCTCAATCTAGGGGGATTTATGGCAGGTAGAACTTCATTCAGGCCGACCGGTTTTAAAACTGATGCCACTATTGAAGATATCAAGGAGCTGCTCAGTTGATAGAATACCATTTTGTCCTGTTCTTTCTGAAATCTTGGTGCGAATACTGTTAGTAAGTAAAAGCCGCAAGCTTTCACTTACACAAATTCACATACACATTTTTACGCAAATTCATCATATTCGCCCTCCTTAAGCCTGTCATTCAGAAAGACTAGGACAGCCTTTCCCCCTGGCTCACAGTAACATCGCAGAAGTCTGAACCCCCCATCTCTTATCAATCCGCCCATATCACGAGAAAGAATTTTTTGCGGTCTGACTATCAGCATTAAACCTTGATTAGATCTCTTGACTTCCACATGGTTTCCATGGGTGAGAATCCTGCCGACTAGATCAAGCACCCGCATCATGATGATAGGTCTCCCAACATCTTGGATAGATCAGTAGGTTCATAAAAAACACAAAAGGTCTAGTTGTATTTTCCTTTAGGTATAATGGATTAAATCTTCCTTAAATGCCTAGAAAATCATAAAGCTGCTTAAGTATACGAGCAGTCGCTCCCCATATCACATAGGAATCGTAATTAAATTTGAATAGTTCATCTATTGAAACGTGTTCGGTGTCTGGATTCATTGTTGACAACAGGGATATCAGTGGAAGATCCAAGACAGCATCAACTTCATCTGCAAATGGAACGGGCTGAACAATACTTTGTAGAACACTCACGAATGGAACTATGTAAAAGTTTGATGTAAGGGTCTTAACCGCATCAAGACGGCCCAGAATGTCTTCCGATGATATTTTAATTCCTATTTCCTCCCCTAATTCTCTAAGCGCAGTATTGAGTAGAGTCTTATCTTCTCTGGTGTATCGGCCGCCAGGAAATGAAATCTCCCCGCTATGGGACCGCAGATTAGAACTCCTTTTTGTCAAGAGAATATGAGGAGAATCTTTAGTAAAGTGAATTAGAACAACCACAGATGACAAGCTGAATTTCTCGTAAATCGGATCGCCGAAGGAATCGGGCTGAGTTAGATGGGGCACGATCCTTTTAATAAGGTCTGCTTTATCCATGGCGGGTTCAGTATATTATCCCAATAGTACCTATATTTCCCTTACACAAATTCGTACAAGCACCAACCATTAAGTCATATGACGACGAATACTAGACCTAAAAAAAGCATTAAATAAATACTCTCTCCTCTTGATCAAGGAGAACTTGGGATTTACTTATTTTAGATATACTTATCAACTACAAGCGATTTTCAAGCCTATGGATTATGTGATTGAACTAATGAAAGCCACATGAAAAAAATAAAATTCGAATTAAATCCCCCAAAAACAGTACAGAATCGTTATTTTGAGGTTCATGACCTGCACAAGTCATTATCATCAGCGGTTAGTAGAGCAAACGAGCTAGTTGGGCTAGTTGATGGAATCCACGTCACTGATTCTGTGCTTGGGGTCCCCAGGATATCGGGTATCTCTTTTGCTCATTTTATTAGGCGTGGTGGAAACACGTTACCAATAAGTTGCAGCGTGAGGGCCCGTGATCGCAATTATACATCTTTCATGCAATTCGTTGGTGATGCCATACTGATGGGTCTTGAGGGTATACTAATATTAAAGGGAGATGAATTGGGACCTGATTCATCAACATCCAATCTAAAGCCAACTGAGATTCTAAAGATATTGCAAAGCGAGAAATATGACAGACACATTCATCTTAGCTTGGCAGTTCCTTCAAAAGCTAAAGACAAAGTCTTGATTGAAAAAAAGATTCGTTCTAGGCCATACGCGTTGGTTACTCAATCTATTGAATCTTTAGCTGATTTGGGAGAACTGTCAGATTTAGCGAAACAACATGGAATAAGGATAGTGGCGTGCATAATGGTTCCCTCTGAGAAGAACCTCAATTCTGCACGCATGATAAGGCTGGACTGGAAGGAATATTCCAACGATCCAGTCAGCTTCATAATTGAGGCGACCAAGATTGCCGATGAAGTCTTACTTACCTCACCTAACCACTTCGCTGCTGCCGTCGATGTTCTAAGAGTTATGTCAGATCAGACCTGACTTTTGCAGTGACTTAATAATAATCAAGTTATCTACACACCTCTTTGCATGTGATTATTTATCGGAATGAGGTCTTTAGTCGTGCTTCTTTGCAGCTATCATTTCTGATTTTACCTCATCTAAAATCGTACGGTAGTATGGCTGAAGAGCACTGTCTTCCCCAAGACGTGGTCGTCTGTATTCGACCGCAACCTCTTTCTTTATATGCCCTGGCCTGTTTGTAAAAACTACGACCTTATCCCCTAGACAGACAGATTCGAGGATGTTGTGAGTTACAAAGACAATTGTTTTCCTAGTCTTCGCCCAAATCAATTGCAGCTCGACTAGTAACAAATCACGAGTCTGAGGATCCAGTGCTGCAAATGGTTCATCCATTAGAAGTACTTCAGGATCCATCACTAGTGCACGAGCTATCGCGACTCGCTGCTTCATCCCACCAGAAAGCTGAAAGATATATGAATTAGAAAATTTGGTAAGCTGCATCATGTCGAGATACCTCACAGCTATTTCTTGTCGCTTGGCCTTGTGGACCCCAGCCATTTTCAGTCCGAACTCAACATTTTCAATAACTCTTAACCAGGGGAATAGCGCATTTTCTTGAAATACCATGATTCTGTCCGGTCCAGTCCCAACAACGGGATTGCCATTGAGTATCACGGTCCCACTGGAGGGAGCCTCAAGACCAGCCAGAATACTTAACAAAGTGGATTTTCCACAACCAGAAGGGCCAACGAGACACACGAACTGGCCTTCATCGATTCTAAAGTTTATGTCTTCTATAGCTGTCAAAACTGAACCTGTCCTACTTTCTACGAATCTTTTGGTTACATCTTTTATCACGATTTTCGCCAAATCCGCGTGTTACACATCAAATAAACAATTCTGAGTACCATATAGACTTAATCAGTCATCATCATGTATGCAGTCGTCCTCCTCCACTCCACCGACGTCCGGATTCATTTATTAGTTAAAAGCTTGTGGGACTGTATTGTCCTATGCCGTTTGAAAGCTTAAGAGAGCTTGTTCATGCGCTAGAAGAACAAGGACAGTTGAGACGAGTAAAAGTTGCTGTAGATCCCGATTTGGAAGTTGCCGAGATAATGCGTAGACTAATGTATCTTAAACACAAACCCGCAGTTCTCTTCGAAAACGTTAAGGGTCACACAATCCCGATCTTAGGCAATACGTTCGGCTCGAACGAAAACCTAAGGATAGCCTTAGAAGAAGATGATTTTTCGCAGATTGGTAATAGAATTGTCGAACTAACCAGGATGAAGATGCCAACCGGAGTATTTGGCAAGCTTAGAATGCTGCCGAGGCTCTCCGAGATTTCGGACTACGGTCCAAAGCACGTGGACAATGGGCCGGTGAAAGAAATAATCCTTCTTGGAGAGAGAGCAGATTTATTTACCCTTCCGATATTGAGGTCATTCGCAGGAGATGCTGGAAGATTTATCACTTTTGGTCTAATAGTGACCAAACATCCTGACACAGATGTGGCCAATTTAGGAGTGTATAGGATGCAGATAATTGACGCAAAGAAGGCAATAATGCATTGGCAGATACACAAACGAGGAGCACAGCATTTAGAAATATTGAAGGACAGGCGTTCAAAAAATGATGCCTCAGATAATAATGGTAGACGGATTGAAGTGGCAGTTATAATTGGAGCTGATCCGGCGACTACGTTTAGTGCTGTAGCGCCGGTTCCAGAAGGAATGGATAAATATTTCTTTTCAGGGATAGTGAGGAAGAAAGGCACAAAGCTGGTCAGATGCAATACCGTAGATCTAGATGTTCCAGCAAATGCAGAGATCGTGCTAGAGGGCTATGTCGATCCTGATGAAATCCGTCTGGAAGGACCCTTCGGCGATCACACCGGTTACTATACTCCCCCTGAACCGTATCCCACATTCAACCTAACCTGTATAAGTATGAGGAAAGATCCAATATATCTCACTACAGTAGTAGGCAAACCTATCCTAGAAGATGCATACATAGGTAAAGTTATTGAACGTTCGTTTCTGCCTCTGATACAGTTGTTCCAGCCAGAAGTAGTTGATTTCTCTATGCCTCCAGCCGCATGGTTCCAGGGACTTGCGATTATTGCAATAAAAAAGAGATATCCAGGACAGGCCAAGAAGGTAATGATGGGACTATGGGGCATGGGACAGCTTTCTTTAACGAAGATGCTCATAACTGTGGATCACGACATCAATGTCCATGACGTGGACGAAGTCATGTGGGCCGTCACAACCAGAACCGATCCTAGACGCGATCTAATTTTTATTGAAAATGCGCCAACTGATACTCTGGATCCTTCTTCGCCTCTGCTTAACTTGGGGTCGAAAGTTGGTATTGATGCGACGACAAAATGGCAGCAGGAGGGCTTTAGTCGAGAGGTGCAAGTTTTAGCCAGAGTTGATGAAGA
>DASQQK010000176.1:0-5770 GCA_035643435.1 Nitrososphaeraceae archaeon | reverse complement strand
TATGGACTAGCTCAGGCTCGTTGGGATTTGTACATGAACAGCAAGTAGAGCAAGTGACTGAAGAAGTAGATCAGCAGGGACTTGGCTATGCAATGTACTCTGATCCACAGAGTAATTACACACTCCACTATCCATCGGACTGGCACGTAGAATATAAAAAACCTGCCACACAATTTGACCAACCAAGTAGCTGGTTCAAGTTGCCTGATGCAGTATCTATAGTTTCAATTGAATTATCTAGTTCTGACCTTACTAGAAAAGAGTTTGAAGATGGATTTCTAAAATATTATCCACTAATATTGCGTGAGAGGTTTGGATCTGGACTGGAGATAGAAAATAAGACATTCGGATTATACCAGATTGATAGGTCTCCCGCAGGTTCAATAGTATTTACCACTCCACTTGACAATACTCTTGGTGCAAATAAAGGAATGTTCGTATCATCTGTTTTTGATGATAATCAAACAATCTCTATCACATATATATCATCAAGTGAAAATTTCAACAAAAATCTAAACAATGTTACTTCAATGATTGAATCGATAAGAATCGCTCCTTTAATGGAAAATCGATCCTCCCTGATTCCGAATTAGAAATTAGGAATTTTGAATGTTACCATTATTATTGCTCTTTTCTGATGACCAGGTTTGACATCATCAAGTAAATGGCAAACTGTATGGACTAGGAAGAGAATTGCTATAATTGTATTAGTATCCTTTAGCTATGCAGTATGGTTTGATCTCTTGGATTCAGTGGTTTACTGTCCGGTCAAAGGTATTCCAATTAATTGCAAGTCTATAGGCGAAATATTTGGAGGAAATCAAATCTATCAGGTATGGAATATAATAGGTCATTTTATTCCTGTGCTTTTCATGTTCTTCCTCAAACCCCTTAGAATAGAGTATTTCTTGGTAGTATTTTTAATCTCAACAGCCGTTATGGATTCACCAGTGTGGGGAGTAGAACGAATATTACGAGGAAACTTGCTATGGACAGACAATCATGTTCCTACTACTAGTATAGTAGAGTGGATCAAATATTACTACAATCCAATAGGATTTTATAGTGTATGGGATCACGGTTGGTTATTTCCTAATTTTCCAACTGCAGCAGCCATCTTTTGGAGCCTTGTTCTTAGGATAGGAGGAGTATGCTTCATCATTTGGTTCTCCACAAGATATCTTCAGTATGAACAATACCATTAAACGCTTTGTCATTTGCAAAACCTAATGAGTTTCCAGAGAGCTATCCGAGGTGCAGACTATTCATTCATCTATAACCGTCTGAACCCCGCTTAAACTCCAGCCGGGGATGGTGACGTCGATCACCAAAGTGGACTGTCCAAACTCACTTGAACTTACTTAACTGTTATTTTACATCATATTATTGTAGGTATTATCTGTCAATTGGGATTCACTAAAGATGGATATGCATGGAATGACTACCATCTATCACCAAAATGGACTGTCCAAACTCTCCAGGCAGCTCGATAGCCGTTTCGTTTTCAGTCACAATTGTATACGTTAACGTATTTGTATTCGTATCGTAGACAGGACTGAATGACTCTATGACATAGGTTTGCAGGTTACCTGTCTGAGTATCTTCAACTACTAAAGCATCTGGATAGATATAGATGGTGCATCTGATGCAAAACTATCTGCTCCAATAATCCAGCCGCTTACGAGAGAGCTGTTTGAGCTTCTAAACTACTCTTATCTATAAGTATTAGATAATCCCTCAAGGGTCATTTCAACTAACGGATTTATATTATTGTGTGCTGCTACTTAGTGAGACTACTATTGAACGATTAATAGGCTGCTTTGAATGAGTCTTCCGTCTTTAACAGTCAGACATATATCATAAGGATAGTATTTCCTAAAATATGGTTCAATGTGATGGCTGTGGTAGTCTTTCTCCATTAGAAGGTGTACTAGTGTCTATTGAGAAACATACGGAAGGTAGAACCGATGTGTTATTTCATAAATTGTGTCTTAACTGCATTCGTGGTACAGGAGGGGAAAGGGAAATTAGGGAACTGAGCGGTAGCATCTAATGTCTTTAATACTTGGAATATCTAGAGATATACTTCAGACCATTATCAGATGTCTAGTAACTATATTTCAGGTGAGGAAATAAAAACAAATAAACTCAGACGTTAGATTGTAGTCCTTCGGGTATTGGCTCCAAAGCTAAACATTCGTGTACCTGTTACAGACTGCGATGAAATATAAGATCATTGACTTAGCATTTCATATCAATCAACTTGAGAAAATGTTAAAAGGAGTCGATTAATTCTAATGAACCATGGTGAAATGTGATAGCTGTAATAGACCAGAAGCTTTAGGTGGTATACTTGTTCCTGTTGAAAAGTATATTGAAGAAATAGCCAGTGTTACATCTCAAAGGTGGTGTCTCGACTGCATTCGGGGAACCAAAGAAGAGAGAGAACGTAGGGAACTGAACGTCTAGCCTATGTCAATCTAGTATTTAATGTTATTTCTATCATAATCTTGACATGATATTGAACTTAAAATCATCTAATATCCCATAGATAGTTCAACTAATTTATAAAATACTATCTGGACTATCAAATAAATATAGTAATCAATTCCAGTTTTTGAAAGTCTATTTAACAAAGCCTTATATCCTTATTTGCCATTACGAGTATTAAGTAATACTCACTTGGATAATAAGACCAACCCTATTCAAGTTACGTTACGCAAGAGAAAAAAGTACGGAAATACGGAATATGACGATAAAATTCTTGAAAATCTGATGAAATATTTTGAAGCTGAAACTTATGAACAGTTAGAGAGGTTCTTAAAGAACAGTCATATCCCTATATTCAAGTAGCCCAAACCTACAATTTTTTATATCATAAAATCCAATATAATAGGTGTCAGAGAATTCAAAAGAGGAAAATAATGATTTAATTAAGCAATCTGGAACGCTAGATAACATGAAACGTTACTTTGGAATCGAGAACCAGGAAGATGCCTACGAATTCGAGAAATATATTAAAAAACATACTAATTTGAGAGAACAAAAAGATGAAGGAGATAATGCATCTTCTAGACAAGAATCTTCTAGATAAGGCCTTTTAAGTTGGGCTAGCTTTCCCTTAACAATCTAATTGGTATATTCGAATATGAAACAGATGATACGTCAGCCTAAGTATGTGAGTGGAAGTAATTAACAACGGTGGTTGTAAGAATAAATAGTTAGCTTCTCCCCATTTTTAATTTCTACTACAAGTACCAACAACTCACACTTTCATAAGCATCCTTGGTGTCAAGAGCTAGATTAGCTGCGGTTATGTGATAGACCTTCTGCTTCTTCTCCTCTCTTGTATCCGCCAGGGGCTCATCATTCGTCTTCGTCCTCGCATTCGTATTCTCTTTATCTAGAACATCTGCTGCAGCCTGCTCTTCATCTTCCTTATGATGACGTGATGTTATAGCCAATTACTAGTAGAAGTTAGCTATGTATAGACGGCTATACATGGATGGTATATGAAGGCAATAATTTTTGATATGGACGGCGTTTTGGTCGATACTATGCCTTCCCACTATGAAGCTATGAAGAATGCAGTAAAGGAAATAACAGATATTGAACTCGATAGGAAAACGTTCTACTTGCTAGAAGGGATGCCGATAACTGAAATGGCTAAAAAAATACTTGAGTTAAAAGGATACGATACAAAGCAGGCGGAGAACACAGGATTGGATATTATAACACAAAAGATCGGAACAAGAAAGAAACAGATTTTTTTAGAAATGAAAAGGATTCCAGAATCATTCAAAGGTGTTAAGGAACTGATACTTGATAGCCTAGGAGACTGTTTGAAAGCCGTTGTGACTGGTTCCTCAAAACAAGAACTAGAAACTATAATTGAACACAATTTCAGAAAAGGCGTATTTGATGTGGCGATTAATGGTGACGAATTTGAGGGAAAGGGTAAACCTGATCCCTCTTCATACTTGGCTGCTGTAAAAAGGCTTGAAATACCTTCATCTAATGCTCTCATAGTAGAGAACGCTCCATTGGGAGTTCAAGCAGCTATTAACGCTAGGATAAAGTGTATCGTTGTTCTTAACTCTTCACCACTTTTACCCATTGATTTTAAGGGAATTATCACAAATGAGAATATATTTACAAATATCGAAATGGCGAGCGGTTTACTGAAAGATTGGTGTTGTAATAGTAATTATGACAATAGAGATATTCTTGAAGATCTTTCTTGAAGGAAGATCTCTCTGCATAGTTGAATGACCGTGTGGGAGTATATAGTCTCACATTTTTCACAGCAGATAGGAGATCCTTACCTTCAGGACAATTTTGCACTTTAAACGATTTCGAGAACGTAGTTGGTTCTATCTTTATCTAACCTAACTTTTGTCCTCTGCTTGCTGCCAGCCTCTGTGGGACTAACAGGAATTAAGAAATCATATGTCAGTTCACCGCAGTAGGAAAGGCATCTATAACCAACTCCGCTTGGCCAAACTCACTTGGTATATCAATACTAGTACCATTCAGAGCCGTAGCTTCGTACCGAAGTGTATTCGTGCCAGTATCATATGCAGGATTCAACAGTTCCACGACGACCATATCGTCTTCTTCAACATCATCAATCACGATTAATGCAGCATTTGGAGGATCTATGGTAAAACTATCTGGTCCGGTCGTCCAATTATTCACAAAGTCAGAAGTATTCATGGAAGTAAAAATCCTATTTGGTCTTTCTGAGAATAAAGTAGTCTTGCCTGATACATCATTCAGTTCAAGCATATATGCGGTAGAATTAATTTCATTTATCGATCCAGACGGCGCATGTTGAATAGCAAGATATGCAGGGTCAGGACTAGTAGATGTAGCATTTTCCTCTTGTGCGTATACTAATCCAGCAGATGAAAACATTAATACAGAAATTATTGCTGATAACAGAAAAGAAGAATAAGACATTTCTATTGAACAGATAACTTCATACTATCTATTAAGCGTGTTCAACAACGTAGTTTGGTATATAATATAGAATTTTGAATAACCTTTGAAATGCATCTTACTCTGTATCCCTTGTATGTTTGAATGTTTGTTTGTCTAATTCAACGATAATAATGCACACATGCACACAGAGCAAAGGAGTTTACGGCAGTTCTAGCCAGTGTTAGATTCGACACTGTAGTTATAAAATTCTGTCAGTATCGATGTGTTGTACCTAGTACATAGGATTTGCCACTAGACCGGTAGCTGCGGATGAAGCCGGACTCATCCTCTTTTCTATTTAATGCAAAGCCAATATCTTGATGGGTTAGTCCAGAATACTATTCCAAGGATATCGGCATATCGGCAGTTAACTTACACTTATAGAGGAATCGCCATGAGCAGATAATTCTCTTACAGACTAGTATCAAATAGGAACCAGAATCGAAGGATTCTTTTTGGAGTCAAACAATCGAAGATAGAAATAGCCAATTCCAGACAGACCTGTCATTAACCCTGGCGGCTCGCCCTTCTGAATACCACAAGGCCAGGGCACTTTGGTCTCACTGTGTTTTTCAATTCCAGTGTTTGCAACATCAGTGACTAGTTGAATGTCAATCATGTCACTAACAGGTTCTTTTCCAAGAACATGTTTACCATATAAAAGAATCTCGCAATTTCCTGCAAGACCATGACATAACGAAAAGTTTCCAGTTCCTGAATTTAGCATGTTACAGGTTTCCCTTGCAGTCTTCCTAAGCGCCACAAGAGCCTCATCCCTGTATATGAT
>DASQQK010000175.1:0-2479 GCA_035643435.1 Nitrososphaeraceae archaeon | reverse complement strand
AGTATCATATCACACGCTGATCGGAATCTATGCTGGATTCTTTGCAAATTGGATTGCTCTAATAATAGGATATGTCTCAATAGGATTCTTATTTAGGTTCTTGAATAGGTCTAGGAAATTAGATATAGCAGTCTTTTTTGTGGCGATGATTGCTTTGATGTTGGCTCATACATATACATGGACGGTATTTGTTATAATCATACCTATATTTCTCTTAATAATGCTACGAATGAAACTTTATCCAAGAAGAAGTATATTTCTTCTTTTGGCCGTAGTATTGTCAAGTGTCGCCGTAGATGTTTCAAAATCTGCTCTTGTGGATACAAACTTAGCTATCCAGAACGACATAAGATTCATTTTCGAGTTTGGAATGGGACCTGGCGATTATGAAGGAAGATTGGATGTCATCACCTTTACTATTCAACAGTATTTGGGTGGGCTTTTTGCCAATTTCATAATTCTAATGCTGGGTATATATTGGCTTGTTAGATGCAACCACAAGCACCCATCCAACATCTTACTTTTTTTGTCCTTTTCGACAGGAATTATTCCGCTTTTTATCGGTGACTGGCTGTTCCTGGCAAGGCTACTTTACATTATCCCGTTCCAGCTTCCTGCAGCCATAGCGTTAGCAACGATCTTGCATTCCGGTCAAGTCGAAAGGAAGAAGATAAGCTTGCAGACCAATCAGCTACAAAAACCACGACAACTAGAAATGTATGAGGAGGGATTACCAACACCATTAATTTCCAACAAAGTCATTATCTTGGTTGTTTTCATATGGCTCATATCTATGTCAATTAAGGCACTTACAAATCTTCCGCCATATGCATGAAGTTAGATGGCGTAACACCGATCCGCCTGCCCAATGATCCACGTATCTGTCCAGCCTTCCAGGACATATACGTCGGTTGTGCGATATGTCGTCTGGGCAGAAGACAACCATCTGCTATATGATTCTGCTACAGATCGAATGAATATAACTCGTAGATGTAGGATAGAATTTGAAACTGTTGTCTTCCACATCAAGGTTTATCTCTCTCTGCCTTAATTTCCTCTGATCGGCTGTACCATAAAGGAAATAAAGGCATGGAGCCTATCATAGCCGAAAAGTTTGGGGGAGAGGAGTGATCATATTGGAAGCTTAAAGCTACACGTGATTGTCATCTCTTTCTTACCCGCTGCGCTAATATCTCTTACAAATATCCCATCCTCTTATGATGATTTAATAGTGTATGGCACAAATGTGAATGCAACCAAGGTATACGAAGATTCTAATAGCAGATATCAAATCACGTATCCTTCTTCTTGGGAGCTAATCGAAGATACGGAACGTGGGATATCAATTGTTTCACCACTAAAGAATGTGTCTGATACCTTTCAAGAAAAAGTTGCCATTGAGGTTTCAAATGAAGGGAATCTGGAACTAAATCAGCTGGTGGGCTTAGAGGTAATAAAATATCGACAGGAACTGGAGGACTTTAGGCTCATCAGCTCCAACAGATACGTCGTTTCAGATAATCCGTGGTATATTATTATCTACACATATACTCAAGGAGGGTTGCCGCTGAAGGTAATGCAGCTTTGGACAATTCTGGCTGGAAATTTATATTCATTGACCTACACAGCTGAAGGAGCAAGTTATTCTGAATATCTGACACCTATTCAGGAAATCCTAGATTCGTTTAAGATTGAGTTAGAAACTCTGCCTACTCTACCATCTACAAACTTTCCACAACTTGAGACCGAAGGGGATCCCTTTGCCATTACCATTAATCCCTTTACTGACAGGTTATACGTTACTGACCTCCGTCTTCATACAGTTTCTGTCTATGAATTATCCACCGATACGCTAATCACAAAGGTGCAGGTAGGTAATTTTCCTACGGATATAGATGTCAACACTATTAGCGATACGATATATGTAACCAATTCACATTCAGATACCGTCTCGGTCATAAACGGCATAACTAATGATGTAGTAGGTACGATAGCTGTCGGAAGCGAACCGGTCTCAATTGTTATTGACGACACTGAAATGGATATAAGTGGACTGGGCTTCGTGAGTAACTTCCGCTCAAATAATGTATCGGTAATTGATCTGAATAGAAATACAGTAATTTCTAATATAACCGTTGGTTTGGAACCCAATGATCTTGCTGTAAATACTATCACAAACAGGCTCTACGTATCAAATTCGGGCTCTGATACCATATCTGTGATCGATTATTATGTATCAGAAACAGGAACACTCGAAACCTCAGAAATAGCGACCATTAAAGTAGGTGATAGCCCAACTTCATTGTCCCTTGATGAGGACTCTAATATACTATATGTAACCAATTCAGAATCAAATACTATATCTGTAATCGATGGGTCTACCAACAAGGTTACTAGAGAGATAGAAATACCCCCTAATCCTTCTGATATTTTGGTAAATCCTTTACTCAAAAGGCTATACGTCGCCAGCTATGGAATG
>DASQQK010000174.1:0-4910 GCA_035643435.1 Nitrososphaeraceae archaeon | reverse complement strand
ATATCTTGTGTTGAGGATTTACATAAATTAGGACCGCCAAAAGAATTGCGGTCAGCATACTATTCTATTTCTGATGTGATACCTCATTATGTTTCGTCAATTCTAGTTGAGTCCTGTATTCGACACCACATAATTTACAGTCGTACTCAGTGTTCTTTTGTTTCTTGCCAAAGAAATTTGAAAAATTGAATTTCAATTGTTTTCACTTTGTATATAATAGTTGTGATATTTAAGGTACTATGAGAAAGATGTAACAATGGCCTAAACATTACTAATAGAGACATAATTTGTATGATACTGTTTACCGTAGCACATACATTCACATCTACTACCTATAGAAAAACTATTTCATCGTCGTTTCAATTGTTAGATTCATTTGTGATATTTACATGCCAGTGTAATAACATTACTATTATATAGTAATAGTAATGTCATGCATGTATAAATCTGTGTCTATATAAGAAATCTAGTATACAGTTCGCGAGCTAACTCGGACGTGGTATCCATATGCTTAAGTAGTCGATTATTCTATCTCATAAGATGAGAAAGAGAGAGAAGTTTCATTGTATGCTATGATAATGGCAAGAGAGATGTTTGTTAACGTCTAACATTGTTTCTAAGGATCGTAAACGAATAGCTTCATTATGGATGAAATTTGCCATGATAATCGACATCTACTTTAGATTTACAAACTAGAAGGCTAATTTAGTAGACTTTACTTGAGAAAACCAATTTCTTTCAAATAAATGGACATACGATGTGCTAAATGTGGACTTAGGTAAGTTAGACATTTTTGGATAGATCAATTATGGCGTTAATTTCACAAAAAACATTCACATCATAGGAACGATGAATGCATCCATTAATTATAAGTAGATGCCTCCAAAGATAACAGGTTATGTATGTTGTTAGCAGTAGGAACAATGTCATTATATCACCACCATCAAGGCCACGTATTACTATTGCATTAGTCGTTTGTTATTTAACAAATAGTTAGAGTTAGCGAATATCAACTATGTCATTCCTGACATAGGTGAACCCACAAGATTCAGTAACTAAAAACGATTTAAATGATTAGAGTACAGAACAATTATTATCATCGGGGTGATAAAAAATGGGTTCTGTGGTCTACAGCTGGTATCTAGATAAATTAGACGTCAAATACTAGACTACTATGGGAGTTTGTTAGCAGAGTAGCTAGAACACGTATTCGAGAGACTCAAGGCTGCCTCAACTTATGATGTTTGTTATTTATTATGGTTAGGCACTGTCAAATTAACTATCCTGAAGTTTTTTGCAATGAATAGGCCTCCTTTACATCGCTAGTAGTATAGATTTCATCTTTTGGTTTCTTGTGTGCAATCTTCGGTTTATATCTTCCAAGCAATATTGAATTTCCTACCACTGTCACAGAACTCATTGCCATGGCTAAGGCTGCTAACATAGGAAGCCATCCAAATATCCCAATACCTAGAAACGGTACCAGAACACCACCTGCTATTGGAATTAATCCGGCATTGTACGCAAATGCCCAGAATAGGTTTTGTTTTATCTTGGACACGGTCTTCTTTCCAAGGTCAAGAGCTGTAACAACATCTCTTATATCATCTTTTATCAAGATGATACCCCCAGTCTCCTTGGCAACATCCGTACCAGAACCAATTGCAATACCTAAATCGGCTTTTGCAAGTGCTGGTGCATCATTGATTCCATCACCAACCATCGCCACCACCACCTTTCCATCACCTTTTAGTTTAGCAATCGTATCTTCTTTTTCTTGTGGTAGCACTTGAGCAATGACTCTGTCGATTCCAAGCTTAGATGCGACAGCATTAGCAGTTCTTTGATTATCCCCTGTAAGCATTACCACTTCTATTCCCATTGATTTAAGTGCATCAATTGTTTCCTTGGCATTCTCTTTTATAGTATCTGCAAGTGCAATTAATCCTGCGACTGTATTGTCTACAGCAATAAGTACAGCTGTTTTTCCTTGCATCTCCAGTTCTTTAAGCCTTGATTCAATTGTTTCAGTAACCAGAATATGTGTATCATCCATCAATTTTCTATTTCCAATAAGTAATATGTGATCTGCATATTTTGCTCTCAGGCCGTGTCCAGATACCGCTTCAAATGTATCTGGGCTTGATACTATTATCCCTTTTTCCTTTGCATAATTTACAACAGCTTGACCCAGTGGGTGCTCCGAACCAGATTCGGCAATTGCAGCGAGTCTCAACAATTCGTTTTCACCCATTCCTGATTTATCAATTATATCAGTTACAGATGGCTTACCCTTTGTCAAGGTTCCAGTTTTGTCAAATACTATCGTTTTGACTTTCTTTGCTATTTCCAGATACTCTCCTCCCTTGAATAGTATTCCATTTTCAGCCCCCTTTCCCGCGCCCATCATTAAAGCTGCTGGTGTTGCAATTCCTAAAGCGCACGGACATGCAATGATTATTACAGAGACAAATGCAAGAAGCGAGAAGGTGATACCTATGCCTCCAACCAAGTACCACCCAAGGCCTACACCTATTGCAACAAATAAAACCGCTGGCACGAAGTACTTGGCCACCTGATCCACTAGTCTCTGCATCTGTGCTTTTCCAGTCCTAGCTTCTTCTACAAGCGTGATAATTTGAGAGAGAACTGTATCCTGTCCTACTTTTGTGGCTCTTACTCTTAGTAGACCACTCTCATTTATCGTAGCTCCTATAACGTCATCATCTTTTTTCTTATCTACAGGTATACTTTCACCCGTTACAGCTGATTCATCAATAGAAGATGACCCATCTATTACAATTCCATCTGTGGGTATTCTCTCTCCAGGTCTAATGACCATCACATCTCCTTCTTGTACCTGTTCTATAGGAATCTCGAGTTCTGATTCTTCTTCTCCTTTGTTTCCTCCTCTTCTTATGATCCTAGCCATCTTTGGTTGAAGATCTAATAATTTTCTTACAGCGTCAGAGGCCTTCTCCTTGGTTCTTGTTTCAAGTAATCTTCCAATCAGTATTAAAGTGATGATAATTGCTGCGGTTTCAAAGTAAACTGCTTCAAATGGGAAAAAGCCGGGAGCTAACGTAACAACTACACTATACAGATAAGCGGCTGTTGTACCTACGGCAATAAGCGTATCCATATTAGACGTTCTAGCCTTTATTCCGTCCCATAATCCTCTGTAGAAACGCCAACCTATCCAGAATTGTAATGGAGTAGCTAATGCTAACATTACGTAATTAGTGTAATTCATAATCTTCATTGGAAGAAAGTTTTCAAACTGTGCAGGAAACATGTGGGGTAGGCTTAAAACGACTATTGGTACAGTGAGTGCAATACTTATAGCGACATGTATCTTGAGCTTCTTTAGTTCTTTTTCAGGTTGAGTAAACTCGTTTAAACACTGCTGACTGCAAAAGTAGTATATCCTGCCATCCTTGCTGTAATGTATTGTAGCAGGTTTTTCCTCAACAAACATACCACATACTGGGTCTTTTGCCATGATTCCTCTCTATCTCTTAGATAGATCAAAAGATGTATAAATATAGACCTTTACAAATGTAAAAACATAATAGGCCGAGCTGAATTCCGTGAAGGGCCGATTGCAGGTCGTCCTCATGTATTCAAGTTTGCAAATTATGAGCGTACTGGATGCTGCATGAAAGGGGGGAGAGAGAATAAAACTGTGATACGACTCGTGAGCTCCGCACTTTATATTTATTGAAATCCTTCAATTTGAGCTGGAAGCTAATTGTCCTATGTGATTAAATTATCTCGAGGGTTTTATGAGTTAACCGAATAAGTTACTCTTGTCATTTTACGATTGTAACATCTACTTGTTAAACATGTTACTGAACAGATAGTATTATGAGTAAACAATCCCTCCAAAATCAAACACGGGGAGGTCTCCTCACTTCTGTCAGATTACCTGTAATCTCTAAAATTGCTCCTGCATCTTTGAGTCTATTTTCTAGACTATTTGCCAAAATCTTTGCCTTTAAAATATCATCACTAATTGCGTTGACGTCAATTTGGAACATCTCGGTTTGGTTGGATCTGTCACTGCTTAATGCAGAAAGAGTAATATTCAATGGAATTAAGGCGTACAGTGACAATGTCGCGATAATAGCAATCACGCCGATAAGGAGCCGACCTTTATCCACGTTGTTTCTGACATAATACTTATCATTACGTAATATTTCGGTACAGCGCGAAGCTAAAACTATCAATATCGATATAGTGTATGTTACAGAGGACCATTGTCTTGAAAGAAGTAATGCGATTTTCGTGTTCAAGTTACTTGGTCATACTCTCTCAATTATCTTATTAACTTCATCCATTGTAAATGCCTTTAGTGTTTCACAGTGTACATTTGCTAGACCCACAATAGATAAGAGAGCTGACATAATAGCCTCATCGTTAGGAGCTTCAATAATAGCTGCAGTATCGTGCAAGGGTCAAGACGATATCGATCTAGAAGAACCCTAACTGCATCCCGCCTAACTAATAAGTGAAGTGGCTTGGTTCTTGTCGTATTTAATTTACCACTATGTCTAGATTTTTGCATAGATAAAGCTTAACATGAGTGGGATACCTTCATTCTGTGAATCATCCTTATACACTTAGAGTTACTATACAGGAAAAGAAGATGTTAAACTCATTGATGAAGACCACCAATAGAAAAGATGAGTACCATAGGTATTTAGCTGTACTGCGAAAAAATGATGGTAAAACATATCAGGAGATAGCTATGGAGAATGGAGTTAGCAGCAGATCAGTACAAAGATGGATTGCTGCCTACCTAGACAAAGGAATAGATGGGTTAAGATATAAGAAACCAGGTGGAGCAAAATTCAGGATTACAGATGAAGATAAGGAGATTATTCTTTCTGCATTATTTAATGATCCTC
>DASQQK010000173.1:0-4376 GCA_035643435.1 Nitrososphaeraceae archaeon | reverse complement strand
TGCACTGTCTCTGATAGCAGTTTGATGTAATGATCCATCTACAAAGTTATCTACTTCTACTGATGCTGCAATTGAACCTAGCATTATGACCATTATGTATATTTTCTTTAGTCTCTGTATCTCTACTTCTTTTGGTATCAGCGCTGGCATCTGTGCCATTATGTTCAATAATAGAGTTACAATAGGTCTATATTAAGTTGCGATTATGAGAAGTTGATTTATCCATTAGAGTCTAATATCAAATATAATGGTATATTATGAAATGTATATGAAATCATGTTGTTTGTATGATTTATTATATCCAACATCGGATGAGCATCAGTGATTGGCACATATGATTAGATGAGTGCAAGTATCTTGCACATCTTAAAATCTTCTACATATTAAATAATGATCTGTATTTGGAGATTGAATAAACACGACCACAAGCACATTTTTTAGCAAGCTAATATTTTTAAATCAAAGGCTATATACAGATTGGAATGGCTGGGGTTACCGAATTTAATTCTAAAAAAAATTTGATTTCGCTGATAAAGAAACGGGACTCGAGAATAGTTTCTTTTGATCTCGCAAAGATCTCCAACGCGATCTATAAGGCGTTGGTTGCGACCAGGAAGCCTGATTACGAGTTAGCAGAGAACCTGGCTAGCAAAGTTCTGCAGAAAATGGTTGATCATGGGTATGGCGCATCGGAAAGGGAAGCAATCCCGAGTGTAGAAGATGTGCAGGATATGGTAGAATCAATACTCATCGAGGAAGGTCTGTCTGAGACAGCAAAGGCCTACATCCTATACAGACACGAACGAAGAAAAATAAGAGATGAAAAAATGAAAATCCTGAACAAGAAAAATCTAGATGAAATCGATAAATCATTCAGCGTCGATTCACTAAGAGTCTTGGCGTCTAGATATCTGTTGAGAGATGATAACAATGAGATAGTCGAAGGTCCACGTCAAATGTTTGAAAGGGTAGCCATTCTGGCCACTCTACCTGATGTGATACACGATTCGAGTATATTTGACACCGAATCCAATCACAGTAATTATACAGACGAAGCAAAGAAGTACTATGATAGAATGGATGATTTCCATCTCAAGCTCAAGATTGGTGAATTCTATCTCAATAAGTATCATTTCGAATCGCTTATTCGTCTTTACATAGATCTCGCTAAAGACAGACACATGAAATGTAGTTTCAAGGACTTGCTTAGGTTAGTCGCTGAAGGAAAGATGTCTGCATACGAAAACAGAATTCGTGAATATTATAATTTGATGGTATCAAGAGACTTTTTACCCAATACGCCAACTTTAATGAACGCGGGTGCCAGATTGGGACAACTTTCGGCCTGCTTTGTCCTAGACATGCCAGACGATATGAACGAGATCATGAAGTCTTCTACCGATGCAGCTATGATCTTCAAATCAGGAGGCGGAGTAGGCATCAACTATTCTGATTTGAGACCGGAAGGGGATATCGTAGCATCCACATCTGGAGTCGCATCAGGACCTTCATCTTTTATGAGAATAATTGATACAATCACAGATGTTGTAAAACAGGGAGGAAAGAGACGTGGAGCAAATATGGGCATACTGGAAGCATGGCATCCGGATATTGAAAAGTTCGTAACCGCAAAGACAAAGCCGGGAGTATTCGAAAACTTTAACGTGAGCGTTGGCATCTCTCATGATTTCTGGAAATCTGTTGTTGACAAGCAAAACCATAAGTACGTGTTAAGAAATCCAAGAACCCAAGAACCTATTAAAAACATTGATTCGCAGCAGCTATTGGATTTGATAGCTCTTAGTGCATGGAAGAGTGCAGAACCAGGTGTAATTTTCCTTGATAACATCAATAAATACAATCCATGTATGGAAGCCAAGGGTGGACCATTGCGTGCAACAAATCCATGTGGAGAACAGTCTCTTTATCCGTATGAGTCATGCAATTTAGGTTCGATAAATCTTGCAAATTTTGTCAAGAGAAAGGCTGATGGAATGTACGAATTTGATTGGCAACGTTATGAACAAGCAGTACGATTGTCAACTAGATTTCTAGACAATATAATTGATGCTAACAAGTATCCTGTAGATGAGATCGATAAAAATACTAAACTTACTCGCAGAATCGGTCTCGGCATTATGGGCATTGCCGACCTACTATTCTTGTTAAGGATACCGTACATATCTAAGGAAGGTTATGAGTTTATGAACAAGCTAGCAGAGGCGATCTCCTATTACAGCATGGAGGAGAGTGTCGCTCTGGCTAAAGCTCGAGGGCCATTTCCACTATTTTCAAAAACTGATTATAATAAAGGCAAGATCCCGGTAGCTGGGTACTACGAAATACCGAAGGAAAATCATTCATTTGACTGGGACTCATTAATCATGAAAATTAGAAAGCATGGCATAAGAAATTCATGGACAACAACGATCGCTCCTACAGGAACGTTATCTATGATAGCAGATACTTCTAATGGTATCGAGCCTATCTTCGCTTTAGTTTTTGAAAAGAGAGTAACAGTTGGCAGATTTTTCTATACAAACAGGGTGTTCGAGAACGTTCTAATGGGCAGCGGTATTTATGATGATGAAATACTAACGAGGATTGCAAATAACTACGGCTCTGTACGAGATATGAATGAAATACCTCAGTGGATACAGAAGATTTTCGTAACAGCAATTGACATTCACTGGACAGATCATATTATGGCCCAGGCTATATGGCAAAAATGGATCAGTAATGCGATCGCAAAGACTATCAATATGCCTGGAGATGCCACCGCCGACGATGTGAAATCTGCATACTTACTAGCTCATGAGTTTGGATTAAAAGGTGTTACTGTCTATCGAGATGGATCTAGACACGAGCAGGTTCTGCACATAACAGGTGATACAGGAAAGGAAAAAGGGTTTATGGTAACTCCAAGTGCCTATGTAGCAGATTTTATTAGAGATAATATTAATGAACCAGTTGTTAGGGAACAGATAGGACAAATATACCACTATGAGAATTTTGAGGAAGCCGTGGCTCCTCCACATTATGAAGAGAATCAACAAAATACTTCTGTAAAAAAAGCAGGTCTCCAATCTGCGGTGATGGAGAGTTATGACAACGTGTGTCCCTCGTGCAAGGCAAAGCTAATTGTTACAGAAGGATGCAATATGTGTATCGAATGTGGATTTAGTAGTTGTGGTTCAGGATGAATAGGGTAACATATACTATCACATCACCAATAATCAGTAGCAAAGTTAATTCTTTTATCGGAGTTAGGGCTGGATAGATACTTATCAGTTTCACCTATAGTGAGGCATAACTACCCTATCACCGGGCTTCATTTCTTTTTGTGTCTTAATCTTTTTAATGGCCTCTTCAAACTGCTTCATAGAAACCAGAGCCTCTGATGTATGTTTAGCAGCTTCCTCTGGTGTATTGTATTTTGCAAGATACTCTTGCAATACTACAGAGATTGCAGTATTAGCGACAGCTGACATATCAGCTCCACTAAAGCCTTCAGTCAGATCCGCTATTCTACCTATATCTATGTCTTTACTTACAGGCTTGCCTTTAATGTGAATTTCGAGGATTCTCTCCCTTGTATTCCTGTCAGGATTAGATACCAGCACGATCTTATCAAATCGTCCTGGTCTGAGCAATGCGCTATCGATCATGTCTACCCTATTGGTTGCAGCAATAATCACGACTCCCTGCATTTCTTGTATTCCATCCATCTCTGTGAGTAATTGTGACATCATTCGCTCGGTGCTTGCATGGACCCCCTCCATTCCTCTGATAGGAGCAATGGAGTCTATTTCGTCGAAGAATATAACACAAGGTGATGCCTGCCTAGCTTTCCTAAATATTTCTCGTATTCCTTTTTCTGATTCTCCAACCCATTTGCTGAGTAGTTCAGGACCTTTAACGCTAATGAAATTCGCTTCAGATTCGGTGGCTACAGCTTTTGCCAATAACGTTTTTCCGGTACCTGAGGGTCCATGTAGGAGTATTCCTCTAGGAATTTTATGCTTAAGCTCTTTGTAGAGGGCTGGATATTTTAATGGCCACTCTACCGCCTCTTGTAATTCCCTCTTAACGTTGTCTAGCCCACCAATATCCTCCCATTTAACATCAGGAGGCTCTACATAGACTTCTCTCATGGCAGATGGGGTTATCTCCCTTGTGGCATAGTCAAAATCATTCATGTTTATTACAAGCTTTTCCAGCGTTTCAGGAGGAACTTTTTCATCCTCCAGATTAAGTTCAGGCAGAAGCCTTCTCAGACACTTCATAGCCGCTTCTTTACACAGGTATTCGAGATCTGCACCTACAAACCCATGAGTAACACCTGCAATCTTATCTTGATCTACATCAGTATCCAG
>DASQQK010000172.1:0-5735 GCA_035643435.1 Nitrososphaeraceae archaeon | reverse complement strand
AAAAAGTGATCATAGAATTCTAGATCTAAGTGTTGTGCTTGTAGATAAGTCAGCAAAAAAATGCTTGGAACTGTGGCTGGAAATTTGCCGTACGTATCATAAATGTACTGGGCTTGCAATGCTACGCACTCTTTAACCTCTTCAGTAAAGTGTTGTGCACTACTTCTAACTTTTGTACTGTCTTTCCATGCACCCGGCGTCTCTGTGTTATATACGCCACCGTCACCAAACTTTCTGTTAATAAGGGCTTCAGTCGCCTCTCTCATATTCCTATAATGTGGAGGACAATATCCTTCGAAAACTCCAGGTAAGCCAGTGGGATTGGGTATAGACCAGCGTTCGTCCGTGTCGTATCTAAATCCTAATCCAGGTACACTAGGATCTCCTGTAGCTCCTAAGACAGTATGCCTGTCTACACCATCATACATCCACCCTCCAAGACCCATTGCTTGAAGCAATAATGCCCCACCATAACACGAAGTCGAAAGTTCAGCTGTTAACTCAGAAATGCAATACTGCTCCAAAAACGTTAGTGGAATAGGGTTCTTTGTATCTACCAAGTTATCATATTTGTCGATGCCAGGAATTTGCTTCTTGGCTATGTCATCATAGATCGGAAACTGATTTACAGCATAAAAGCAGATGGTTGAAAGAACGTGTTGTGCTAGATCCCCAACCGGAATAACGAATGTAGATCCTTCATGATTAGCTATCCATGTGTTATGACCTTCCATATATGGTTCTTGTCTTGGAGTATACAATCTCTTGTCAGATAGTTTGCGTATTCTTGCCTTGTGAGAGGCTAAAAACTCTTGCAGGTCGACTTTTCCATCCACTATCTCTAGAGGCGGATGAAAATCTCTTGTTGGAAAGAAGTATGTACCATTATCATCAGTATAAAAAATTTCTGATGTGATAAATCCAGCTGCTGATGGGTATGTACGACCAGATGGACTGTTACAATAGTTAGAGAGGTACGGTGCATATTTCTTATGACGCATAATAGCAAAATGCCATCCAGTAACACCGCCCATAGTAGATAATAATATAAGCTGTTCTAATTCGCTGAGCGGCATAGGTTTATGTTTAGACTTGAAAGCAAACACACCATCAGGAATCTCTGCACCCATGCAAAATCTTCTGGAACGTCTTCCAGTTAGAGCTTCCATTAGAGGAAATTTTAGGAGATCGTCCAAGGTATCTTGATCAAGAGTCATAATACATGTATCTTCAACTGAGATAATAATAAGGATGTTGTGTCAAGCAGGATCTTCAGTATTATTATATGCTCTCTAATACAACGGATCCACTAGTTCCGCTTAAAGTAGAGTCAGTCGGACATATACTGAAACATAAATTTGGAAATTATCTTGTCGAGTTACTGCCATGCCATCAATAACATCATTTCATATAGTTTGAGCGAGTCACGTACATGAAAAGTTAAGTAAATGAAGATGAGACAAATGCTTGTGCTGTCTGTCGATGCTCCTATTTTACAACTGACACCAGTCCTTCAGTACCGGTAATGGTGCCTGCTACATAAACGCCGTCATTAGATGGATTAAATTCCAAGGCTATGGGTAGACCTTTCACGCTCACAGTCCCGGCTATCACATTATTCCGGCTATCTAGGACAGAAATAGAATTAGATACCACATTGGCAGTGTATATATTGTCATTAGATGGGTTGTAAAGCAAGGCGACAGGTTCAGTGCCAACAACCACATTCTCGAGTAGTGTGCTGCTATTACCATCGATGACTGAAACAGTTCGTGAACCACGGTTGGCTACATAGATATCACCATTAGATGGGTTATATTTCAAGGCAGTAGGTTCATTCTGAACTACTACATCATTGACTACCTGATTCCTAGTTGTGTCTATAACAGAAACTGTTCCTGAATCACGATTTGCTACATAGATATTATCGCTTGAGGGACTGAATTCTAAGGCTATCGGTGAAGTTCCTACGCTTATTTCATCAATTAACGTATTGTTAGTGCCATCAATTATTGACACACTCCCAGAGCCTTGATTAGCTACATAGATATTACTATTGGAAGGATTGATTTCCATGGATACAGGGTCCCTGCCTACATCCAGCTCTTTGGTTATCATATTAGTACTGCTATCTATTATCGAAATAGTATTTGAAATGACATTAGCTACGTAAGTACTGTTATCTGATGGATTAAATATGATTGATTCTGGAAAGCTTCCTACAATAACATTACTAATGACCGTATTGTTTGAGCTATCAATTACAGAGACCGTTCCTGAATCACGATTTGCTACATAAATATTATTATTGGACGGATTAAATATCAATGCCTGAGGAAATGTGCCCACTGGTACAGTTGCAATCACCGAATCTCCTAAAACCTCTTTCGTTCCAGGTGATAATGCAATGATCAGAATTGTAATTAATGACCCTATGAATAAAGTGGAATCCATTTCTTCTAATTTCATGGATTGACATATAAAGAATTTCCTCTATCGAAGCTCAAATGGATTATGTGATCAGTCACGTTCGCACAGTAGCGGATTTCTTAAATCATGCAGTTTTTATTACAGATCGCCTAGAAAAGGAAGATAAATTCTTGATATTGTGGAGAACAATATCACACATACAACGAAGTGGGGCCAGCTGGTCTCGACCAACAGGTCCGACATAGTCATCTAAAACTTTACTTCAAAATCCAGATAAAACAATCTTACCAATAGTTTCCTTAGACTCGAGCTTCCTGTGTGCACTGCGCAGATTTTCTGCATTTATTGGGGATAATACACAGTTTAAAGTACTTTCTATTTTGTTATTATCAATAAGGTAGCCGACCTTATTGAGCAAGTGGTGTTGTGATATCATGTCTGGTGTTTGAAAAAGCGATCTAGTAAACATGAGCTCCCAAACAAACGTAGCACTTTTCTGCTGTAATATGCCCCCTAGGTTCACAGGAGCTTTAGTTTCAACTATAGAACATATCTTACCTTGCGGGGCGATCAGTTGCCTCATAGTCTCAAAATGACCATCAGTATCATTTAAACAAAGGACATAGTCTACATAATCGATACCTATAACTTCCTTGATCTGAGATTTAAGATCTTTATGATGGTTTACCACATAATCTGCACCCATTCTCTTACACCATTCAACTGATTCAGTCCTAGATGCAGTTGCGATTACGTTAATTTCTGGCAACGAAGAGGAAGAAGATGCTGTTGAGGAGGATGATGCGAAAGAGGGTTGGTTTACTAGATTTTTTGCAAGCTGAATGGCTATTGAACCTACTCCTCCTGCTCCACCGATAATAAGAATGGATGATCTATGTCTATTCTTATTATTGCTACTAATATCTGGCGCGTCAGTTGGGATCACCAGTTTCGAGCTAGCTGCGGTTTTCCCTCTCACAACATCAGGGTACAAAGATAGTCTATCATATAGGGCCTCCCATGCCGTTATGGTTGTAAGCGGCATAGCAGCAGCTTCTTCAAAACTTAGCGATTTTGGTTTTCTTCCTACAATACGTTCATCTACCAAATGGAATTCGCAGTTTGTTCCTAATGGTCTAGAAATGCTGCCGGCATAATAAACATCGTCCCCTTTCTTAAAGAGTGTGCAATCTGACCCAGCTTCTATCACCTCTCCGGCGGCATCCCATCCTAATATCCGTGGCATATTTTTTTCATTTTGTTCTGTAATATATGGCGGAGAAGGAATCAATCCTCTTCTGACTTTAGTGTCAACAGGGTTCACAGAGATTGCCCTTATAGCAACTAGTAAATCATGTCCACCAGTAGGTTGATTCGGCTGCGCGATGTCTAAATCAAGTAGGGACTGAGGTTCTTCTATTGGTAAGCACGTGTATAGACCAACTGCTTTCATTTTGTATATTGCTAATAAAAGGCTAATAAGTAATTATACTGTATTCTTGAGACTATGCAAATATACTTACTTGACAGTATGTCTGTCCAGTTGCAGAAAGGCAGCCATGGGTCTCTCAGTTTACAGTGAACGATTCTTCCAGAGTGTGTTGCGTCCTATGCTGCGCTTCCTCGTAAGCATTTGCGTTCTATATGATAAGCCATTCAAGCCAGATGGTCGGCTGATGCGAACTGAAAGAATTGAGCTTTATGTGTAGCACAAAATTGTGTTACTGCTTAACATTGGTAGTTCATACTTATATATGCAGATAGGAGAATGTGAAAACATGCATATAGGTGAATATACCAAATGGAGGATCTAATTTGACACCTAAAATACTGTCTGTCAACGTCTCTCTCCCTAAGGAAATAGATTTCGAAGGACAGAGGGTAATAACAGGCATTTTTAAGGAGCCTATTGAGGGACGTATAAAGTTAAGGACACTCAATCTAGACGGCGACAAACAAGCAGATTTGGCAGTTCATGGTGGCCTGGATAAGGCCGTATATGCATATCCAATTGAACACTATGTATTCTGGCGTGAAGTTTTTCCTACCATGGAATTGCCATATGGGATGTTTGGAGAGAATCTTACTATAGAAGGCCTTATGGAAAATGAGGTCAGCGTGGGTGATTCTTTTGAAATAGGGTCTTCAAAGGTTATGGCAACTCAACCTAGAATGCCATGTTATAAATTGGGCATTAAATTCAGACGTATGGATATCATCAAAAAGTTTCTTGCAAGCGGACGTTCAGGAATATATTTTAAAGTATTAGAGGAGGGAGAGATTGGTGCAGGAGATCCAATAGTACAAATAAAGAAGGATACTAGTCAGGTCGCGATTAGCGACATTGTGCGCCTGTACGTAAGTGACAGAAATGATATTAAAACGATGCGACATGCCGTCAAAGTTGAGGCCTTACCAGAAGGATGGAAACACTATTTTCTCGAACAGATCAGACGTGTGGAAGGAAGTCATACTAAAAGGAAACATCAGTGACTGGAAGGGGAATACAAAATAGGAATGAACAGGCTATCCAGATGATTGATTAACAATAACCATGGTAACCGGGGATCAGAGGATGAAGAAGCCAAGAAGTGGCACTTAACGGCCTGTATGATGTATTTTTATCGATGCACTGAGACTAGTACTAGAGTAGTGACTAACTACAACATCATCCTTGACAGCAAATACAGTGGCTAGACGGCGCGAAAGAGTCCAGCCAAATCACTGATGCACATATCATATCATTGATTCATTGATTCTAGATCAAACAAGATAGTATCCATCACTTTATATTTATGCCTTTGAATAATTGCTATTGAAGATAAAGAATTCAAATGGATTTCCCTCCAAGTTTCAATGGTAATAAAGCAAATAATAGGTCCAACAAACCCCGCTCTTTAGACCTAATCGATTTACAAATAATATCTATGCTTTGCAAAGACTCGACTACGCCATTTGTTGAAATTGCTAGAAATATTGGTATTTCAGATGCGACTGTTCATTTGAGAGTAAAAAGGTTGGTGGTCGAAGGTATAATACGAAAATTTACTATTGCTCTCAACTATGATGTGATAGGATTCGATCATCTGGCCTTCTTGGGAATAAATACAGAGCCAGGATTTGCAGATATAGTTATATCAAAACTTTCGTTGTTAGATCCCGTCCTAGAAATACATGAAATGTATGGAAGATTTGACCTAATGTTGAAGATACGGGCTAAGGACCTAGAAGAAATGAGATACATTATTAAGAATAGAATAAGAAACCTGCCTCATATCGTCAATGTAGAGCTCTTGACCGTACTT
>DASQQK010000171.1:0-3455 GCA_035643435.1 Nitrososphaeraceae archaeon | reverse complement strand
TAATCTTATAAGTTAACAGGAGATCCAACCAGTAGATACACAAGCAACAGATGAAGTAATATTTGTTCCCGAACTGCCACTAAATAAGACAATTGACGTTGCTGTACTTATAGTACTTACTGTGTACTGCGGCTGGCTCTGCCGCGTGATCTTGACCCGACAGATGATATATCAGTAAATGAGCACCTGTATGAGTTAGGAACCCGAGAAGCAGTGAATACCCTTCTGGCACTTAATGTCCTTCAGGCCCTAATAGATCTTGAAGCATCACATGCAGTTGATGAGGTTCTAGGTAACCAGACAGTGGTTGAGGTTCGAGATCAATTCTTAGCAAATCAGACTGCTCTAGGAAACCAGACAACATCATAACAGCTGAATCCCCCTCATATTTTTGTGTGCGATGCAGCTCGGACCACTAAGATACTTAGTCATATACATCAGCAATTATAGTGAATAAATCTAGTAGTAATGGCAGTGAAAATACAGTGAATTTTAAATAGTGGTTTTCCACAGAAGATTGTTGATGAATAATCGTAACCTGTGCGTTAAGGCATCAATGGTATTGGTGCTTATCTCGACTCTGGCCATATCATCGACTATTTTAGCGAGCAACTCAGCTCTAGCATCGTTAGGGGAATCTCTAGAGAAGAAACAAAAAAAGGATCAACGTTGTGCTGGGGAAAAGCATACTCTGAACTTCTGCAGTGGGTATTATCGGGGAAGAGGAGACTGTGATGATGGGAATAAGTACAGAGGTAATGACAAACATCATACAAAGAACTGGAGAGATGGGTACAAGCTAGGTTGGACGCATGGTATTTCACATGGCTGCATGCTACCTCGCTAATAATGGATTGAAAATGATCAAGAATAGGATTCAAATTATGAGTGCATTTGTGGCATCTTTTCTGGTTATAGCAGTACTAATTAATTCATTGCAAGTCATAAATGCCCAAGAAAATCAAACAGAAGTGTCGAATTCTGCTCAGGTTGAAGAAATTATAGGGGATTTGTTGCTTGTCCAACCGGTTCTCAGTGAACTTGTAGAAGAGCAAGATCCTGTGGGCGTAGCGGAGTACTTAAATTCATTGGAAACCCAAGATGCCGTCCAGACGGGGCTGGCCCTAGATGCGTTGCAGTCCTTGATAGAACTCCAATCATCGCTTGAAATAACTGAGGGTCTAGCAAACCAGACAGCTCTAGGAAATCAGACAGCTCTAGGAAATCAGACAACATCATAACAGCTGAATCCCCCTCATATTTTTGTGTGCGATGCAGCTATGACCACTAAGATACACATCATAGTACAGTATATCATTGCTTGGGATCCGAGTAAATTACTCCGATGTGATCCGAGTGAATTACTATTGTTCTAACTTTTGAGAATTCTTTTTACCTCACTTCTCTTGATGTAGATCTAAACTGACAAAATGGAAAGTGGAAGTCACAAATGGTTTGTAGGTGTTTCGTTCAACAGAGTAGTCCATTATACTGACAAAAAGTTGAAAGAGGGACCCATTGCGTGCCCCTAGCTAGATGCCGATGCATTATCAGCTAGATGCTGATGTTGAGACCAACTAGATGAATAAATTGGTCTGTCACCACAGATCACTACCCCGAATGTACCGCATCGAACTCACTAGACATAATACTGCCACCCCAGAAAGGTAGATTACCGAATTTCACCTAGCCGAAGCACAAGGTCTAGAACAAGAGCAAGGAACTAACCCAGAGATAAACTGTAGAAACAACCTTGTCCATTATGCCTTCGATAAGATAAATGAAGACAAACGCAACGTGCGGTATATATTATTTATATCTCACATTCATAGACAGATAATGGAGGCGGCATTGCATACAGACCTTCATAACAGCTAAGGTCAATTTATTAGTCACATTCTCGGTTCTAATGTTATTAATTTGCATCAGTACCCGTTTGGGGGTGGAGCTAAATCCATCGGTGTGTGCTCAAGAATCTGCTTTGATACCATCTGGTCCAACCACGCCTTTCCCTAACCATCAGATAGTGACTGGAAAACGTGATGGCATTAACATAGTTAGGAATTTTTCCTCCGGCGATGTTTCGCAGTATGTACGGGTTATACCCGATTATACTAATCCTATGGAGAATGCCACAGATATCCAGACGATAACTTACTTCAGCACAGATGGTAGAATTCTTAATGCAACACTTTGGTTGGGTGGGGAACTAAAATCCGATCCTGCAAGATATGGAATCGATACTCTAGTTTATGGTTTGTTAGTTGATTCAGACATTAACGAGGTCACGGGAAAGCATGGTGTTGATTTTCAAAGAGAAATCCAGTGGAATTCCGATCTCGGGGCTTGGTCTACTCTGTTCGTGGAATACGCTTCTCCAGAACATTCAAGAATACTGGAACAGGAACAGATAAACTTTACTAATTTCTTTGGTCCAGATCAGAAGTACGCACTTATCCCTCTCGAGATGGAGTCGATAACCTCCCCAGAGCGCTTTAGAGTTTTGTATTATACAATAGGAATATACTCAGATGATGGTCAGCAAAGAAACAGTTCTACGTCTAATATGTTCGATCATAACACGTCGAAGATTCTGGTCGATCTGTCAAATTGGATTGACATTCCTCCGCCGTCATATTCATTTTTAACAACTCCTTCACCAATAGAAATAGTTAAAGGCGAAGAGAAGGAAATTGGGATACAACTTGTTTCAAGTTCGGGGACACTTCCTGATTCGGTATCATTTGAACCAAGGCTGGTTTCAGATCCGGGAATTAGTATTGAGCAAGTCATGCCAGCGACCACAAATGAGACTTCTGGAGATGCCCCGGCATCATTTAGGATCGGGGTTTCTTCTGAAGCAAATATAGGATTATATTCAATACCAATGCTAGCCAATTTTTCAACTGGATCTTTGTTCCCTTCGGGATTTATTGAGCTGCCCGGAGGTGTCAACCTTTCCTTACCTGCTGAGAACTTTGGAAGCACATATGCTAACTTGACCTTTTCCGTATTAGAGACTCCGCCCTTCGCTCAAACTGTCAAAGAATTCTGGGTTACGTACGGAATCCCAGTTGCGATTTTGGCCGGCGGAGTAGTGGGAGCGTTTTCGAATTTTTTCATTGATTTTCTGAGAAATAGAAGGGGAGGAAAGCAATTGAAGATAAATTAATTTTTTCTAGTGACTGTCCTATTTATCATAACATATAACGCTGTCGCCAAACCAAACTTGTCACGGAAGAATCTAGAAGAGTTGTTTAGGTAATTGTCCTAATTGCAACCGACTTAGATAGATGAAGAGGGGGGGTATCCTGTTTCTTCTATCTGCAACATGGAATAGAAGGTTTGAATATGCCCCTATCAACGTTAAACGCGATGCCAGAACTGCTGCTGCCGACATTAATACCATGCCAAATATTTTTAGGTTTATCACTTTTAATCAAAAAAAATGGTGT
>DASQQK010000170.1:0-3214 GCA_035643435.1 Nitrososphaeraceae archaeon | reverse complement strand
TTAACCAGTAACTCTTGCTTCACACGGCTATGCCAAGCCAATGGCTGGCTGTACGTTGACGACAATGAATCTCTTACTTCTAATAAAATATAATAAACTTAGAATGAAATACATGAGTAATGACTGACTGACTCGATATTTTCTGAAAAGGAAATAGAATTACTTAAAATCTCAGCGTGTTGTAAGATTAGCTACAGCAGCAATATCATCAGATGGCACTCTACAACCAGACGTTGTACCAGTTGGTTTTGATTTCGATGGTGAGTTTCTTTATGTAAGTGGTATGAATATTCTCAAATCTACAAAATACAAAAAAATCTAAAGAATCGAAATGTTGCGTTGCAGTTGTAACTGATGATCTCAAGACTATTGGTCCATGGGATCCGCGAGGGATTAGGATCTATGGTGATGCAGATGTTGTTACTAGACAAGGAGGATATATGGATCAAACTGGCCATTCAGAGCATCACTACATCAGAATACACCCTATAAAGAAATGGAGCTGGGGTATAGACGAGCCAGTTTTAGCAGATAAAAAGTTTAATGTCAAAAAGGCACAGGCAGAGCAGAAGAACCACTAATTTTAATTCTGAGAACCTGGATTAGAGCATAATACATCCAACGGAAACCGCATTCATTTGTCTGTACTACAGTTTGGCTTTTTTCATAATCAGTAGTCTGGCTGGAATAGAAATATTCCAGGTCTCTTATAGCGATACAATAATAATAACGCCATAAAACAAACAAACAAACACACTTAAACGTTAAAACGGGAATTATTTTGATAATTTTGCCAATTGTTAAAATTGCAATGAAATCAGATGAAGCTGGTGTTATCGGTGCTTTGGAGTTGGCTTTTGTAGCTGATCCTGCTACACGCTGGGTATGGTCAGATCCACAAAAATATCTTTCACATTTCTACAGCTTTGCCATGGCTTTTGGAGGCAAAGCATTTGTAAATGGTAGTGCCTACTACATTGGTAACTACTCTGGGGCAGCTCTGTGGCTTCCTCCAAATGTTCATCATGATGTTGATCAAATAATGGAGCTACTAAAAAATACTGGTTCTGATGAGGCCAAGATGGATGGTCCAGAAGTGTTCTCGAAAATGAGTAGCTATCATCCAAAAGAGCCTCATTGGTATCTGCCGCTCATAGGGGTCGATCCGTTTTACCATGGAAAGGGACTTGGCTCTGAGTTAATGCGGCATGCACTAGCTGTGTGTGACCAAGACAACAAACTAGCCTATCTCGAATCATCTACTCAAAAGAATATTCCATTCTACGAACGGCATGGATTCGATGTTCTTGGGACAATCCAGGTAAACACCTCGCCTATCATCTATCCAATGCTTCGCAAACCGCGTATGTCATGACTGACTGCTTGGGCACATAGGTTAGTCCCATCAAAACCAGACCTCGGAAACCAAGCTGAATTGTACATCTTATTGCACAGTTATTTGTTGAGAACTAGGGGCTATAGTTGGTGTTATTCCGACATGTCAGAACACAATGAATTCATATCATAGGCTTCTACGCTAAGCATAAAAAAATTAGTCAACTGCTAATTGATGTTATCCGACCACAATAGCAAATCCAATGATAAACCCCAAAACTGCACCGAATGTAGGCAGCCACTTTCCTACCATGAACCTAAATTGGAGTACGATCCGCGACTCTAGAGCAGTAGTTAAAACAAGAGAAGGCTTCACTTGTGGCTCTGTCGTAGCTGAATGCAACGACAGTTTTGTGTTAATTAACTTTGGTTCTTCAAGCTGGCATGATATCTCATCCCAAAGTCAACTGTTAAATGGTATGATGCTGCCGAGCTACGCATACTAACCACTGATACTAAGAAGAGGTATAGATACTGTCAACCATCCATCCTAAAATGGTGTCGACCTAAGAATGCATAGGTGCATAGCCTAGTCTGTAATGTATCCTTAGGTAACTCGCACACGTCGATCTAACCATAACAGGAATCGAGAGTCTGTAATATCCCACGGATCGATGATAGTACACAGAATCTACGGCCACTTCCAGTTATGGACGACCTTCGTCCTTCGGAATGTATGGTGTCTTGACATCATTTAGCAAACTTCGAAAGTTCTTTTGCCGTGTCAACCATTTCATCCAATTCTAAACTCACAAAGGCAAATATTATCTGATCAAATCCCATGTTCTTTATTGCTCTAATATCTTGGCCGATTAGATCCATTGTCCCAGCTAATGGAAATCGTGATTGCCGAGTATCAGAATTACCTGAGGAAGAAGAATGAGAGGAACCAGTTACTGGCTGAGGAAATGTTAGAGCAATATTTCTAAATTCCTTGGGGTCTCTGTTTATCTTACGTGCTTGTTCATCTGAGGATTTTATGCCATTACTCAAGAAGTCAATTGGACCAGCAAGAGAAGCCAGCCATCCATCAGCGTATCTGGCGATACGAGCAAATGTGTTAGAATCATATCCGCCAAGATGAATTGGAATAGATGGTTTTTGAATTGGTTTGGGTCCAATCTTTGAAGCAGGTATGTTGTAGAATTGACCATGAAATTCTACAATATCGTCTTCCCATATTTTCTTCAATAATTGTACAATTTCATCTGCTCTTTTGCCTCTGTCTGAAAACGGAGTATTCGTTGCCTGATACTCATCCTTAGACCATCCGATACCAGCTCCACATATGGATCTCCCTTCTGAAAGTACATCCAATGTAGCAAATCTTTTTGACAATATTACTGGGTTATGGAACAACATATCGATCACTGAAGTACCTAATGCTATCCTTTCTGTCTTACCGGCTACAAAGGTAAGTGTTTCCAATGGATCAAATACTTTCTGGTAGAATGTTGGTAAACTACCATCTTCTGTCGCAGGATACGGCGTCTGTGGAGTAACTGGCCAGAGAAGCCTTTCTGCAACCCATAATGAATCAAGACCTTCATTTTCAGCATCTACTGCCATTTTAATTATATTATCTTTTGTAGCCTGAGAACCAACATGAGGCAACGCAAGACCTACCTTCATAGCAACGTTCGTACTATTGGTTATAATTCTATTTAACTATTGATATTATTGATTAACTATTGATATTTATTATTTTGAGGTTCCTTAGTGTGTTGAACACTAGAAGTACGGATTACGAAAAATAAACTTCCTTTGCTTTAAAATATATGGTGCAATATTCACATTGCCTATCTAGAGAAAAAATTTC
>DASQQK010000169.1:0-3904 GCA_035643435.1 Nitrososphaeraceae archaeon | reverse complement strand
CTTGGAATTGGGAGAGGAGAGGCTCTTAACGAGGTTACTTCAGGGCATTCATGGCCTTCTAATGCTGAAAAGTTTGAGCGGCTAGAAGAAGCTATATACTTAATTAAAAAACTATGGACTGGAGATTGGGTCAATTTCAAGGGAAAATATTACTGGGTAAAAGATTCTAAATTATATACCAGATCTCAGAACAATATCCCGATTTACCTAGCAGGTATTGGCAAACAAACTGCTCAGCTCGCTGGAGAAGAGACAGATGGGTTTGTTACTAATGAATTAGAAGTGGAAGTTATAAGGGATAAGTTGTTTCCTGCCTTAAAAAAAGGAGCTACGATTTCAGGAAAGGATTATGATTCATTAGAAAAGATACTCTTTCTGCCAGCATCTTATCATGAGGACAAACAGAAAGCGCTGGAGTCGATTAGATTCTGGCGTGGTTCTATGATTAAGGCTTTCTTCGATGTAGATGTCCATGATCCAAGGAAAATTCAAGAGAATGGCCAAATAATAGGTGATGATACTCTAGAAAAGATGTTCCTTGTGATATCTACTGCAGAGGAAGGGATAAAAAAACTCAACAAGTATATAGATTTGGGATTTACAGAGATTGTCTTAACAAATTCGAGTCCAGATAGAAACGAGCTAGTCAAGATAATATCAGAGAAGATATCTCCATACTACCTCTAGTATGGTATGGTTTATAATGATTTGATGTAAGCAACAACATAGTCGCTGGATCTACACTACAAAGTCCCTCTGGGACTTCTCTCGATGATACCTACTACTACTTCTAAATAGACCTTCTTAGGCAAGTCATTATGTGTGTGTGGGAAGAATGTTTTTCAAATATGGTCTCCCGTCTACTTCCTCATCAGCCAACCACTAATGCAGTCATTGACTGTAATATACTTAGTTTACTGCAACGCAAGAAAAGCATTTTGACTCCCCTTGCTCAGCTATTACTGGAATCGTAATCAATGGACCAGCAGATAAGAATCTACAATAATATCGCCCTCATAATATGCGGTATATCCACAGGTGGAGGTTGGACAAGACTGTCGGGAATATGCATTATTAGCCCACTTGGTTCCTTATTGTGGGATTCTACTGACTTATGCATTCTACCAATCTTATTCATTTTGTTTTATTTCATTAATTTTGATATTTCTAAATGATACTTCCGAGTCATCGTCATGATTCTGCAGGCCTATGTATCCTTCAAGCAATCTATTTCCAATAAAGTTGGATACTACTTTTACTCCATTAGTTATAACTGTGTAGTTCTGTTTCTCAGCTACAATTTGGAGGATATTCCATTCTCCAATCGGCTTAGAGTTTATTATTGATGGAGCAGCAAAGTTATAAACTGCTCCTGTTCCATGAACTGATTTACCATCGGGCCGGGCAAGGTCATCAATTTGTACCTCATATCCATGGTTGACTGCAACATATAGATCACCCCTGGGATTTGGGAATCTAATGAAGACTCCAGAGTTATCCTCTTTGCTCGAGGCCTTCCATTCTAATTGCAGGGTGAAATTCCTATATTTCCTTCTGTGATACCAGAGTAAACCCATTCCGCCTTCTGTTTGAACTGCATTACATTTTGGAATTATTGTGAAACGACCTTTTCCTACCATCTTCCAACCATCCAGCGTTTTCCCGTCAAAAAGTTTCTGAAAACCGTCGCCACCCATACCTGTAACCAAACCCATACTTGTACGTTCAGTACTTGGATACCAATACTATTGACGAAAAGGCCTGATTAGAATTTATCATCTTTTGATGATTGGTTGATTTTTATCTACTGCTAAGCTGGCTAGAAATACTCTTTTAATATTTCATCCAATCGTTGCTGAAATTTATCGTAAAGTTCGGTATTCTCATCCTTTTCGATACTAACCTTCCCTATCTTTTCGATATTTCCAATTGCTCTGTCTAGCTCTGATAGGCCAATAGTGCACTTGGCCAATCTATTAGCCAAAAAGAATACAGAAGAAAGAAGATAATTAACTTTGTCACTTTCAAATTCGATACTTTTCGATGGCGGGAAAATTCTGTCAAGGCATACTCTAAGTTGCTGTGTACGCTCATTTATGCAATCTGTATTATTATTGCATTTACAAGCTTCTGCGCTCCATTTCTCAATACATCTAAGAACATCTGAAGAAAATTCAGTCATAATGTCATAAGTAGGTCAGAAATACATATAACAGCTGCTAACAGTAGAAATCCCGTATACTTACTTATGATAATAACGAATCAAATTCTATTATAACTCTTTTAAATGATGTTAAGCAACAATATATACTGAATTTGAGCAAGGAGTCTGATGAACATTCGCATCATCCCATTTGTGAGGCCTGTGGAAAGGAATTTGCTACTGTCCATGATCTCACTATCCATATAGATTACGAACATCAACGTAAGCAATAGATGATTCTTTTCAACAATAGCCCAAATATCGCACAGTTCCTGAGCCACAAGCAAGAAATTACTGAGCGTGATCTTGGGATGAAGCAAAAGACCTAGTTAGATGAGAAACCAAAACCGACAAGAAAATATCCTACATTTACACTCTAATGTGCCTGTATATGATTCAGAAACCCTACATTACATAGGTTATCAGAGTTTCTAATGACTTGCATTAGGTAGGGGACGTTCCATATTGAGTGGAATCTGACTCATTCTTCTTGGGTCGTCCTACCCTTTCTATACTTTGAGGAAGTAAAGGTTTGTATTAACACCAAATAATTGATTTGCACAGATTTATAAGCCAATGAAAATTTGATATGCATTAAATGTGCAACATGTTTTTTATAGTATGTTGAACATATGAACTCTAATGAAAGATATATCAATAACTATAGAACGAGGCGGATGGAAAAAATTTATCTTTGTAGGAATATTCATAGCAGTGATACATTTGGCTACTGCAAATGTATTTGACGTATTTGCACAGGGATCAACAATGGCGGAGGAGGTGTTCGGACCCAATGCGACAGCAACAGAGGGAACAGGTATAGGTGTAAATGAGAGTGCTCCTATGGCTTCTGATGTATTCGGACCCAATGCGACAGCAACAGAGGGAACAGGTATAGGTGTAAATGAGAGCGCAACAAATCAGTAGGTAGTATAATCTGAATATAGTGGGAATTTAGCAACTATTCAACTTTTTTCTCTTCTAATAGGATACTATTGATGTACTCAGCAACACAGTTTGGTTGATGATAGCTAGATCTATACAACTTGTAATTCTAAAGTCATTAAGGATATGGTAAGAAGTGTTTCGGCTAGGCCATTTCTAGAATAATTCTTCCATCTCTATCCCTTGCAAACAATGCTTGAAGTGCTTCTCTAACATCATCAAGCTTAAATCTCTTCCATACTCTCACTTTTAGTTGCTGACTATTGCTTATAAGTTCGTGCATTTCTTTTCTGGTCCCTCCAGTAGATCCAATGAGTCTAATCTGTCTTGTGTATAGAGACCGAATATTCAAATTAACATCCGCACCTGTTAATCCACCAAATGTTACCCATCTGCCATTAACACCAACACAAGAAAGGCTATTCTCCCATGTCTCAACGCCAAGTGAATTAAGAACTACATCTGCCATTTTACCCTGAGTAATTTCTTTTACCTGAGCTATAACGTGGGCATAGTCATTAATGACATAATCTGCCCCAAAATCCTTTATCCAATTGTTCTTTGATGCCGCTATAACAGTTGCTCCCATTTTTTTTCCTAGTTGGACTGCCATCATACCAGTGTTGCCTGACGCTCCAAATACGAGGAGATGTTCATTTATTCTTAGAGATGCTTCCTTCAGCGCATGGTATGGTGTTAAAGAAGTTACAGGTAGACTCGCAGCTATATTCCAGTCCAGATCATCGGGTATCTTGA
>DASQQK010000168.1:0-5949 GCA_035643435.1 Nitrososphaeraceae archaeon | reverse complement strand
TTATAGAAATCTTGGATGGGATAATTTGTTGCTTGAACGAATGCCGGTGGTCTAACTATGCTCAGGTCAAAGGCAGTATATTTATCAATAATGTCTCCGAACATGGTCCTGTAACTGTCGCTCTCCTGATTTGCAACTTTTGTATTGGGAAAAATCTTGACGTTTATCCAATCGTAGTCACCTCTTGTTCTGGCGGCAAAAGCAACGAAAGGTGCTGTTTGCAGATAGCTCGTGAACATAGCTACACGCTCATTAAAAATTGGCGAAGTCTTAAATGATATGAGTATAAGCCTGACAACAACATTCTCAAAGTTCTTGCTAATCGGTTTGAGTGTATATCCTCCGATTCTTCCTTCCTCTTCAAGGTTCCTAATTCTCTCTAGAACCGCTCTTGCTGACCTTTTTATGCCTCTTGATTTTAGTTCAGTACATATTTGCTGAGATGACATGCGCGCATTTTTTATGAGGCATGATATTATTATATCACTTATATCATTAGTATCTTTTTTCATGCATATTGAAGAGTACCATGTGTTTTTAAATGATTTTCAAGATCTAGCTACCACTTCGTCAAATTCGTCAAAATGCTTTCCATATCAATAAGACAAAGTATGAATGTAGATATGCAGGAAAAATGAAAGATACGGTCGCATTAAAGCTACACTCAGTAAGGATAAATCGATAGACTCATTATACTCCTATGTGTGATAGGGTGGTAAGCTTAATGATGGCTAGGGAAATAGCCCAATGAATACTGCGAGCTTGTGGCCAGAATTACCATTGGCTGAATGGAAGGATACTTATGAGACACTCCACATGTGGACTCAAATCGTGGGAAAAATTCGATTAGCACTCACGCATCTAGAGAATCATTGGTGGAATTCTACTCTATATGTGACATCTCGTGGACTCACTACATCTGCTATGTCATATCATGGTCGACTATTACAAATTAGCTTCGATTTTATAGCTCACCTCTTAGTCATTGAGACAGCTGAAGGCCGTACAAAAACTGTCACTCTGAAACCGCGCTCAGTAGCAGAATTTTATCATGAAACGATGGCATCCCTAGCATCACTTGAAATGCCTGTAACAATTTGGACCATGCCTGTAGAAGTGCCCAATCGAATCCCATTCGAAAAGGATCAAGAACATGCGGCATATGATCCGGAATATGCACATAGGTTTTGGAGAATTTTGGCTCAAACTAGCAGGGTGTTTACAGAGTTTCGTTGTAGGTTTACAGGTAAGGTGAGCCCAGTTCATTTTTTCTGGGGAGCCTTTGATCTCGCTGTAACCCGTTTTTCTGGACGCCCAGCACCTGTTCATCCAGGAGCGCCAAACGTAGCCCAGTTTGTGCAAGTAGAGGCATATTCACACGAATTAAGTAGTTGCGGATTCTGGCCAGGTGGTGGTCCTATTAATGAACCAATTTTCTATGCTTACGCCTATCCAGAACCTCATGGCTTTAAGGACTATCCGATCCAACCACATGAAGCTTTCTATCATACTGAGATGGGAGAATTCTTGCTACCTTACGATGTGGTTAGAATGGCAAATTCGCCTGATGAAACATTGCTAGATTTCTTGCAAAGCACCTATGAAGCAGCTGCGACCAATGCTGACTGGGATCGTAAAGCATTGGAGCGCCGGTAGCCTGTAGTACAATACCAGCTCTTTGTTACGCTGTTTCGTTACGACCAGCAGCAGTACAGAATAATATTTTATTGTTTACGACCAAGCTTTAAGTAAGTCAAGGAATAAACAATGCTTCACGCCAAATCTTTTCTAATTCTTACATCCATAAATAGTATCAGTTTGTCGATGTACGCTATTCTTGAGCGCATCTACGAGTAATTTGCTTCGAGTATTGAGTAGTATTACAGACTAATCTTGGTAACAAGATGCGAATTTTCTAATGATCTGATCTGATAACTTCTAACTTCTAATTGTGACACAGTTACAGCAGCATTGAATGATTTCAAATCCTCAAGAACAAGAACGAGTTTTTGATCGATTTCGAAATCAGTTTCATTGAAATATCCTAGTATGCACCAGACAGTTGGATGTTCCCGTTTCAATCTCAAATCAATATTAGGATAGAATATGATAGGAAAGCTTTTCCTCAGGTGGCATGCTAAGTCATCTCCTAAAATATTGAATTTATTTACTTCTTCGGATCCGCTATCGGCCATCGCTATAAGTGTTCCGTCACTACTGTTATTACATGGTTCTCCATGACTAAAAAATGCACCAAGCCTAATAAGATTAAAATTAATTTTCATATGTCCAAAATGCTTTCGTTTTATGAATTCTCTTGTACTACTAACTATTTTATTCCTGTAAAATTGACTGCTTTTCCTCTCATCATTAAGCAGCCCGAGGAGAGTAAAATGTAGAGACTTATTCGAACAAAATCTCTTTCCACTTCTGTTTTGTATCTTTGTAGCAGCTTCTTTGAATGGTTGTTCTTCTTTTTCTCCAATTTTTGCAATGACCGTTAAACCAGGAGGCGAGAGAACCTGACGCTGCTTTGTTATAGTCGACTTTTTCTCAGGATATTCTAGGCTTGGACAGATCGTAGTGAAAGTTGTCTTAATATCATGATAATAGATATTGTGCATGATAATATAGGATATTATACTGTCAGTCCTATAGATAAGTTGATAGAACTACGAGAAAACATATAAACTTCTTAAAGGACTTTGAAGATCATTTACCGACCTGAAAATTTAGGTCTTACATTAAAACCTTTGGAGAATTATGGAATTCTGTGACAGATGCAAAAAAAAGAATATTAAAATTGAAATAACTCTATCTCATGATTATCTATCATGGTATCATATCCCCTCCATTAATTCATGAATCATGTATAACCTGTATTCAACTCAGATTCACTGAAGCATATTGAACCTCTCATAATCTTCCTTCTGTCTAAAGCGACGTAGATGTGATAACCGTTTCTTGTCCAGATGATTGTTAGTTTACAGCAATTCAGTATCTAATTAATCAAAATGGTAAAATTGTCGTCTGTAAAACGTATCAGTATAAAGTAACAATAGTATATAAGTTAGTGGTTATTTGTTTTAGACTATGCATTATTTTCTACGGTCATAATTGGTATGAATAGACAAATCTTGATGTGGCTTTCAGATGATGGCAAGTTAATTCTATTTGCTAGGATAATCAGGACCTTCGGTTATGGTTTTCTTAGTGTTATTCTATCAATCTATCTAGCTTTAATCGGTTTTACCGGGGTTCAGGTGGGACTGATTCTCTCCACCAGTTTGATAAATGGTATATTGTTCAATCTGATAGCATCTTATTACGCAGACAAATTGGGTCGCAGAAACCTTCTCATCATATATTCATTATTGGTATTTTCCTCTGGTATCACATTCTTTGCAACAGATAATTACATAGCGTTAATAATCGCTGCATTTGTTGGAACAATTAATGTAACGGGTTCCGAGACTAGCGCATTTCTCTCGATAGAGCAAGCAATATTGCCGCGAACAATCAAGGACATAAAGAAGAGAAATGTGTTGTTCGCCCTTTACAATGTAGTTGGAACTCTTGCAATGTCTGCAGGGATTCTAATGTCAGGGTTGCCGACCCTTGTTCAACAATATGTCCCAGTGCTATCTCTTGCAGAATCTATGAGAATACTCTTTCTTGTCTATAGTCTGCTAGGTTTAGCATCTATTCCAATATATCTACGTCTTTCAAAGAACGTAGAAGTTGCCGCAAAAGACAGAAGACCGCCAATTAATGGTACTGGCTACGAATATAAAGGAGTCCCCAATAATAACCAGAGAAACAGAGTGGGCAGAACTTTTAGAGGACTGTTCTCTTTATCTTCAATATTATCTCCTAATTCGAAAGTGATTGTTGCTAAATTGTCTGCGTTGTTTGCCATCGATTCATTTGCTGGAGGGTTCGTGATACAGAGCATAGTCTCATTTTGGTTCTATGCGAGGTTTGGAGCAGATCTTTCTACAATATCATACATTCTGTCTATTTCAGGAGTGTTGACTGCTTTCTCATTCTTGGCTGCAGCAAAGATTGCAGATAGAATCGGTTTGATCAATACGATGGTTTTTACACACTTGCCTGCCAATATTCTTATCATTTTAGTAGCATTTGCTCCTACACTTCCTATTGCTGCACTCCTGTATCTCATTAGAATGGCTCTATCTCAAATGGATGTGCCTACAAGACAATCTTACGTAATATCAGTAGTCAAAGATGAGGAGAGAACTGCTGCCGCTGGAATAACCAATATTTCACGAAACATATCGCAAGTGTTATCGCCTTCATTGGCAGGATATATCATACAATCTCTTTCATTATTTTTTCTGCCTTTTCTAATTGGAGGAGTTTTGAAGGTGATTTACGACATTGCATTATACTTTAGCTTTAGAAATATAAAACCTCAACAAGAAGAAGAAGGATGATTGAAACCTGTGAGCCCGATCCATGTGTTTACCAGCTTACATTCCATATGTATAAATCATCCACCCAGTAGGTACTAATGTCGTTGGCGCTAGTAGGTACTAATGTCCGAAAAATCTGAAAGATTTTAATAGCAATTCAGTCAGTAGCTTCTATGAATATTCTATGTTGTACTTGCTTACTATTTCAACTAATTTTTTGATATGGTTTCACTATTAATCAGTATTAGAATCACAAGAAAAGGTATATTAACTATTTCCATTAACTAGTATATTCGTGCAGGTTTTAGATACTAGCAGCAACAAAAGATGTAAGACACTGGGTGATAAGAATCCATTACTTACTTTAGACAAGGCTGAAACATTCCTTAATAGTATGGGGCGTAATAGTAAGTCATCAAAAAGGGCGTATTCATCTGGTCTTATACACTTTAATAATTTTCTTAATGAATACTCAGACGAAAATTTGTCAAAATATAATTTGGAAACCATACTCAAACCACTGCAAACCCAACAACTGGACATTTACGACTTGTTGGATCAATTTGTTTCATATCTACTAAGATACCACGTTGCAATCCCAACTCTGAAATTATATGTTGCTTCAATACGAAGCTACCTTTCTTATTTTGATATAGATATTGTTACAAGTAAGTTCAAAAGAAGGGTTAAGATCCCCAAGTATTTCAGAGATGAAGAACAACCAATAGACGTTTCAGATATACGAACCTTACTCATAAAATGCACGAACAAGCGTTTGAAAGCATATCTTTTGTTACTCGCGTCATCAGGACTAAGAACGATAGAAGCAGCTTCCCTTAGGTTACAAGATATAGATTTTTCCAGCTCTCCCACACGAATTACAGTAAGAAAGGAATATAGTAAAACACGTAGGAGCAGGACAGTATACTGCAGTGACGAGGCGACTGAATTTCTACAGAATTTTCTTAATCAAATAGAAGAGGAAGGAGGAAAAAAGAATCCAAATGATTGTGTCTTTTCAGTCTACAAAGGACACACTGACCCGAAGCTCATTTACTTTAAGATGTTACACCAATTCGAAAAGTTACAGAAGGCCATCGGTGGAGACATGGATGCAAGGAAGCTAGATGATGGAGTAGGAAGGCGACATAAAATAACACTTCATTCACTCAGAAGATTCTGTAAAGGAGTGATATCAGACCAAGCTGGAACTGATTATTCTGAATAGTTCTTAGGACACAACCATTCCGTTTATTGGACTCGCAAGGAAATTGAACGCAGGACCATATACCAAAAGAAGTGTATGCCATACCTCACAATACTAGACTACTCATCATTGGATACAAGAAGTAAAAACTTGGAATTACGAATGCAGGAGAAGGACAAAGCAATTCAGCAGTTAAAGCAATCAGATTCAGAGAAAGCAAAACAGATCGATGAGCTAATTAAAAGGCAGGACCAGTTAGAAGCCTGGTTGCGTAATCCAGAACAGTTCATAGAGATGCGCAACGAA
>DASQQK010000167.1:0-26641 GCA_035643435.1 Nitrososphaeraceae archaeon | reverse complement strand
AAACAAAAGATATCGTATGAAATTCAAAAAGGCAAATCAATAGATACTGGAGTAGACCGATTTGGAGCACTTGTTGGAAACAATTGCACTATTAGCACATCTGTCATAATTATGCCAGGAAGACACATTCAGGCTGATACATTCGTGAAGCCTGAGACCACTGTCGCCAAGAGTATAGGCCATTAACTGTCAAGTTTCAGTGCAACATTTTCAAATGATTATATAGAATATTATTGTTGTATATTCAATCTCCTAGTCGATTTTTCCGGAATCTATATAAGAATTCGAAGCAAGACGATCTAGGTCAATGCATGCACAGGTGGAACCCAGCCTTTCGTACTTCATAGCGAAAGCGCGGTCTGTAAATGGCAGAACTTTTCAAAAGAAGATCAAGATTGCTATTCTAAGCAGCTTTACAATCAACGGCTTGGAAGAGGCCATTCGAGTCAAATGTGCTGAAAGTGACATAACATGCATGACTTACATTTGCGGTTACGGGCAATATAATCAGGATATTCTTAATCAGGCCAGTAATTTGTATGAATTTTCTCCTGATATTACTTTCATTATTGTTGATACAAGGACAGTCCTGTCTGATCTTTTCTATACGCCTTATGCCATACCTGCCAACGACAGGAGGGACTACATTGACAAACGCGTTACGGATTTCACGAATCTAATCTGGACCTTTAAGAAGAGAACAGATTCAAAATTGGTCATCACGAATTGTAGTATCCCGACCTATTCACCTTATGGAATTTGCGAAGTAAGGTCTGAATATGGTCTTAGAGAAATGGTATATGATTTCAACGCGAGGCTCTCTGATGCATTCAGAAATGACCCTCAAGTGTTCCTATTCGATTTCAATTCCTTCGTATCGAAATATGGAGAATTCAATGTATTGGATTATCGCCAGATGCTCGTCGGTGATATCAAGGTATCATTGAGTTATATCCCTCATCTAGCCGAGGAGTTGATGGGATATATCAAAGCGAATTTGGGTGTAAACCGAAAGTGTGTAGTACTCGATCTGGATAATACCCTATGGGGTGGAATTATTGGAGAGGATGGATTTGATCGGATAGAACTTTCGTTAAAGCCTCCTGGCATGGCGTTTATGGAATTTCAGCGGGTACTTTTGGCGTTATATCAAAGAGGGATAATACTTGCAATTAACAGCAGAAACAATGAAGATGACGCTTTAAGAGTCATTAGGGAGCATCCGCACATGGTTCTTCGAGAAGACAATTTTGCAGCCATGAAGATAAATTGGAGTGACAAAATCTCTAATATGAGAGCTATAGCTGAGGAATTAAATATAGGACTAGAAAGTATTGTCTACTTTGATGATGATCCCATAAATAGGGAATTAATGTCAAAAGCCTTGCCACAAATTTTGACTGTCAACTTGCCAGACGATCCGTCTTTGTATGCTTCAACATTGATGAGGATTAACGATTTTAACACCCTTGCTATCACTGTAGAGGATATAAGTAGAGGTCAGATGTATAGACAAGAGCAGAGAAGAATTGGATTAAAAAAATATGCTTCAAGTTTAGAGGATTATCTTAGGCAGCTCGAGATCAGAGTGATGATGAAGAAAGCGAATGATTTTACAATTCCTAGGATAGCTCAGCTCACACTCAAAACCAATCAATTCAACCTTACAACTCGTCGTTATCAAGAAGAAGACATTCGAACCTTTGCTAAGGATCAAACTAAATTAATCGGATGTGCTCAAACAAGAGATAAGTTTGGTGATAATGGGATCACTGGCGTATATATAGTTAACAGGAACCATGCTGGTAAAGAATGGTTGATCGACACTTTTCTCTTAAGCTGCCGGGTTATGGGTAGGGGAATAGAAGATGCGATGTTAAGATATATCGTGGGCAAGGCGAGAGAAGAAGGAGCCGTGAAAGTTACAGCTGAGTATATCCCAACGAAAAAGAACAAGCCTTGCGAGCAGTTCCTACCTAATTTTGGGTTCAAAAAGGAGGGTGAACTTACGTGGGTGTATACATACGAAGGACCTATTAAACAGGCAAATCATATTGAACTAAAAGAAGATTGATGTCTAACAATCTTTTGGATATAGTTGCTAACGTTATGGAGGTACAGGTATCTCAGATTGATGATGAATCTGGCCCGGAAACTATCGAAAATTGGGATTCATTCCGTGGTTTGATATTATTTGAGGAACTCGAAACAAAGTTCAATGTAAAATTTACACTCAATGAATTATTGAATATCAAGAAGATAAAGGACATAAGAAATATCCTATCAGTGCGCGGTGCATCATTTAATGAATGAATCTACTGTATCGCAATACACTTTGAATGATATTGAAGAGGGGCTCAAAAAATCATTCAGAGTCAATGTTACGGAGTCAATGCTCAATGAATTTGCAAAAATTACAGGGGACTATGCGCCAATCCACATGGACGAGGAGCACGCTAACAAGACTGAGTTCAAACATAGAATATGCCATGGTATGCTCATTGCGTCTTTCTTCTCGCGTTTGGTGGGAATGCATTTACCCGGAGAAAATGGGCTCCTGCTCTCCTATTCAGGCAAACATCTTTCGCCTTGTTATCTGAACCAAGAGGTCATTGTCGAAGGCATAATAATAGGTAAGAGCGAATCCACAAGGATCATAACTATCAAAGCAACGATTAGGGACAGATCTGGAAAGCTCCTCATTGATGGGCTTCTGAAGGTATTGGTTCTAAAATGAAAGATGGTGGGTACTACTGATGGTACATACGATCGGATCTAGTCTGCTCACATTTAGATCTAAATTGCAAGGCTGAGACTATTCTGGATGATTGGAACTAGGTTTGCCTTCTACATGGTCTTCTGATATCTTGATCTCTGCTTCAGCATCCTGAGCTGCGTTCTTTAGCTTTCTTCCCAGATCAGTCATTCCTTAACTATGGCATATCAACTGAGTGTAAATTACTTGATAAGCAGGTCGCTTTTAAGGGGCTAGCTAAGGATTTAGAAGACTCGATATTATCCGAAGTCAAGTAGGTAAATATAGAAGGCGGAGAATAGGATTAGGCATGTTAGGCGATAAAGACTCAATGGCAAATGTAGCAGTCAAGGATTTGGAAGTCGCAAAGAAATTCTATGAAAAAACCCTCGGCCTTAAGCTGGTAGATGCTGAAGATCATGAGGCGATAATCTTCAGGAGTGGGAACTCCAGACTCCTTGTCTATCGATCACAGTATGCGGGGACCAACCAAGCTACTGCAGTAACGTGGATGGTCGGTGAGAATGTAGAAGATATAGCACGAGCACTTAAAGATAAAGGTGTTTCATTTGAACATTACGACATACCAGGTATAAAACGAGAAGGGGATCTTCACGTCGCTGGTGATATGAAAGTTGCTTGGTTCAAGGATCCAGACGGTAACATTCTCAATATCGTTAGTCGATAGCGTGGCATTTCTTCACGTAGTAAAGGTTATTCAAAGACAGTAACGATTCCTTATAAACCTAAGGATTAGATACGCTGAATCAATGAATCACGCCTAGCTTTGGAGAAATAATACATTAATTCATAGGTAATAAGGTGGTCTCTGATATGAAAGTAATGCAAAGTGAGAAGGGATAATCCTATGTGCCATCCGAAACAGGTCGATCCTCGGAGATTGATCCAACAAACTGCTTTAATATCTGGGTACGCATAGTCATAAATATGAAAGTGGGAATCCTTTTACCCCAAATAGGTGAATCTGCCACAAGAGAAAATATCATTCACATATCAAAAGAATCTGAAAAAGAGGGCCTCGATTCTGTGTGGACCATAGACCGTCTATTATGGCCTGTTAAACCACAAACACCTTACCCAGCTACTCCTGATGGTTCTCTGCCTTCTGAATACCAAAACGTCTTTGATCCTCTGGCCACATTGACCTACGTGGCTGGTAATACTGAGCGAGTTTCTTTAGGTACGTCAATAGTTGACATGCTATTTCAGAACCCTGTTGTATTGGCTAAAAGGCTTACAACACTTGACATTCTGTCAGATGGAAGGCTCATAGCTGGGTTGGGAATAGGCTGGTCAAAGGATGAATATGATGTGTCAGGAATACCCTTTAAGAACAGGGGGGCCAGAGCAGACGAATTTCTGCAACTATTAGACCGAATTTGGACTGATGAAGTAGTCGAATATAAGGGAAAATATTACAATATTCCTGCTTCCAAGATAAACCCAAAGCCTGTACAGAAGCCTCGTCCTCCGATACTTTTAGGGGGTTTTACTCCCAAGACCTTCCCACGCGTTGTGAACTACGCAGATGGATGGCTTGCCATTGCAGGGTTTGGTCCCTTAGAACAGCTGGGGCAAATGATAAATGGATTAAAAGAAGAAGCGAAAAAGTCTAATAAAGAACCATCCGCCGTCAGAGTATGTATTCTTGCATATCCCAGTGTCTTGGATTCTTCCAGTTCGGCTTCCTCCTCGTCCCAAGCAAGATCACCAATGACAGGCACAATCGAGGAAATTGGAAGTGATATAGAGCAAATCAAGAAAATGGGAGTAGGCCACATGATATTTGGATATTTATTCTCCCCTACTGGAAGGGATATGGATAAGATGATGGAAGTGACAAAACGGCTTGCTAGATTTTGTAGATAGTACTTGTATCGACATATCGTTGAAGTCCCTTACTTAACCTATTTGACTAAGTAGAGAGTAGAGTGGTAAGTATATTGTAAGTCCTTTTTGAGACGGAAGCGCACTTTTGGAATTCAGAAAGGGTTGGTACCTCGGAATCAAGCATTGATCTGAATTATGAATACGTAATATGACTTACATGCTTAATTGGTCTACCGTTACTCCATTACCTAATTCCGCGAAAGATACAATCTCGGATAGCGGTTTTCTTTTTCTTGGAGAATGTGCCGTTTCCCTGTATCTTTCAGGCAGAACTTGAAAAGAATCTTGATATCCTATGGCTATCATTATACCCACTTCGTAGTCCTCAGGAATATTGAACGCTCTCCTGGCTTTTTCTCGATCGAATCCACCCATTTCATGCATAATTAGACCCTGATTAAAAGATTCAAGAAACATATTTTCGTTCGCGGCACCTAAATCATGAAAATGAAGTTTATTATAAGCACCATTATCTGAATAGGTTTTCTTTGTGATTGCACATATTAGAACTGGAGCACGTTTGGCATAGTTATTTATCTCCAATAAAACCGATCTTGCCAAATCAAGCTTTTCCTGATTCTCATTGGTGAAAACGATATAATGCCATGGTTGTTCGTTCCTTGAAGATGGAGCCCATCTAGCCGCTTCCAAGATCGAAAGTAGCTTTAATGCCTCTACCGGTTTCGTTGAAAATGCTCTAGCACTCCATCTTTTTGCTATTATCTCATGTATTGGAAAGTCTGTATTTGCCGTCTTCGATATTATGCCGTTCCTGCCAGTCAAACAGGAATCATCAGGCTAGAAGATATTTTTTGCTTGCTCTTTAATTTTATCAGTCAATTTGTGATGGCATTTCTCACAATATCAACGCAGAAAATCCATGATTTTGGCTAGCCTACAGAGTAAAAAATGTCATGGATTAAAGTGGAAGTTCTGGTTTTGTTTCAAGAGCCCATTAATATACCCAATCTCAAGCGTCAACAATGAATACACTATATTGGCTATATGCGTCTGCAGGATTGATTGAACAATTAGGTTATCTGTATCAACATTTGTCTGCGTAATGTATCCTACATCTGTGTTGCTTTCACCGGATATTCGTAGCTTGAATGTTTCATTAACTTCAATTTGGCTATCCTCAGTGGTTGTGCAAATTCTTAGTTCGCTATTTACCTTATCCGTCTTGATCCTTCTTGTAACTCCGATAAAGAACTCAGGGAAGATCCTCTCTAACCGGGTATCCTTAAGTGCACGATAAATTATATCAGGGGGGACACGTAACGTTATACTTTTGGAAATTGTAGACATCTTTCCCTAACTCTTTACCTTTCAGAGAATATATTATGATATCTGTCTTAATTTGGTATCGCTCAAACCACACTCTTTGCACTTAAAGGATACGGACTCACTTGTCTAGCCACTTAGCACCACCTCACCTCCGCAACATGGGCATTTCAAAACATTATCACCTCTAAGTACCTATCATGTATGACATGTGTTACAAGCAGGCATGCAGGTTAACGCCTTAATATTTCCAATTGTCACTTATGCCGTTCCACCACGAACGATACGGTCTAGCATCATGGCCTATTTCATCTTTAACTCTGAATTCTATTGAATAAAACATATTCTCCATTGCATCTATGCCCCCATCAGAAAATAGCTCTTTTCCGATTTCTTCTCCTCGTTTTCTTCTTTTTTCAAAATCTGCAGCTTTGGGATTTTGAATACAATAAATAAGATTATCATACAATTCTTCTTCTAGATACGCATCCATGGCACCCATCAATACACTTAGTATATAATAATCTTTTACAATCTTGGTTCAAGCTTGTACTGAGCAAGGGGGAGACGATATAGTTGTGGCGTGGCTTAAAGAATTCAAGACACCATCTATAAATAAGAGTCTCGATCCTCAAACATTCTATTACCAATGCCGGAATCGCCACCTGCACAGAAGAAAAAGGGTTTTACAGCTGAATTTGTTGACTTCCTTAAGACCTTTGGGATCATTGGCCTTGCAATTGCATTCGTAATAGGTGCAGCCTCATCTGACTTAGTAAACTCTTTTGTTGAGAGTTTAATCGATCCTTTTATATCGTTGTTTCTCCCAGTGGGAAACCTCTCAGCTCTTACAGTCCAAGTACCAAATCTGTCTGGTCAAACAACTGTATTTCTGTACGGTGATTTAATTTCAGCCATGATTGACTTTTCAATGATTGCCTTAATAGTATTTATCCTCTACAGACAACTTTCCAAATTTGGTATTGTAGAAGATAAAACTAAACCAGAAGGAGAAGAGAAAGACATGACACCAACATTAGAATTTGGCAAATTAGCCTTTGATAGAAGATCGTTTAGAGAGGAGGATAAAACACGAAATGATATTTCATTTTTTCTAGAAGTCAAAGAAAAGATAGGTAAAGGCCAGAAAGTAAATGGTTGCGAGGCATTCATGGACATACCAAATGCTGGAATAACACATCTTCCAGTATATTGGCGCAATGGAAATAGATCAGCCATCTCTATTGGGCTAATAGAAGAATTACAGCTATTTACATTCTCAAGCTTAGTATCGAACGATCAATCAGAAATCGAGAAGCGTTTTATATTCTATAAGGTTCGTGAAACAGATGATAAGTTGGGTTATGGTCCTACCATAGCGTATGATCAGATGGATATTAGCAGTGAAGTGACTATTTCCATTCAGGTAGAACAAGGTGGAAATGCGCCACCTAATCCCTATAGAATAACGATCAAGCAGATTTTGGATACAATTAAAGAAATGCCGTTAGAAAAGAACAGCACTTGACTCATATGAGGTTAACTTGCCCAATAGGAGGCTGCGTATTCCCATTTCAACTTTTGTTGATTCCCATGTCTATCATTAATCAAATCTTACCCCCGAGCATATTAGCGAGGTCAATGCTTGCTAGAATTCATCTGCTAAGCTACTCACTACACCTGAGCTAATGTTTCATTCCAACGCTATACTGTTCCACTGGCATCTTGTAGTGTTATCCGTTCCCATAAATTATCCAGGAGTCACTTCCAATGCATTGGTGTATGGAACTCTACTACTCCTAGGTCTCTTGTACTCCTTATCCGAGTGTCTCTATCCAAAGAACAGCCCAGGTATTTTGTAGAGCTTTAACTGGATGATATGAAACAGACACCTCAGTTCCATTCAGATTTTCAATAATAGTACCAGATTGTCCACGTAAGGCATTTTTCAGACTTCTCAGATCAGAAAATGGCGCACTTGTAGTGGTAGCTGAGTCCTTTTCCGAGTCAGCAACCTTAGTGCCATTACTATCTACATATATCACTCGTTCATTTTGAGTCAGATCGAGCGATCGTAATTGTTCTTCTAATAGATCGAGGTCGACAGCTCCTATCCAGAGACCTATTAATGATTGATTATTGGGAGAGTAAAGCGGAACTGCTATCTCCGCTTGTGGAAGTCCCGAAGCTGCAGACATTATCACGTCACCTAAGTACGTCTCACCCGTATTTACAGCACCTTTATAATAACCTCTGAATCCAAAATTAGAGGTTGTCAAATTCTCTTGTGCTGAGAATGGTTCCTCCAGATATAACTCTCCATTGGGCATAAGAAAGAATATTGCCTCAAAGTCTTCAAAAGTTGACAAGACATTTTTAGCAATTCCTCTCTTTTCTAGTTCACTATCTTCTGGTATACCAGTATCATGTTTATTGAGCAAACTTGCATCAGGGGTACTTTTTATTTCATGAAGATTACCTGTGATCTCCAGTATCGCAGTAGCATCTTTAAGCCTCTTCTCTAGGCCATCAGCCAATAACTTCACATTTAAAGTGTTATTTTGGTACTGACTAAGTTCGACATACTTCTGGCCGACCTCGATACGTGCAAAGCTAATACCTTCTGGTATAATGCTATAAATAAGAAATACAAAAATAAGAATCAAAAAATATTCTTTCATAGGATCTGGTTGTATGAATTCTTGTCATATTTAGCCTTTCTGATATTTCTGCTTGAATGCTCCAGAACTTTATAACTCAGAAAGAAAATATAGCCACCCTACGTGAAGGATTCACTTGAAGCAGTGACACACCCTCTGGAAGGGGCGAAACAGAAGAATGTTAAGCTAAATAGATATCCACAATATTATACAGGCGTAATACGGTCACCAAAATGCGCGTAAAAACATCGCTATGGCTACGGCGATCAATACTATCCCAATTATTTGCTTGAGTCTTTTTTCACTGAAACGGTTTGTATGCCTGGGTCCTAGATATCCCCCTATCATGGTACTCGAACCCATTATGATAAGAACGTTGTAATCAATATTGTTGTTAATGATATGTCCTATCAATCCAGATATCCCCATGACTGAAGCCGCTGCCAAGTTTGTCCCAACTGCAACTCTAGGCTCCATTCTTAGTACAGTTATCATCGCAGGTATACGAATACTTCCAAGAACAAGTCCTACCAGACCTCCAAGAAGCCCGATTCCAAATCCAATAATTGATTCTACGAGGATTATTCTCCACTTTGTAATAACGGGTACCCTACCATTACTGACACTCTTATATGAAGCAGCATTTTTGGCAAGTTTATTCTTGTTTATGTTTATTCTTGAGTTTCTAAGTAAGGTAAATGATTCATATAAAACGATCACACCAATCGCCGTAACCAGAAGAGTCACTGGAATAGATTCAATCAAGAATGAACCAATAAATGCTCCTAAGGCCCCTGTTGCAGCAAAAATTATAAAGGCACGAAACTGGATATTTCCTTGCTGGTAATGTCTTATTCCAGCCGTTATCGCTCCAAGGGTGCTTATGCTGAGGTTAGTCCCAGCAATAGTACTCACTGAAGTCTCTATATTCATTACCGTAGGAAATCTAACAACCCCCAACACCAGCCCGCTCATTCCTCCACAAACCCTACCATAAAACCAGATGATGCAAGAATAATAGAATTCAGTCCACGGTAGTTATAAGTCGTCTGAGCACTAATAACTATTGATCCTGGATGCTACCTGATTAGTTGAGGAAGTGTCGCACGCATACACTACTGTTCTATTGATATTTCTTTCGGCCCAAGGGTAAATTTGTGAATGAGGTCGTTGCTATTTTGGTTTTGACTTAGCCAAAATGTTTAATATTTTCCGAAGGCAATAAATATATTAGGTTCTCGCACCCATGCAGGAAGCAAGTATTAGAGAGCAGTCGATTGGAGATCTTTTCCCAGATGACTTGAATGATACACCATGTGTTTTTATCGACCATGATAGAGAAGTTTAGCTTGCGACAGAGATGTGTGCGGAATACACAGAATCAAGTGTGGACCAAATAGTTGTGGTGGATAAGAATAATATAGTTGGTACGGTCGGAGGATATGATCTGTTAGCGTATGTGCGTAAAAATCCCACACGTAAATTTCAATATGAATCTAAAGTAGAAGATGTAATGTTTTCTCCAGTGCCGATTATCGACAAGAGTATGAAATTCAGAGATTTGATTGAAAAATGGAAGCATTCCAGAAGGGCTTTTTCAATATTTCGTATCGGTTTCGGGAGTAACTGGTTCTCAGTCTCGGCCAGGAAAATGCTCCAAGTAGGAATGAAAGTCCACACAAACTTTTCTACACTGTCTATACAAAAAAATAAAATTGTAACCTTCAGCATAGATGATACTATTGGTGAGATCCTCGATCTAATGTACAAGAATATGACAAGAAAGCTCTTGTTGGAGAATTCGAACCAGTTCATAAGTGATAGGATACTACTAGGCGAGATATCACGAATTTTAAAGTTTGAAGAAAACGTGGAAGATATCTTAGATTTTCCTATTAGTCACACCCGGTTAGAGTATGTAACAGCTGTCAATAAGGACCTGAAGCTCAGTGAAGTCTGTTCGCTTATTAACAAGTCGGATCATCCCTATCTTATGTACAAGGATACAGTTGTAACTCCGTGGGATATATGCCTAGTTTTGCTGTCAGAAGATCTGCAAATACAGCAACAAGAGGTGGGTTTGTGTCCTTGTTGCGGAAGACAACTTGAACCTTCGTAATACCTCTCCGTATCCGATCCGGTTCAATTAATGTGGTGCTAGCAATTTTTTACCGTAATTGTGATGTAATGAAAGTGCAGTAATATCCTAGCAGCACATAAAACGAAAATCTTACTTCACAGCAACAAGCAGCATATGGCCGATAGAAGGAAGGCTACCTTCTTTTGACAAACCGACTAATCTCTGCGATTTCGAAACTTGGCTACATAATGTTCTCGAAGTTTATTTATTCGTCTATGCCCAGGTCATTCTATCATGCTATAGTGTCTATCTGTCAGTTTCTGATTATCTAGGCTAATCTCTTTTTATTCGAGGCAATTACTTTTACCTGCTTAAAAACACACGGCGGTATTGATTTATCTTTGATCCTGCAAGCTGTATAGTGCCATCCTATTTCAAGTGCTACATAGCTTACAACGAAGCCTATTATTGCATATGCTATCAGAGTTAGATTTTCTAACATGCAATCTAAACTGTACTTGACATATATAAAGATCATCCTGGAAAACCTTAACATATGTAATTGTCTAGGGGCAAAACTTTCCATATGTTAGATGCAAGATGGTGCACAATTCTGCCACTTTTCAATTGTAAGATCCTGCCCTCCTATCCATTATCACTGATAATTCGATTGCTCCATGTGGATTGCAAACGCCTATCAAATCGTGTGTAAATTAGGATATTGTCTATAATCATATTTACCGACTTCCTTAATCGCATAATGGTATGTTGTTCATATCATGTGGTCTGACCAACAAACTTTTATTTAGATGGGCTTGTCACTTAATTGAATTGGAGGATAGTACAGACATCTCTGAAGTCCAAAAGGAATATATCGAGACAAAGAGCGGAGCTGGGATGGCATCATCTTCCAGAACCGTATGTGAACATTGTGATAATGGAAGACACAATAAGTGTATAGATACATCTAATTGCTACTGTGCACAAAATAGTCACAGAATGTTATAGGAAAATTACAATGTTTGATGGTAAGACGTGCGCTATCCCTTAAGACGTTTTACTACATCTTCAGTCGTAGTTACCTCACTTGCTATTAATCCATAATTCGTATAAGCAGCCTGGGTGTTCTCCGGTCCTGTCCGAGTAGTAGCATCCTTTACAGCGATAACATCGAATCCATGTTCAACTGCATCTCGGAGATGTGATTCTACGCATAGATTTGCTGACATTCCTGCCAGGACAATGGTTTGTATGCCGCGCTGTCACAGCTGAATGTTAGTATCTCCCGTCCAGAAGTTGCTCAGACCTTTATGTGGTGCGAGTACAAAGGTATTGTCGTCAGGCTGTAGCTGTGGATGGAATTCAGCTCCCCATGTTCCCTTATTGAACATCCTGCGGTCGAACATTATCTTGCCTATTGGATTCAGATGCTTCCAACTCTTGAATTCATTTTCTGTTTAGTAATGTGGTGAATAGAATACCGGCATTCCTGCTTCCTTAGCTGTCTGCTTCAGTTGCACCAGATGTTCCACGACCCTTGTTTCCTTGACCCCCTTACCTACCAAATCCCATACTGCTCCGCCCTCAGACAGAAAATCATTTTGTGGATCGATGATTAACAGTGCAGTACTCTTTGGATCAAGGTTATCCGATATATATAATCAATACTAGGTGTACTATAAAAGTAATATGTAATTTCCACCGAATAGCTATCTTTTATCCCCTGTTCTAACATGGCGAAAACTCTCCAGATGATCTGCTAATACCGGAACTCCTCAGATATCTAAGCCTGTCATATTCACTTCCTTCAGACTTAAGTTGTGAGTTCAGAATAATTTCAAAACAGGTCGGGTGCTAACTTACTATGAATAGTATCTATCTGTTCCAAGCTAATTTAGGATTACTCTGTTTCCAATTCTGGTAGCTATATATCTTGCCTACATGCTACAATAATGCCATAATGACTAGAAAGACGTAGAGTTCAATATGGTTATGTCCTTTCCAATTTCAAAGGTATTATCAGAGGGTTCGTCACGAATTGTATACAGAAGTTGGTAATCACCTTCTGGAAATGGTGAAGATTGGGAAAGTGTTATTACTAGATTAACTTCCTTATTTTGATGATGAGAAATAATTTCAGATATGGGAAGATCCTGAAAGCCTCCCAAGATGTTACCCTCAGTGTCAGTTATAACTACATCTGCGGTGAAGTTCATCAAGTACTGTGTTCCACCATTTGTTAGGTTAGACATGATCGGTTTATATGAAAACCCTACCGGTTCGGAGTATAACACAATGTCTTCACCAGGCACGAATGTATTTGATACGTGTTCTTCATATACACCATAACCTCCGAGAGATTCTGGTATAACAAACAGATCAAGAGAGGAGCCAAATGTTCTGTTAGAGGTAATGATTCCCTGTGCTGTAGCTGCATCTACAGTATCTATCTGTGCAGACGATGATTGAAGGGAGACAATGGAGGTGATTACTGTCGATACCAACAAGGTTGTAACCCATAATTCAACATGATGATCCATATTCGGTTGTTTAACGTCCAAGTATAAAAAGTAGTTGATGTTCATAAATATAGCAAATAATCTTAATTTAATTCATTTGGTGAATCTACAATGCAGTCACATGCATTGAAAACTTATATTTCGCATTACAGTTTAATAGTTGAGTTGAGTAGTACAGGATTATTAATTACTTCTGGAATTCAGGCTTTGATTTTAATTATACTACTTTCTACTATTGGCATAGCAGATCATAATAAGCCACAAGTATTAGCTCAACAGCAGACTCACTTCTCAACCTTTCCTGCTACTGATGCTCTCACCGCTAGTAATTCTTCCAGTAATATGACAGCTCAAGAATTCCTGCAACAAGGAATAGTTACTTCTTCTCAGGCAAGAGAGAATGAAACAGGTCATATTGCAGTTATTCTGCCAATCAGGCCAGACGGTAAGGCGTACACAGGAACGCTGACTTTCAGTGCGAGTAGACCAGTGGAGGTTGGCCTTGTGCAAAGACTCCCTGTGGATAACGCAGTGCTACCACAAATTGACTTCCAAATGTTTGGAAAATTATCACATTGGATACGTGAGGAACCACATAGCGATAATCCTAACCATATTCGCCGATCACTAATAATCAGTTTTGATCTTACGAAATCCGCAAGGCAAATACTATCGATATTTGACTAATATGTACATGGCTGTACCTAAAGGAATAGAGAAATCAGGTTTGGAAACTGTCCTTGTAATGCAGGGAGGGGGTTCATTGGGCGCATATGAATGTGGGGTGTATAAGACTCTTGTAAAACATGACATTAAATTCGATATTGTTTCAGGTACTTCAATTGGGGCTGTTAACGCAGCAATAATAGCCACTCACGCTGACGAGGATCCAGCTAGTGAACTTGAGAAATTTTGGTTGGAACTTGCGGAAGCGTTTGTACCGTTCACACAGGAGTATTTACCACTTTATATTACCGATGAATTAAGAGCTTTATTTGCATCAACATACTCTGCAATATTTGGAAATCCAAAGGCCTTCTTTCCGATATGGCCTACTCATATGTGGCAAGAAAATGATGGTGCGTTGTTTCACAGTTACCTCACTCCATTTCCGTATCCTTTATTTGATATTACGCCTTTAAAGAACACCTTAGGCCAATATGTCGATTTCACAAAACTAAAGAATAATAGCTCCAGCCGTAATGTTAGATATCCAAGGTTGATTGTAACTGCTACTGATGTGCAAACAAGTCGACCAGTTGTATTTGACAGTAACATTATCGACTTTGATCTCGATAACGTCATTGCGAGTGCAGGTTTTCCTTTTTATGGCATATCGTGGACTAAAAAAGATGGCAGATATTTATGGGATGGTGCATTGCTCAATAGTACGCCTTTACGTGAGGTTATAGATGCATCTCCTATGGCAAACAAGATTGTATATTTGATAAATATTTTCCCGCATTATCAATGGAGACTTCCACAAGATATGTATCAAGCATGGCATAGGGCAAGGGATATCATATATACTGATAAAACAGATACTAACATAAGGTTATCAAAAATCATATCAAGATATCTATCTCTCTTGAATGAATTTCACGATCTACTAACAACTATCACCAAAAACAATAATATTGAATTTGAATCAGACTTGAAGAAACGTTTTGCTAGGATAGAAAGTGAATACGAGAAACTTGCTCTTCGGAGGGGTACAATAATAGAAGAGATAATACGCATAGAGAGACCAGAAAAGACCCATTTTCTTTTTGAAGACGCTGATTTCTCAACTACCACTATTAAGAAACTAATAAGACAAGGAGAGAAAGATGCTGAAAGAGTATTAAGAAAGTACAGTAGGAGCAGAAGACAAATTACAGCTTCCGACGAATAATACTGTTGATTAACTGAGTCTGGTAGTAATCACTGTGGCTGTATTCTACTAGTTCACTAAGGGTCCCACAATTCTCACACCTTCTTTCATTTACCCGAGTATTCACCTGCATCCAGAATAAGATAATGATTTATGGTATATTTACTATGCCAGCTCTAGCCAATTCAGCTCCTATACCATAGCCTACAAGTGCTATGCCAGTACCTAATCCTGCCATTTCAATTCCGCCTTTTACAATATTCATCTGAGCCATTCGTGCCTTAATAGCCCCTACTACAAACGATGAAATAATACTTATCATGATAGCCACTATAATAGCCGTAGTGGATGAAATAACGCCAACTTTAACTACAAAGTAGGGAAGAATTGGAAGAATTCCTCCAAGCAGAAACGAACCGAACATCATAAGGGCACCTTTCAAAGGATTTCCTAGGATTTCTAAATTAAGACCTAACTCTTCTGTAAGCATGGTCTTGAGCCATACTTCTTTGTTAGATGTTATTCGATCAACTACTGTCTTAAGATCATCTCCCTCAAATCCCTTCGATTTGTATATCTCCTCAATTTCATGCCTCTCTTGCTCAGGAGTATTATCTATTTCAAATTCTTCTCTCTTTATTTCTGATTCTAGTATCTCTCTCTGGGATTTAACAGCTAGGTAGTTCTGTACTGCCATAGCCTTCGCCCCTGTAAACATTCCTACGAGAGCAGCAAGGATAACGATATCTGCAGCAATTATAGCACCGCCAACACCCGCAATGATCCCCAAAGATGTGTTAACTCCGTCTCCAAATCCAAATACTAAATCTCTAATGTAACTAGTTTCTTTAATATGAGGTTCGATATGAGTTGGATGCCTAGGGGGAATCATTACGTATTATTATGATCAAATGGTGTTATTATAAATATTCAGTCACAATGACTCTGTTCACTTAACGCTGCTGATGATGATGATCCGCTCCGATAATAATCTTTCGAGACGATCATCTTTGACTACTAATTTCAAAAGAGATTACGATATCCCAGTCACGTTGCTCTCAGTATGTGTGGGTACGGAGAAGTTGAAGATGTTCTTGTGTCACGGTTTGAGGTACAGTTCATCCCAGCACGGTCCATTAATACATCTTCGATTTGATGGTTGTGTCCCCAATCACTGCCAACCAGATACATACTTGGGATGATAAGAATTCGTATGTATTGCAAATGTCTCTTTAGATCGATACTGGACATGAAATGCTCAGATTTATTATAAAGACTATTACGATAAATTTTTCAAAAACCAATAAAATGAAGGTACAATAAGATTCTAGTGAGTAGGTTATTGAATTCGTCATCGCTGTCTTCAGTATTCTTGTACTCCTCTATCATAGTGACATCAATCATTTTTGTAATGGTAGGCGCATACACCATTAGTTCAATACTGTCTGATGAAACTACTAACCTGTTTCAGCATGATCAACAACATGATAATGTTCAATATTCCTATGCTGCATATACTAAAGCAAAACCGGCTTCAGGAGGACCCACTCTAGAAGATCCAAACCTACAGGTTGAAAGGATCTTTCAAGGAGAACTTGGCATCACCACTGGTATGGAGTTTATAGGACCTAATGATATTCTTCTCCTCGAAAAAAATGAAGGCAAAGTACACAGAATTAAGGATGGCGTATTGTTACCAGAAGCTGTTCTAACGGTTAGTGATGTGGGTAAGGAGATAGAATGGGGTATGCTTGGAATTGCTGTAGATAAAGTGAACTCAGATAGCGTCACTGATCCTAATAATCCAATTACTTATGTCTTCCTCTACTTCACCGAACCTGCGTCATCTAGTATCGTGAGTAATAATTTCCCTACAGTATCGAATATGGGAAAGGATGATGATAATGGTGACGAAGATATTAGTGATGACGGTGATGCAGACAGCAATAGCGATAGTGAATCAGAAGGAATGCAACAGGGAATGGCCAATCGTCTTTACAGATTTGAACTGCTTGATGACAAGCTGGTCAATCCAAAGCTTCTTTTGAGTCTTCCAGCAAATTCGCCTGACCAGGGTGCCGAAAATAACCATGATGGTGGTAAAGTTGTAGTAGGTCCGGATCATAACGTATACGTAGCCATAGGAGATGTCGGGGGTCACCATGGGCAAGCTCAAAATGTCCAAGATGGGGAACCTCTTGATGGAACAAGTGGGATCTTAAGGGTGACTGAAAATGGTGATCCCGTAAACAGCTTTCCACACTTGACTGCTTTCCCACGGGGTGATTCATCATCATCAGCTATTGCTAGCTACTATTACGCATACGGTATACGTAATAGTTTTGGAATGGATTTTGACCCTGTGACCGGAAACCTATGGGAGAGTGAGAATGGTGCAGACGATAATGATGAGATAAACCTAGTATTACCTGGTTTTAATAGTGGCTGGTCTGAGGTAACGGGTATTGCATCATCATCGGCGTCGTCTTCATCTTCATCTCCTGAATCCAATCTAGATGAAATGCTAGTGACTTTTAATGGAGAGGGAAAATATAGGGATCCTGAATTCGTATCGAAGCAGACTATTGGTCCGACTGCTCTTCAGTTTCTCAGTTCAGATAAGTTAGGTACACAGTATCTGAATACGATGTTTATGGGTGATGTAAATACAGGCAATTTGTATAATTTTAGACTGAATCAAGACAGAACAGGATTGTCACTTTCTGGTCCACTTGCTGACAAGATCGCAGATAATTATGAGGAACTTGAGCCAGTAATATTTGGTCGAGGGTTTGGAGTTATCACGGATATGAAGGATAATCCATACGATGGTTATCTGTATGTACTCGGATATGACGGTTCAATATATAAAATATCCCCGTAATAGAAACATTATACCTGTGCTATTTCCATAACAGAAAACAAAGTTCTATTCTCTTTGACGGCTTCCAATGCATAAGATCGAATGTGTCAGGGCTTATTATTGTATGCTCCCGCTACTCGACTGTCCACCAGAGTTCAACATTACTTTAGCATGAAACGAGACTTTTTATCTAATTTTGTCGATAATACTTCTAGCCAATGGATGGGATAAAGTTTGGAGTTCATTTGCCTATTATAGGATTTGATGGAAATCGAGCAAAACATTCAAGAGAACAAATTCTATTGTTTGCAAAAAGGGCAGAAGAACTAGGATACGATTCATTAAGTGTAAATGATCATATTGTGTTTACTACAAGCTGGTTAGATGCTATAACCACATTGTCTGCAGTTGCAGGAATCACAAGCAAGATAAAACTAGGGACTTCCATCTTAAACATAGTTATTAGAAATCCTATCATATCTGCCAGAACTTTATCTTCCATAGACATCATATCTTCTGGTAGGCTCTTTGCAGGTGTCGGACCTGGTTCATCTAAAAAAGACTATGATGTATGTGGAATATCCTATGAAGATAAATGGAAAAGGTTCGATGAGGCTTTACAGGTGTTATGGCTACTTTGGAATTCAGAAACTAGTGATAAGTCAGGTCTGGCGCATTTTGAGGGGAGATACTACAGAATGGAGGACATATCTAATGAGCCACAGCCAGTTCAAAAACCGCATCCCCCAATTTTAATAGGAAGTTGGGGTTCAGAAGTGGGTCTTAAGAGAGCGGCAAAGTACGGGGATGGTTGGATGGCATCTGCTTATAACATTACTCCAGAGAAATTCAAAGAAAAATGGAAGATGGTTCTTTCATACAGAAAATCTAATGGCAAGGATACAGAATCATTTCAGAATTCCATGGTGAGTATGTTTGGATACATTGGTAATGACAGAGAGAAGGTTCACAGGATGGTAAAAAACATATTATCTCCAGCATTAGGTAGATTACCAGAGGATTTGGAAAGATCACTCCTTTTGGGATCTGTTGATATGTGCATAAAGAAAATAAACAAACTTCATGATGCCGGAGTCAAGCGCATTCATTTTTGGCCGATATATGATTTTAATCAACAAATAGAAACTTTCAATAAAGAGATAGCGTCTAATTATTAGCTTCGTTCACGTCCGTATTGCTAATGATGATGACTTATTCAAAGTTCGTTCACCGTTTCGTCATGAAGTAATATCAGTACATAACACTGAAGCAGTAATACTCACAGTTTCGTTTTGGTCATTTGCCACGCCAGATTGCCAACCCTCTTGTGAACTGGTGTCAGTTTCCAGATGAATCGGTTTATCTGCATATAAGTATACATTTTCGAGGGTTCCTGGGGAACTGAAACCTATGGAATATCCACCAGCTGTAATTGCATCTCCATTTTCACACGATGCGTTAGCAGCCGCTTCGCTAAATGGATTTACTAATACAGTATCGTTCTTGATATATTCAGTAGCAATGATCTCATCTGCTGGAATTGTGGGAAACAATCTCAACCCAAAAGCATCATGAGATATGGTAACCAAGACCATAAAGGAGGCACAAAGCAGACACGCGGTCATGAGTTTAAACATCCGTTCACTAGATCGGGTATCTCTTATTTTCCTTTCGCTGAAACGCCAGACGAATGATATCATTCTCCATTCCTTCTACAGGATCAAATGTGTCACAGAATAACGTGATGCTATATGAGGATAGCTAATGCATAGTTCGAGATTTGATTCTAAGTGGTATTGAACTGGGCGGATCAACTGGAAAACCCAAACTAGCAAGCTTTCGCGAATTGAAGATTTCAGTAGAACGCATAATAATTGGGAGTTTCAATTGGCCTATAGGAAACAAATCAATTTGAATACTGGAACATTCGTAATAATTGGGTTATTCTCATGCTTGCTGACTATCTTACCTGCACACACTCTTATGTCATCAAGCGACAATCTCAATCGAACTGAAACTTATAGAATGGTTAACGCAACTGATAGGAACAATATTCTAGCACTACAGATTTTAGCAAATAGTCTACAGGACAGACTCGGAGATGCCGCTGCAATTATGGAAATTACGGGCAATTTATCTGAAATAAGAAGTATGCCTAATTCAAGCTTACTGAATGCCACTCTGGAGATATTCCATGGGATTCCACCAGACTCAGATTTACAAAAAAGGAGAATTGCACAGAACATTGTTTCTAATTATCCCGATATCGCGGGAATAGCATTCATTATGCCAAATGGTGATACGTACTTCTTAGAGCCTGGTTCTCTGCAAAGAAACCAGACAAAAAATAATCTTGCCTACCGTGATTACTTCAAAGGTGCTATTGCTACTAATGATACATACTTGGGGGACATAATAACTTCGACAGCTTCTGGCCTTAAACGCGCAGTGATAGCAGTACCAGTTTATTCACAGACTGGCGAAGGGGATTTGACAGGTATTTGGGTTGGATCTCTAGATTTAAACATTCTGAACAAAGAGCTTCAGTCACTCAATCTGACAGAAGGCGAGCGAATTGTATACATCGACTCTAACGATACTAAAATCGCTGATTCTGACAAGAGACTTTCTACAAACAGTAGTGAGTCATTTTCAGGTCTAAAGAGCTTCCAGAAGGCCATTGACGGGGAGTTTGGATCTATTGTGGAGAAAGTAAACCTAGAGAAGAAGCTAGTATCATACTATCCGGTGGAAGCCATCCAGAATAGGTGGGTAATTCTTTGGATGCACCCTGTTGGCATGGCCCAGGATGAACCGAGTTGACTCAACACCCATTAAATGGGGGGTCACTGCAACATGAGTACCCTTGATAATAACAAGCTGCAGGCCATCGCACTGCAATCATAAGGTTTTTAAGCACAAACTGCAGTGCAAAATTGGGAGTTTATAATTTATGAAAAAGCTTGAAATAATTATTCCACATAGAAGGCTGGACGAGGTAAGCGAATTGTTGAAGAATATCAATACTGGAGGGATGAGTCACTACGAAATTGAAGGAAGAGGAAAAGTGAAGGCCCAGGACGTCACCGTTGGAAGGGGCACCGCGAAGTATACGCCAGAATATAGGCCAAGGATCAAAGTTGAAGTTGTAATTAAGGACGACCAAGTTGAACCCTTGATCGGCAAGTTGGTTGAAAGACTGGGTGGTGATCCTTTAGGTGGAAAAATATTTGTGACAGACGTACATGTAGCAGTGGAGCTGTCTACTAACGCGCGTGGCGAAGCTGCAATTATGACAACTTAATGACCCACCATAATTTTCCAGCACATCACTTATTGATTTTCTTTTTCTGCTAATGAGAGTCGGCTCTTAAAGCTAATGTAAAGTTAGCTAATGTAAGCTAATGTAGATTAGTATCCATTACTAGTGTAGAGGGATTTGTATGAATATATTTATCTAATCACGATCGATCCATAAATCCATTAACAGAAGAATAGCTAGCTGGTGGCTATGACCCGATAAGTCACATCTAGAGCAAAATTCTGTTTGAAATCTACGTAGTATTCGACCTATGTGTGTACAGTGCAGTTTACTCCTGATCCCATTACTCCTCATCCCAATAAGCAAGCAAATTTATTGAGATGATCAAAATGTTTCTTATGCCAAGAATCGTATTAACAAGCGTTCAACCAATTTTGTGCCTAGCTTTTGCGACATTGCTCATACCAACAGCTGTTGCCAATCAGATAGCGGCAACATCCACCGTTAATACAGACAATTTAATTACTTTTCCTTTATCGAAAGGATATGTAAAAGGAAATACGGCATACTTTATTGCCACTGACGCTTCAGATAATCAGACGGCCACTTCAATAACTGAGAACTTGGGATACAAGGTAAATTATGCCCCATCTTTATCCTCTATTCCAGAATCAGCTCAACAGCAAGGTTATGAATTTCTAAATGGAATTAAAGGAGAAGGAGCGTTTGGATTCCAGCTTGGAGTTGCAAGTGCATTGCCAGAAGATAAAGGATACAGCCCGATAGTAAAATTAAACTTTGTAAAGTGGAATGATAATGCTACGGCGAGGGAGTTAAAATCCGTACGAGATATTCAAAATGCGCAAAGTGATCGCGAGTTAGAAATTTCGAAAACCGATATATTGATTAACAGCCCTGCTGTACTACAAAGACAATAATTCTATTGTCATTCTATTCTCATTTTGGCAGAATTGCTTTTGCTGTTCATGGAGTCCCGAATCAAAACAAACCTAGTCAGCGTATTTAAATACAATCTAGATAGCATCTATGATAAAAAAATTGTTCCTTCTTACCTTAATTCTGATTTTGCTTCTAGCAAGCCTATCCAACGTTGTGTCATTCAGCAGAGGAGAAGTTTCAAACAATACTGCATTTGGCAATAACACAAATCTTGATGTTTCTAATCTAGTTTATACTGTCGATTCAAACCCTTTTAATGTGTCTTACGGAGACTGGACTGAGAAGTGGTGGCAATGGAGTTATTCTATTCCTTGGGGTGAAAATCCATCATATGATGATACTGGTAGATTTTGTGGAGAAAAACAAAGTGGTCCAGTATGGTTCCTTACATTGTCATATAATCATCCAGTCACACGTACATGCGAAATACCACAAAATACCGCGTTGCTTATAACACTTTTAAATTCTGAATGCTCTTATGCAGAATTTCCATCACTTAGAACAGAACAGGAACTAACAGGATGCGCTAAACTTATGCAAGATCTGGTAGTGGGAGGAAATGCTTCACTTGATGGTATCTCTTTACCAAATTTAGTTTATTATCGGATCACAACAGATCTTTTCAATTTTACATTACCTAAAAACAATATTTTGAATTTAACGTCTCAGACTACACAAGCTGTTGCAGATGGAAATTGGCTTTTTCTTAAACCTCTACCATTGGGAACACATGAACTTGTAGCAAAGGGTGATGTTAATTCAACTTCTACGATTGAAATTGATGGTAATCAATATGACGGTCCAGTAGGATGGAATTATACAACTACGTATGTACTCAATGTAAAATGACCCACAGGGATTATTATCCCTAGTCTAAAATCTACTCTCTTCTGACCCTCGACACCATTGTAGTAGAGCTTGTATTGGACAATATATGAATTCATTAATCTATCCAGTTAGCTGAAATTTAGTAGCATAAAGATACGTCGCCCAAACCATAGGCTGACCTAGGCCAATCAGTGAACTTAGCCAATCTGTAGATAGGATCCAAGGAGCGGATCGTGGGGACAGTAACTAAGGAATGAGAGTGGAGATAGTGACGTATTTCATACCGCCTCTATAACATGTCACGGGGTTTTCGACAGTCGTACCGCAGTGCATTACACTAACAAAATAATACTGCCGATCTGCTAATAAAGTAGATAGGTTAAATACTAAACAGTCTCTTGAAAGCAAAAACTAATGTTAGCATGAAAATCTTGCCTGTCGCTGTAATAGTAGCTAGCATCTCTGCAGTAATTGCATTCGGGTACTCATTGAATTTATGGCCACCAAACCAAGAAATCGTCTTTGCCCAGGAAAGTAACGAATCTTCAATGTCAACGGCGCCAGTTAATGCAACGTTATCCATTCCAGGTCAGAAGGAGTTCTATCTCTTTAGTGTTGAAATTCCTGAAGTTGATGAAGAAACTCTTGGAATCCCAGGTGATGCATATTCCCTCCCTACAATGGTTGTAAACAAAGGTGATAACGTAACAGTTCATTTCTACAACGTAGACCCTAATACGAGTGAGAGACATACATTTACGATCGGCCCACCCTACGGTATAGATTTAGATCTTGCTGGGGGAGAAAGTAGTGTAGTTAGTTTTATTGCAGACCAAGAAGGGATTTTCCAGTATTACTGCAAATATCATCTGCCGGTCATGACTGGACAATTGGTGGTAGAACCTTCCTAAGAGCGTGATAGGGACACTAGCTCCCTTCTTATTTTTTTGAAAATGACAACTTATAGCTTTACATTGGCGCTATGACCTTGAACTTTTTATCTAGATTCCAACCTATAGTATCATGACCCTTTTGCAACCTATAATCCAAAGAATTTTAGACCTTCTAGTGATCCAACCACAGCATCGCGGAATTATTGATAGATTAGATTCAGCTTTGCACCTATTGCCAGCAACATCCAGGTCTTCTATATCTAGAATATTCTTTATGATAAACTAGATCTTGCGACAAACTGAATTCGGTGCCACACATCTCACATTTGTAATGGCCCTTTTCTTGATCCATGTCCTACTATTTAAGGAATCAATTCTATTTAAGGTTAAGTTTTGGGCAAACGATAATCTATAACAAGAGGGAAAGAGGTAGACTCACATCAAATCGATCGAATCTCCAAGTGGTCTATATTCGGGTTAACGACATTTTTGCATCTTATAACATCTCAGTGGGAGAACAAGGAGTAAGTCAAATTCTCTGAGAAGTTATATTGACATGCGAATCGACAGGGGTCTCTTTTTTGCACCTTTACCTTTACCTTTACATAGAATCCTATATCAGAACCGATACTGTCCGAGGCTGGCTCATGCAAAATGTGTGATGCCTCGACTAGATAAGAGGCGGAGTAATGAAGATATGGTGTTAGGTTTATTACTCGTTCTGCGGGCTCAATAGATATTGATCGTAAAAATTAGAAAGCATGCAATGATTCTGACTTCTTTGCTTCTACTAACAATAATTAGTGGAGTAGGAACTAATATGCCCGACCACAGCAACCATGCCGTCCATGCACAAGCACAACAGGGAAAAGGAGGAGGACAGACGGAGATCAGTTTGTTATGGGAAACACCGGCTGAATTGAAGAACCCAGAATCAGTTATCTATGCGCCTAAACAAAATGTATTGTTCGTTTCAAACATAGATGGGAAACCAGACCAGAAAGATCTGAACGGATTTATTTCTAAGGTTTCTCCTTCTAATGGAAGTATTATTGAGTTAAATTGGACAACAGGACTAAACGCACCGAAAGGTATGGCTATCAATAATAATAGTAATAGATTGTATGTTTCAGATATCACAGATCTAGTCGAAATAGATATTGAAAGTGGAAAAATAATGAAGCGATTCAACGCACCAGGAAGCGCCTTCCTTAATGATGTTGCATCAGATGATCAGGGAAATATCTATGTATCTGATACAGTTACCAATTCTATATACAAGCTCGATAATAATGCTAGCAATAACAATAATGCGTCTCTACAAGCCTGGTTACAAAGCCCACGATTACAAGGTCCAAATGGTCTGCATGTTGACAATGCCAAATATAGGTTAGTTGTTGCTTCTTTGGGAAATATGAGTAACCCTGGCGCCGGCATAGAAGTTGTAGATTTGAAGAATAAGACAATAAGCAGTTTTGGAGAGGAACGAAAGACTTCTCCTTTTGGCGGCCTTGATGGAATAGAATCAGATGCTACGGAAACATACTATTATGTTACTGACAACCCTGCAGGAAAGCTATATACTGTTAACGCAAACGGAACTGGGTATACAACTATGATAGATTTGCATACACGAGGCGCAGCTGACCTAGGATTCATACCAAACCAAAGTGTGATTATAATACCTCTTATGCAGGAGAACAAACTTGTAGCCTATAAGCTAGCAGAATAGGAATACCAATCCTTGTTCCACTAAACTTTGTACTTTGTTCAGTCAACCACTCTGACTACCATCTTTTACTGGATCAAGAGATCGTCTGTTTGGTTGGAGTAGTACGACTTATTTATTCAGATTTAAGATTGATGCGGTGTGATCGCATAATGCCTCGCTATTATGCAATCACATTTTTCTTTACACTTCCCATTCAGTCACACAATAACAGCAGCACAACGTCAAAAACCTTTAAAGTTTAAGCCTCTTATTGAGTCGTGTTCACATATTGCAAAACAATATCATCGACAAGGATTATGAAGACTCACTTCCACAGGCAGACGATCAAAAAGTATTAGATATCATGTTTGGGAGATGGAAGAGCCAAATACTCTATGCAGGTGTCAAGTTGGGGGTCTTCGATTGTGTAACATCAAACATCAAAAATACATCCGATATTGCAAAGCATCTAAATCTTGACCCTGCATTGACATATCGGCTTCTAAGGGCTCTTGGCTCACTAGGTTTCTTGAAGGAAGAAGATGGCCATAATTTCTTAGTAACTAGCCAAGGGGAGTTCCTTCAGAAAGATCATCCACATACGCTAAGAGATATTATATTATTAGAAGAAGGACCTGAACACTATGCGATCTGGAAGCACCTACCCACAATGGTTCAAGATGGTCAACAAAATGCGTTCCTCCGCGAGTTCGGAGCTAAGGGGTTTGAATATGCCGAAGTAAATCCAGAATATGCTGAAGTATTTAGTCGGGCAATGACTAGTTATTCCATGAATCAAACGACTTGGGTATTAGACGCACTTAGCAGGTATGATTTTTCCAAAATAGATCATTTGTGCGACATCGGTGGGGGATACGGACACCTTCTCAGCAACCTACTCTTGAAATATCGCCACATGAAAGGTAGCATATTAGAGTTAAAAACTCTCATTAAGAATGAAAGTTTATTGTGGTCAAACAAAGTGGGAGTACAAGATCGTTGCACGTACGTAGAAGGGGATATGTTTAGAGAAGTTCCTCCT
>DASQQK010000166.1:0-2619 GCA_035643435.1 Nitrososphaeraceae archaeon | reverse complement strand
TGAAGACATTCTAGCATTATCCATCGCAAGTATTTACTCCCTGTCTTCGTAATGCTGCCATGGTACGTTAATCCACCAGAGCTACGTGTTGACGGTACTAGGCCTGCATATGAGCATAGATGATATGAATCAGGAAATCTGCTTATGTCTCCAACTTCACTGACTATTAGCAGAGCAGAATAATATCCAATACCTGGGATGGTCATTAATAATCTGGCCGTTTCATCTTCTTGGGCAAGAAGTAATATCTTCTTAGATACAGTACTAATTTCATCGTTCAAAGATTCAATTATGTTAAGATAACCATTAATTCTATAATCATCGAGTTCTTTTAGCTTCTCCATATATCCTTTGGTAAAAAGATGGGTACTGACGTATGATATGGAGATGCCCTTCATAGACATGATACTATGGATCTTGTTCTTTAGTTTAGTTCTCATTCTCACTAACGCAGCCCTATGTCTTACTAACTCTCGCAGTTCCATCGTCCTTCTAGAAGGTATATAACATTCTGCTATGTATCCCCCTCTTAGCAAATCAGCTAATTTAATGGCATCAAGTTTGTCAGTCTTTATTTTAGCTGATGCAATAGCTCTTGTCTTGGATGGATTAGATAGTCTGACGTCAAAGTGTTTATTGTTCAGGCATTCGTATATGTTATACCAAAGACCAGATGATTCCATTACAATCTTAGTACTTCTTCTATTATGATCAAGACGGTCGAAGAATTTAGCTATCTTGCTCAGGTTATTGTCTACTCTGGAATTATCCAGTACCTTTCCATTCTCATTTAGGACAGCTATCTGTAGATAATTCTTGTGAACATCCATTCCTACAAACATACTTTCACATAGACTACTGTCTGCTTTAGACTTGCTATGCGCATTCACATATAGTTAGTACAACAATTAGGTATTCTTTGACTTGTTTAAATGACAATTGGACCTCATAAATAACTCGTGTTTTTGAGATACCCTGACCTACTGTGCACATCCTAGAATCTCTGCATATATTTCTTGGAAGTCCCTCAAGACCTCGAATTATAGGTATGACGATTTACTAAGAAATTAGATTGAGATGAAAGTAGTTCTTGTCCCTTATGCTGAAGCTCGTTTATATGTTGCCTTAACTTTGCTTTGCCCCTCGTGGTTCTAGGTTTGGATCTTAATCGGTATCCACAACAAGGACAACACAAGCCATTCCATTCAATAAACACAGAGCATATTTGACACCTTCTCTGACCTAATGCATAGCGGCTCCAGCTGCTTATAGGTTTTAGAGCCTTATGCCTTTTGCAAATACCTTTGCAGGCCATTCAAACTGACCACTGCCTTACAAACGTACTTTTACAAAACATCCTTATAATATTAAGGAAGGTACCTTACCATTGGTTAGTTAGTAGTTAGAAGCTGGCAACATAAACAGGCTTTCAATACCACTACAACTATTACTCCTACCCTCGCTCACAAGACTTCTTTTCTTTGCAACCAAGATCCTCAGATTATGATTGAAATAGGTATCTGAGATAACTGATGTATCTGAGGCAGGATTGAAGAACCTTATTACAATCAGAACAGCAGCACTATAGTACTTCAGCTACTTCTTTTCATATTATGGAGCGCATTCTGTAGCATGCGTTTGACTTTCGCTATTTAATGGATTTATGCATGTTGAGGTTGACGGTACAAGTATGGGAGGTTTAAATGAATTGCTTCCAGCCATGCTACACAACGAAAATGAGGATACATCACATCAAGAAGTGGAACAGATACTTCATAGAATTGAAGATGATGCGACTGAAATATATCATTTGAAATATGGTTCAAATCAAATGGAAAAGATTCGGAAGACAGAGTGCGAAATCGCTCGCTAAAATAGAAAATATGTTCATTATGCCCCTAAACAAGTCATAGTTGGAAGTTAAGAAATACAATTGATTTATTGCAATTAGTAAAATTCGTCTAGGCTAGAATGTAGATATATGCAGTAATTTGTGAGGGCGGTCGTAATCGTAATCTGCCAATGAAAACAGTTATTCTTATCATTTAGACCCAGAATCTAATATCTGCAGAATGTTGTAACTTGATGCTACTAGGATCTAGGATATCTCATAGATAATTGGACATTTTATATGGAATTAAGTTCATGTACTTGCTATATGTCCAAGGATGAGAAACATGATAAACCAACATACAAAGGTGATAAAGGCTCAGATCTAGTTCCTGTCGCATGGGCTATACTCGTAATGGGAATTTCTATTTCTTTGGTAATAATTACTTATGTCTGGTTTGGGCATCTTGGATCAACATATTCAAGTAGGCTTTTAGAACAACAACAAAAAGCATTGAGAGAAAAATATGGTCTACCACCTGAGGTTACTACAACAAATGCTACGCTCTTACAAATGCCTCCATCACTTAGAAATCTATCTTCAAATTCATCTATATGAAAATGCATTTGATGATCTATGAAATTGTATGTAGATAAAACAGGCTGCATGGAATTTGCTAAAGCTCGAATTATTTACATTAGGCTATTAATCAGAATCAATGTTTTAAGCAGCCTCAAAGTTAACAATAGTAGTATCAGTATAATCAGAATAAATAGACATATGCAAAT
>DASQQK010000165.1:0-6018 GCA_035643435.1 Nitrososphaeraceae archaeon | reverse complement strand
GAAGGCTATAAAGAAAGAACTTCGTAAACAAATCAAAGGATTTAAGATATAAGATGCATCGGAATAGGAGTAAAAATGGTAAACATTAACTTCGCATTAATCTGGGCTATTGGGATAGGGATAGGAGTAGGAATATCTGCATTCGCGATTATAGGGATTATTATGAGCCGATAAGAAATGACAAGACACTTTCCCTCTAACCGTCACGTCCAACGTTATAATCATCAAGAACAACCTAAAAACAAAGGTTGGTATTGCTTTGAACATTCTAAAAAGTATCTATGTGATATCTATGGTCATGATAATAGCAAACAAAGAGGAGAAGCGAAGTATTACTTTGTTAGTGGCTGAAAAGGCTAAGCTAAGATCGCCGCTTCTTCTTCTTCAATCAGACGCTTCCATCCATGTATTTCACTACTAGGATTGTCACTTTCCTTGATAAACTCTGTGAAGTTCGTTATGTCCATAATCTTGTTGCAATACACGCAAATCCATCTTATGTTAGTAAAAGAATTATTACAGAGTTTGCTTATATAAGATTTTTATGTAATCTATGCCCTAAGATTGTTACACTGTATGCAGTTCTACAATTTACTATTTTTTAGGTGCTCAAACTCAAATCTATTCTATCTATGATAAGTTGTTATCGTTTGTTTGTCTGTCGTATAGGAATGAGTGTTGCTGGTGCTACCGTTGTCAATTCAGGTGCCACCGCTTAGGAAATCAACGATGGTGCTAAATATTTAGCACTCGGCGTTCAGTATTCATAATTTTTATACTTCGAACCTAAGCTACTCGGACATAGATGAGCCTTATGTCTGATTCTGGTGGTATTGACTGGCTGAGCCTGATGACAATCGGAGTAGCTGCAAGTGCTTTTATTGTTAGCGCATTTACTTACCGGCGAAACAAGAGATCAGATCAGATCAAGATTGCTAGAGAGCAGATGGATAAAATAAATACAAAGTATGAAAGACTACTTGAGGTTAAAATTGAATCCCTGGTAGAGGAAGAGGTAACAAGTCCGTCAGTATTCCTATTCCATGTCGAGGAAGTCATGAAGGAATGTAGATATTTTGGTTATCTTGTTCATAAAAAAATAATAGTTGATGACGACATAATCAGTTACTATGAACCTGAAATCATTCAGATTTTTGTTGAGTTAATAATTCCAGGACGTGATGCATTCCAAAAAATGAAGGCCAGAAGTCAACGTTATCCAGACCTCATAAAGAATGTCGAAGGACACATAAAACTAGTAGATGAAATCCTGTTGTACTGGGGCTAAGGCGACGACTATATCCTCTTCAAACTGCGTCATTCGCTATTGCATTCCAGCTTTTGGATACGGGATAAGGCGTCTGACATTGACATGGGTTTCAGGTGTTATTTCCGTTTCATTTAGTTTTTATGTTATTCTAATGAGTTAGAGTGTAGGACTGGTGAGTGAAAGTTCTGAACCACACGGCATTCGAGCTAGATGATTTTTTTCAAGAAGATCCGTTTCGTATGGTCTATTCAAAAAGAAGAGAAGATACTCACGTGTATCATGCATACCTTGACTATTCTCAATACTTAGAATCGCTAAGAATCGCTTGGCAGAGGCTCAAACAAGATTGCAAAGAAGTCGGTAGTAATGACACTAGGATCAGACAGATACCTCCACCAAACGAAAAGTACGATAACGAATCCTCTTCGCTTTGGCTCAAACAATATGGATTAATGAATACTCTGCAGTTTGATGTAGAATCATTCATTAACATTGCTCGAATCATAATGAATAAGTTGGCGAAACTAATAGAACAACTTCTTGGCCTCTCACGTGGAAGGGGTGGAAATAGAAGTTTCACAGATCATCAGAAAGATTTTCCGATTAAACATCGTGAGGTTCATCCCGCTTATGCGGACTATCTTCAGAACAAAACATATTGGTATAATCAAGAGTTGCTCCTACTTAGGGATAAGATCTTTGCTCATAGTGATACATTCATTACACCGTGGGGGATATCACGACAGAGAGGCGTTATAATTATAAAGACGGATACACTTGGAGCGTTGGAAGAACCTCAGAAAACCCGTTTTCTGGCTATCAAGAATAAATATGAAGATAGACATCCAGAACTCAGAGTTACCAATAACGACTATGAAATGCTGGATGATTTTTTACTACAGATTAGAAGGCAGGGTATCAAGTTAGATCTAGATAAGGTTGATAATAAGACCGACGTCGAGAGGTTAGGCGATATCGTATCTTCTCGTGGTGTTTCAATAGGCGAAGAGTTTCTAGAATCAATCGCAAGACACATTGAGGATTCTATGAAGGAGGTGGTGATCATCCTTGCGGATTCCGGACACGTTACTAGTTAGGATGTATCATTTTCTTACGAATGATATCGCAAGCGATATGGCGCTAGTAACTCCGACTTTGTTTATTGCTATCCAATAGGCCAGGTTTTGAAGATATAATCATAAATGTCCAAGAACTGCGGTATTCGCTACTGCAGAAAGCCAGATTATCTAACCAGAACAGACTGAAAATCGTCTGCTAGTAACTCGTAGCAGAAGCAGGTTATCGTCTAGTCAAGAGACGATTTAAGGCTTGACGTGAGTTCATAGAAGTTTATTATACGTCTAGGAGAGTAACAAATTTGTTTATTGGTCATATCATCATCTCATTCCCCATCTTAACTACTATCCATGGGATGGAAGAACTAGAAATATTTTTCAAATTATGTAGCAAACTGATACCTGCTGACCAGATTCAGCGAACGCACTATCAATGACACAGTTGACATGAAACACGCTCTCACAAACTGGCTAATTCATTGCCAATGCCTTAGTTGTCAGAGACTATTGTAAAGAACCCGTGCCCTTCACCATTGGCCCAATCATGATCAAATAAATATTCTTCATCCTAAAATATTTATTAGATTTTATAGTCCTCCTTATCAATGGCACCCAAAAAAAGTGGTTCATCACCAGTTTCCTCTGCTCCCAAAAGGAAAATTGCAATCCTTGTTATTTTGGGCGTCATTGCGGTATCGGTAGCTATCGCTATTCTATTTGTGTTCACTGCTCCCCAAGGGTCAGAAAACCTCACACGTGATGGTTCAACTTCGGATTTAGTATCTGATTCACAGAAGCAATCTATACAAAGATATGTAAGGCAATTTTGTGGATTAGGCACTACATCCAATGCAACTGAATATGTAGTAGAATATGCCTTGCCTGGGAGATGTGAGATGCCGCTAGGAATAGCAGTAGAGAATGGCAATCAAGGAAATCAAGGGACAGTATGGTATATTTCCACGAAGAATGGGACATTGGGAAAATACAGTATAGACAAAGATGAGTTTGGGAATGAAGTGCAGATACCACTCTGGCCTTCAAGACAAAATCCAATATCATCTTCACAGGTATGGGATGTCAAGGTGGCAGAGGCGCATGGCAACAGCGGTACAGATGGTGTTGATATTTGGTTTACAGATGAACGCCAAAATTCAATTTGGAAGTATAACAACTCCTCAAATCAATTTGATGTATTTTATATTCCAGAGAAGCCTGAGGCCTTTGGAACTGCCTATCCGGTTAGCTTCGAAATAGATGAGATGAATGACAGGATTTATTTCATTGGAATCCGCTCTCCAGCCATTTGGATTGGTGACATGCTTAAAATGAAAAATGGTACTTCGGATGGTATTGAAAAGATTGCTCTGCCCATAAATAACTTTAGCGGCCTAGTAGACCCTGAGCTAATAAGTACGGGGTCGATTGCATTCGACAGAAAAAATGAAGCCTTGTGGGTCTCGGTTCTAGCATTTGATGTGAAAGGTCAGATTTTTAGATATGATTTGAAGAACAACACTTTTAGAACATACGATCTTCCTGCAGATCTCCGCTCGCCAGTCGGGCTTGCAATTACATATGACAATTATGGCGGAGATAATAGTTACATTTGGGGGACAGATCATGCTACAAACATATTCTTCAGATTAGATCCTGCTACTGGTAACATCACCGAATATGCGACTTCGCAACTATCTTCCAGAGTCCACGGATCAAATCCAGACATCGCTATAGAGAATACATATACACTCCCCTACTGGATAAAGTCAGAAAATAATAGGGGGATAGGCAGCAATTCTAGTGATATTGGTTCATCTTCAGTATGGTTCAACGAACATATTGGTAACAAGATCGCCAACTTTCAGCCAGCGGACGGTACTCTTATAGAATATTGGATCCCCACTCAGAACAAGTTATGGGGAAACTGCGCGGTTGCAACTACCTCGGAATGTGGAATTGCCAACGCTCTTCAATTTGCCGTAGGTGAATCTGCGGGTGGACTTGAGGAAGTATGGTTTACTGAGTGGACTGAAAACAAGATTGGAAGGATTCTCACAGATAAAGCATTACCATTCTCAGTTAACGTTTCTTCCCCTGATTTTTCAGTTAAGAGGGGAGAAAGTGTGAATATCCAGTTGGATATTACACCAAGAAACAGCAGTAATGTTACCTTACATTTGCTTTCTTCAGGTTCATTCAGTCCCAGTGGATCTTTAATTAATGCTACAGGAATATTTAGCCAAGAGACGGTCGATTTTGGGGAGAACGAGGAAACAAAGAGGGTCTCTTTTGTCTTCACCCCAGACCCTAATTTACTGCCTGGTGATTACACTCTAATGATTGGCGCAGAGACGGGACCAGTATCAATTCTCAAAGCTGTGAGTGTCAGAATAATATAGCGTAGCGTGTATTTTGACGAACAGCAACAAGAAGAATAGTAAGTAACAGGTTGAAACAAGTCGATCGAATAGCCTCGGCTATCTCCACAACGGGCACGTTTCTGTTAGCTGTGAGTCGACCTAATTAGAATGCAGACAAGCAAACTGCAATCGGCAACTTTTTAAGCCATATTTGCTAAAAATGATAATTGAGGATGCAGCAGACATGAAGAAACTGGAAATAATTATTCCTGATAGGAGGCTGGACGAGGTGAGTGACATTCTAAGAAGTGCTAATACCGGTGGGATGAGTCACTATAGGATTCATGGAAGAGGAAAGGTGAAGGCAGAACCCGTGGAAATTTCTAGGGGTACAGGTAAATTCATTCCAGAATTTATTCCTAGGACTAAAGTTGAAGTAATAATTAGAGATGACCAAGTCGAATCATTGGTTGGCAAGTTCGCTGAAAGATTTTTAGGTGACTCATTGGGCGGTAAAATTTTTGTCTCAGACGTAAATGTTGCAGTAGATCTAACTACGAATAATCGAGGAGAATCTGCGATATAACACCTGGCTAAAGTTGCTGTCCACCAGGAACGACCGAAAGTTAGCTGTTGAGCTTAGCCTAGTTGTCAATCATATATGGTTTCGGTTACCATTTTTTCAATCTTAACCTACCTAAGTATGTCAGATCTAATAGATTTACTTGCAACAAAGTTTCAGAATGAATTACGTCTTAGTTGAAACGTGAGTCTAAGATATTACGTAAATTGGTTATATTTCCTATTTGTCCCCAATTCACAGTACCGCCACAGTCTGTTGGCACTTCGAGATTCTGTAGCGCATCTAGATCGTGTGGTAATTGCATTCCAGAGAGCATGACATCACCACGAATACATCCTAGCACTCGTTCTCCTTCAAGAGTTAAAGTATTATCTGAATTGACAAGTGCGTAACATGATGAAACTAAGGTGAATTCTAAGCCACTGCAAAGATGCAACCAATCACTCCTGGTTTGACTTGTATCCGACGTGATGTCTTCACATCCTAGTAGGTCCATAAAATCCTTCTCTAACCCTTTAATTGGAAGAGATGAGGTATCATAACCTGGATCTATGCAACCATAGTCATATGTATTATTATCAGATGCGATTGCGTTATACAAACCGATGAATTGTTGTGAAAACAAGATAATGCTCAACGTCGCTAAGAATAATGCTTTGGCATATCCGTTGCGGATAATCATCCACTAGGCCTGCGTCAGCTGGTTATTTAAAAGAATAGTTGTGCGAA